>CAXTZG010000010.1:0-58902 GCA_964248625.1 uncultured Acetobacteraceae bacterium | reverse complement strand
CCGCTTCCACCTGATCCGTCCCGCCATGGCCGAGCCGGCGCCGCTGCTGCGCGATGCCGGCCGCAGCGGCGGACCACGCACTTGGTCGATCCAGGTCGGGGCCTTCGGCACCCCGGCCCAGGCCAGCCAGGCCGCCGGCGCCGCGCAGTCGCATGCGCCGAGCCTGTATCGTGCGCGTGCCGAGATCGCCGGCATCCGGCAGGGCCGCAGCGCCAAGGTCTATCGCGCCCGGCTGACCGGCCTGTCGCGGAGCGATGCGCTGCAGGCGTGCGAGCGCCTGAGCCACGGCCGGTCCGATTGCATGGTGGTGTCGCCCGATGCGCGTTCCTAAGGCTTTTGCTGTCTCGTTCGCGCTGGCCTCGCTGGCAGCCTCTGCCGCGCACGCGGCCCTGGCGCCCGGCGTCAAGGCTCCGGATTTCAAGGCGCGCGCGACGCTCGGCGGCAAGGAGTTCGACGCCTCGCTGGCAGCGATGCTGCAGAAGGGTCCGGTGGTGGTTTATTTCTATCCGGCCGCCTTCACCAAAGGCTGCACCGTCGAGGCGCACGACTTCGCCGACGCGATGCCGGAGTTCCAGCGCCTGGGCGTGCACGTGCTTGGCATCTCGGAAGACAAGATCGAGACGCTGGACAAGTTCTCCGTCAGCGCCTGCCAGAGCCGGTTCCCGGTCGCGGCCGACAATGACCGTCAGATCGCCAGGGAGTACGACGCCACCATCACCCTGATGCCGGGCTATGCCGCCCGGACGTCCTATGCGATCGCACCGGACGGCACGATCCTGGCGGCCTACAACGCCATGGATCCGGACGGTCATGTGTCGCGCATGCTGGCTGCGGTGAAGACATGGGCTGCAAAGGCGGCGCACGCCAACCAGGGCTGAGCGCCGCCACAGCCCGAGCCTCAGGTCGGGTGACCCTCAGACTCGTCCTCCGCACTTTCGTCCGGATCGCTGGCGGATGCGCCGGCTGGCATTCGTGGCACCACCGGCTTGACCGTTCCGCGGTGGGTCGCCCGCAACGACTGATGCGCTTCCGTGGCCGCGCTCTCGCCGAACTGACCCTGATTGCCCGGCAGGGTGGGTTTTGCCTGTTGCATCGCTGGTCTCCTGACTGTCTCGGTCCCCGGGACTAGGACGCCGATGGCGGCGATCCGTTGTCGCCCGACGACCTCACCTTTCGGGGATCGCGAGTGCCGGACTGCATGACCGAGCGGTCGAGGCGCAACGGCAGGATGCTGCGATGATTCAGCCTGCGACGGGTCTGTACGTCACCGGGTGACGGCAGTCGCAGGAAGCCGTAATGCGTTCGTCACCGAGTGGCTTCGGATACGGCCGTGTTGCTGCCCGATCGCGCCGTTCTATTGGCGCGTTCAGCCGCCGCTCGGTCGGGCCGGCCGGGTCTCGGCCCGGCCGCACCGGCAGGCTAATGGTTGGCGAGGCCGGTATTGCCGGTCACGGCACTCTGGGTTGCGCTGGCGCCCTTAGAGACATCGTGGCCGAGCGCACTCGCATCCTGGCCCGCGCCGTTCAGGGTGTTGCAGCCGGACAGGCCAACGGTCGCAGCCGCCAGCAAACCGATGGTGGCGAGAGCGCGGCAGGAAGCGGAAAACATCTTCTTCATCTCCAGGAATGTTGCGCTGACAACGGAACACGGCCATGCCGGGTTCCGCCGGTTGTAACTTCGCCGGTCACTGTGACGTCCGGGTGACGCTCATGCCGCCTGTCCGGCTTCGCGTGACATCCTGCGCAGATGCAGTCCGGACGGCACGATCAGCAGCAGCAGCGCCGGACAGGCGAGCAGGGTCAGGCGACCGGCTGATGCGTAGTCGGGACCGCGCTGCAGGGTCGCCGTGAAGGCGGGCGACTGCAGCAGCATGCCGAGCGTCACCCAGACGATCAGCGTGAACAAGGCGCCGATCAGGATGGTGATCGCGGCCTGGCCGCGCCGGGTGCCGCGCTGGCTGCAGACCAGACCCAGGGACAGGAACACCGCGAACGGGATCCAGGCGATGATGGCGAGAACCAGTCCCACGACCGCCAGCTCGCCGCCCGACCGCCCCATTGCGACGCAGAGCAGCGATCCCGAGGCCGCCGCATACAGGGAGAAGCCGGCAAGCCCGAGCAGGACGATGCTAACCAGGCGCATCGGCATGCAGCCAGGCGCTGGCCGGGCGCCTGAACAGGAAGAACACGATCAGCGCATAGATCACGATGCCGGGGATGGCGGCCGCCGTCACCGGCGACGTCCACAGCGTGAACAGAATGCCGAACGCCCCCCAGACGACGTAGAGCAGGCGCCCGGCGGCGATGCGCCGGAGCATGAGCACGCCGGCGACGACCTCGATGATGCAGCTGAGCAGCCCCACCGCTTCCTGGGCTGCCAGGGACACAGGGCTGCGCGCCATCAGCGCCATCACCTTCGGGTTCGTTGCCAGGCTGTGACTCCACAGCACGGAGACGCCGCCCAGCACGCCGAGCACGATCAGCAGCCAGCAGACGATCCCCAGGCTTGTCGGCCGCACCATGACACGCTCCCGCATCGCGCCGGCAGCAGCCGGGCCGCAGCACGCTCTCCCAAGCGCGCGCGCGTCAATCCGATGTCGAAACGGATGGCTGCACCGTCCGACGGGTTCCAGCAGCCTGATGCCGAGGCATTTGGCTCGACGATGCGGACAAGCCTGGAGGCGCCGGCGTCGGCGAGATGAAGCCTTCGTCATCATCGCCGTCTCCGGAACACGGGCGTTTGACGGCGCCAGGAGGCGAAGTTAAGAACAGCTCGCAATTCGTGCCGCACCGGCTGTCGCCGCGGCCAATCGAGGACCGTTCCATGGGTTTTCCGTCGCTCAAGGCATCCGTGCCGCTCGCGCGCCTGCTGCTCGCGTCCGCCGGGCTTGCCTCGCTCGGCGGCGGCGTGGCCGGCGCCGAGACGCTGACCCTCTACAGCGCCCAGCACGAGCAGATGGTCGACCAGCTGACCGCCGCCTTCACCAAGCAGACCGGCATCGCGGTGCGCACCCGCTTCGGCGAGGCGCCGGAGATCGCCAGCCAGATCGTGCAGGAGGGCGCCGCCTCGCCGGCCGACGTGTATTTCACCGAGAACTCGCCCGAGCTCGTGCTGCTCGACGAGAAGGGGCTGCTGTCGCCGGTCGATGCCGCCACGCTGGCCGAGGTGCCGGCGCGCTTCAGCGCCGACACCGGCCACTGGCTCGGCGTGCTGCTGCGCGAGAACGTGCTGGCCTACAACCCGTCGATGATCGCCGATGCGCAGCTGCCGGCATCGCTGCTCGACCTCGCCCGTCCGGCCTGGAAGGGCAGGCTCGCCATCGCCCCGGCGGATGCCGACTTCCTGCCGCTCGTCGAGGCGGTGGTGAAGCTCAAGGACCGCGACACCGCACTCGCCTGGCTCAAGGCGCTGAAGGCCAATGCCCAGCTGTTCGATGACGACGAGGGCGTGGTCGCAGCGGTCGATCGGGGCGCTGCCGCCGTCGGCATCATCAACAGCTACTACTGGGCCCGGCTGCACCAGGAGAAGGGCGCTGCGACCATAAGCCGGATCCACCATTTCGGCGGCCGCGACGTCGGCGCGCTGATCAACGTGTCCGGTGCCGCGGTGCTGAAGTCGTCGAAGCACCAGGCGGCGGCGCAGAAGCTGCTGGCCTTCATGGTCAGCACCCCGGTGCAGACCGCGACCGCCGCCGCGCCGGTCGATTTCGAGTATCCGGTGGTCAAGGGGGTCGCCGCCAACCCGCTGCTCAAGCCGTTCGACCAGCTCAACCCGCCGACCATCTCGGTCAAGGATCTCGGCGACGACCAGGATGCGGCCAAGCTGCTGCGCGAGGCCGGGCTGCTCTGACGCCGTCGGTTTCCGGCCGCATCAACCGCGGCCGGCGCATCCCGGCGCTGCTGCTGCTGCCGGCCGGGTGCGCCGCCATCCTGGTGCTGCTGCCGCTCGGCCTGACGGTGGGACAGGCGCTCGAGGTGCCGGCGCAGGAGGCGGTCGAGCTGCTGTGGCGGCCGCTGGTGGGCGAGCTGCTGCTGAACACGATCGGCCTGGTCCTGGCCAGCGTCGCCGTCACCGCCATGGTGGGGGTGCTGTGCGCCTGGCTGGTCGAGCGCACCGACCTTCCCGGTCGCGGCGCGTTCGCGGTGCTGGCCGCGGTGCCGCTGGCGATCCCGCCCTTCATCACCAGCTATGCCTGGATCTCGCTGAGCTCGGCGCTGCAGGACTTCCTGGGCGCATTGCTGGTGGTGGGCTCGGCCTACATGCCGCTGGTGTATCTTCCGGTCGCCGCCGCCCTGCGCGGCATGGACCCGGCGATCGAGGAAAGCGGCCGCGTCCTCGGCCTGGGCCCGGGGGCGTGCTTCGTCCGCCTGGTGCTGCCGCAGCTCAGGCCGGCGCTGCTGGGCGGCATGCTGCTGGTGGCGCTGAACGTGCTGGTCGAGTTCGGCGCCTTCGCCCTGCTGCGCTACCGCACCTTCACCACCCAGCTCTATGCCCAGTATCGCACCGGCCTGACCGGCCCGGACGCCGCCCTGCTCGCCACCGTGCTGATCCTGCTGTGCCTGCTGTGCCTGGTGCTGGAGCTGAAGGTGCGCGGTCGTGCGGTGCATGCCTCGCTGACCCGCGGCGCGCGCCGGCCGGCGGCCCGCTACCGGCTCGGGCGGGGCGTGATCCCGTCGCTGCTGTTCTTCGTCTGCCTCACCGCAGCCACCCTCGGCGTGCCGCTCGGCACCATCGTGTTCTGGCTGACCCAGCACGATGCGGCGGCCACCTCGGCGGTGGGCGTGTCCTGGACAATGCTGCTGCAGGCGACCGCGGGATCGCTGTCGCTGGCCGTCGCCGCCGCCGCGCTGACCCTGCTGCTGGCGCTGCCGCTCGGCTTCCTGGCGGTGCGCCATCCCGGCCGCATCGCCACGCTGCTGGAGCGGAGCGCCTATCTGGGCCAGGGCGTGCCCGGGATCGTGGTGGCACTGGCGCTGGTCACCCTGGCGATCCGGCTGCTGCAGCCGCTGTACCAGAGCGCGCCGCTGCTGATCGTCGCCTACGCCATCCTGTTCCTGCCGCTGGCGCTGGTCAGCGTGCGCGCCGCCTTCGTGCAGGCGCAGGTGCGGCTGGAGGAGGCCGGCCGGGTGCTCGGCCTCGGCCCCTTCGCCACCGCGCGCCGGATCGTGCTGCCGCTGGCGGCCCCCGGGCTGGGCGCCGGTGCCGCCCTGGTGTTCGTGGCCGTCGTCACCGAGCTCACCACCACCCTGCTGCTGTCGCCGATCGGCACCCGGACGCTGGCGACCCAGGTCTGGGCCGACACCACCACCCTGGCCTTTGCCGCCGCAGCCCCCTATGCCGCGGTCATGGTGGCGCTGTCCCTGCTGTCGACCTGGATCCTGGTGCGGCGCTTCGGGCGTTCCGGCGACCCCGGCGGCGCGACCGGGCCGGGTTGAGGCCGGTTCATGTCCGCGCTGCTCATCCAGGCCCTGTCCAAGTCGTTCGGCGTCACGCCGGTGCTGCGCGCGCTGTCGCTCGAGGTGGCCGAAGGCAGCCTGGTCGCAATCCTGGGCGCGTCGGGGGGCGGCAAGACCACGCTGCTGCGCCTGATCTGCGGCTTCGAGCGCGCCGATGCCGGCAGCATCGCCATCGGCGGCGTCCCGGTGGAGGGTTCAGGGCTGCACCTGCGTCCGGAAGCCCGCCGCATCGGCTACGTCGCCCAGGACGGCGCGCTGTTCCCGCATCTGTCGGTCGAGGCCAACATCCTGTTCGGCCTCGATCGCGTCGGTCGCCGCCGCCGCGCCCGGGCCGAGGCGCTGCTCGAGCTGGTCGGTCTGCCCGCTTCCTATGCCGCCCGCGCGCCGCAGGCGCTGTCGGGCGGCGAGCAGCAGCGCGTGGCGCTGGCGCGCGCGCTGGCGCCCGGGCCACGGCTGGTGCTGCTCGACGAGCCGTTCTCCGCCCTCGATGCCGCACTCCGCGCCGGCACGCGGCAGGCGGTGGCCCGGGCCCTGACCGAGGCCGGGGCCACCGCACTGCTGGTCACGCACGACCAGTCCGAGGCGCTGTCGATGGGCGACCAGGTGGGCGTGCTGCGTGGCGGCCGGCTTGCGCAGCTCGCCACCCCCTCGGAGCTTTATCGCCATCCGGTCGATGCCGAGCTCGCGCGTTTCGTCGGCGAGGCGGTGCTGCTCGACGGCCGGGCGACGGCCGGTCTCGCCGATTGCGCGCTCGGGCGGTTGACCCTGGCCTCGCCGACGCCCGACGGACCGGTGCGGGTGATGGTCCGGCCCGAACAGATCGAGGTCCGTCCCGCGGATGAAGCGGGCTGCCCGGCCTGCGTCGTGTCGGTGTCCTATTACGGTCACGATGCCAGCCTCCGCCTGACGCTGTCCGCCGACCTCGCGGCGCCACCGCTGCTGGCCCGGATCGGCGGCGCCCACGCGCTCGCCCTGCACTCCGGCATGCCGGTCCGCCTGGCCGTTTCCGGCCCGGTGGTCGCCTTCCCGACCCAGAAAGCGGATTCTCAAGGCGCGCCTTGAGCGGGTCCAGGGCAGCGCCCTGGCCTTCCTCGGCCCTTCCCGCTGTATAAGCACTCTTCCGACCAGATCCCGAGGCCTCATGCCCGCCGCGACATCCCCTCCATCGTCGCCGCGCGGATCGGGACTGCTGCCCTTCATCGTCGCCGCCGCGTTCTTCATGGAGTATCTCGACACCACGATCATCACCACCGCGCTGCCGCAGATGGCGCGGTCGTTCGGTGTCGGGCCGAACGATCTCAGCCTGGGGATGACCGCCTACATGCTGACGCTGGCCGTGTTCATCCCGGTCAGCGGCTGGATCGCCGACCGGTTCGGCTCGCGCACGGTGTTCGGCAGCGCGATCGTCGTCTTCACGCTGGCCTCGCTGTCCTGCGCCGCCGCCACCGGCCTGGTGTCCTTCACCCTGTCGCGGGTGCTGCAGGGGCTGGGCGGCGCGATGATGGTGCCGGTGGGGCGCATGATCGTGGTGCGCAACACCGACCGCGCCCGGATGATCAAGGCGATCTCGACCATCACCTGGCCCGGGGTCGCCGCACCGGTGTTCGGTCCGACCCTGGGCGGCTTCATCACCACCTTCGCCTCCTGGCACTGGATCTTCCTGATCAACCTGCCGATCGGGGCTGCGGTGCTGCTGGCCACGATCCGCTACGTGCCGCAGCAGTTCGCCGACGAGCGGCGCGCGCTGGACCGGGTCGGGCTGGTGCTCAGCGGCGTCGCCCTGACCACGCTGCTGCTCGGCACCGAACTTGCGAGCCACCCGGACGTGCGGCTGCTTGTGTCGCTGGGGCTGATCCTGGTGGCGGGGCTGTTCGGGGCGCTGACCCTGCGCCATTTCCGGCGGGTGGCGGCGCCGCTGCTGGATTTCGCCACCTTCCGCGCCCGCTCGTTCGCCACCACCCTGGGCTGGGGCTCGCTCAGCCGGATGGGCATCGAATCCGTGCCCTACATGGCGCCGCTGCTGTTCCAGGTGGGCTTCGGGCTGACGCCGTTCCGCTCGGGGCTGCTGCTGCTCGGCTCGGCGGTCGGCAATCTCGGCATGAAGCTGTTCACCACGCAGATCCTGACGCGCTGGGGCTTCCGGCCCGTCGCCGTGGTCAACACGCTGCTGACCGTCTGCTTCATCGCATCCTGCGGCTGGCTTTCGCCCGGCACGCCGCTCCTGCTCACGGTGCTGCTGCTGGGCGGCTACGGCGTCGGCCGGTCGATGCAGCTCACCACGCTGGCGACGCTGGCCTATGCCGACATCCCCGACGCGCAGAAGGGCATGGCCAGCACCCAGTTCAGCGCCGCCCAGGCGATGACCGTGGCCCTGGGCGTCGCCATCGCCGCCCTGCTGCTGCGCCTGGTCTCGGCGCTGCACGGGCATGCGAGCGGGCATTACGGGCTGGACGACTTCCGCTGCTGCTTTGCCGCGACCGCCCTGATCACGCTGGTCTCCGTTGTCGGCTACCTGCGCCTGCCGGCCGATGCCGGCGCCTCGATCGGCGGCGGGTCGAAACGCCCGCGAACCGTCTGAGAGCGGCTTGACCCGGGTGCGGCGAGCCGCCACCGATAGCCCCGACCGCGCGGCCGCCCCGGCCGGGACAGCTCAGGACGGTGCATGACACTCAGGACCCGGCTTTGCCACGCGACGATCATGGGCTGCGTCGCCGGCTGGGCGGCATCGGCCGGCAGCCTGCCCGCCGCTGCAGCGGATGGCCCGTTCGCTGTCGCCAGCACGCTGCCGTTCCAGGCGCCGCGCTTCGACATCATCCGGGACGGGGACTACCAGCCGGCGCTGGAGCAGGGGATGGAAGAGCAGATCGCCGAGATCGAGCGCATCGCCGACAACCCGGCCGCGCCCACCTTCGACAACACCATCGTGGCGATGGAGCGGTCCGGCCGCATGCTGGACCGGGTGAGCCAGGCCTTCTTCGGCGTGGCGCAGGCCGACACCGACGACGCGCTGCAGGCGGTGCAGAAGGCCGAGGCGCCGAGGCTCGCCCAGCACCAGGATGCGATCTACCTGAACCCGAAGCTGTTCGCGCGCGTGCAGGCGATCTATGCGGCTCGCGGCACCGCGTCGCTGGACCCCGAGCAGAGCCAGCTGCTGGAGGTCTACCACCAGCAGTTCATCCATGCCGGCGCGCAGCTTTCCGACGCCGACAAGGTGAGGCTGCGCACGCTGAACACGCAGCTCTCGACCCTGGAGACGGCGTTCCAGCAGAAGCTGCTCGCCGCCGGCAAGGCCGGCGCGCTGGTGGTGCCGGACAAGGCGAGGCTGGCCGGGCTGGACGAGGCAGCGCTCGCGGTCGCGACGCGGGCGGCACGGGATCGCCACCTGGACGGCAGCTGGGTGCTGACGCTGCAGAACACCACGCAGCAGCCGGTGCTGGAGCCTCTCGAGGACCGTGCGACGCGCCAGGCGCTGTTCGAGCAGAGCTGGACCCGCACCGAGAAGAACGACGCCAACGACACCCGCGACACGATCGCCACGATCGCGCAGCTGCGCGCGCAGAAGGCGGCCCTGCTCGGCTATCCGAACTACGCCGCCTATGTGCTGTTCGACCAGATGGCTGGGACGCCGGATGCGGTGCAGCGCTTCCTGGCCAGGCTGGTGCCGGCCACGGCGGCGGAACAGAGGCGCGAGGCCGCCGACATCGCGCAGGCGATCCGGAGCAGCGGCCAGGACTTCAGCCCGAAGCCCTGGGACTGGGAGCATTACGCCGAGCAGGTGCGCCGCGCGCGCCTCGATCTCGACGAGGCTGCGGTGAAGCCGTATTTCGAGCTCGACACCGTGCTGCAGGACGGCGTGTTCTTTGCCGCCAACAAGCTCTACGGCATCACGTTCAGGAAGCGGACCGACATCCCGGTCTATCAGCCCGACATCCGCACCTACGAGGTGTTCGACCACGACGGCTCGCCGCTCGGGCTGGCGTATTTCGACTACTTCAAGCGCGACAACAAGAGCGGCGGCGCCTGGATGTCGACCTTCGTGACGCAGTCGACGCTGCTGAACACCAGGCCCGTCATCTACAACGTGGCCAACTTCCCCAAGCCGTCGCCGGGCCAGCCGGCGCTGATCAGCTTCGAGGACGTCACCACGATGTTCCACGAGTTCGGCCACGGGCTGCACGGGCTGTTCGCGGCCGAGACCTACCCGACGCTCGCCGGCACCAACGTGGCGCGGGACTTCGTCGAGTTCCCGTCGCAGTTCAACGAGCACTGGGCGCTCGATCCGACGGTGTTTGCGCACTATGCGCGCAACTACAAGACCGGGGCCGCGATGCCGCAGCCGCTGGTCGACAAGATCAGGAAGGCCGCGAAGTTCAACCAGGGCTACGCGCTCGGCGAGGTCCTGGCCGCCTCGAAGCTGGACATGGACTGGCATTCGCTGCCGGCCAGCGCCGCCCGGCAGGATGTCGACCGGTTCGAGGCGGACGCGCTGGCCCGCAGCGGGCTGGACACCGACGACGTGCCGCCGCGCTACCGGTCCAGCTACTTCCAGCATATCTGGTCGAACGGCTATGCGGCCGGCTACTATGCCTATCTCTGGACCGAGATGCTCGACGACGCGGCGTTCGCCTGGTTCATCGCGCATGGCGGCCTGACCCGCGCCAACGGCCAGCATTTCCGCGACACCATCCTGTCGCGCGGCCACACCGCCGAGTACGGCGCGATGTTCCGCGCCTTCAACGGCCGGGACGCCGACATCGAGCCGATGCTCCGGCATCGCGGCCTGGTCGCCGGGGAGGACTGAGCGTCGGACCGGCGGGGGTTGCCCATCGAAACACGGCAGCGATTGCCGGTGCGAGCCCCGGCTTCTACAGCTTCGCCATGGCGTCTCGCTCCGCTCCGACGGTGCTGCGGTATCGTGCGGCCCTTGCGACCGGCCTGCTCGCGCCGGTCCCGTGGTCTGTCGCAGCGCACGGCCAGGACCCCGCCGGCGCGGTCTCGCTCGCCGTGCCGGCGCAGGGCGGCCGCTACGACTTCCACGACTCCACGGCCGCCTCGCCGGCGCAGCGGCTGCGCAACGCCCCGCTGCCAGATCCGTCCACCCTGCCAAAGCCGGACAACAGCCTGCACGACCCCGGCACCGGTGCCGACACCACCGCCTTCGGCAGCGCCTATACCTATCCCAACCCGCTCAACGACACGACGTCCGGCAGCGACACGGTCGCCAACTCGGCCAGCAGGTCGGCCGGGCTGCCGCGGCAGGGCGCCGGCGGGCTGGTGCTGTTCGAATGGGGCTTCCCGCGGCCGCCGATGCCGAAGGTGCCGGGCGAGGACCTGACCGCGGCGCCGCCGCCGGTCACCCGGATCAGCTTCGCGGTGCAGGCCGACGACGCGGCCATGCTCGATGCGCGCGCGCTCTGGATCGTGCAGCGGGCGGTGCAGGCCTATGGCCGCGCCGATCTGGTCGAGATCACCATCGAGCGCCCGCTGCGGACGCCGGGATGCTGCGCGCGCTATCCCGACCTCGTGCGGGCCGAACTGATCCGCGACGGTCTCAGCCCCGACCCGGCCCGCCTGCTGGCCGGCCACCGCATCAGGCTGGTGCTGGCTGCGATGCCGGTCGCCCGATGACGCGCCGCCGGCGTCGCACCGCGGGACGGGCGGGCATCGGTCCGGCAGGCCTGCGCACGGCGGACCTGAGCGCGTCGCTCTTGCGGTCGGTGGCGGGCAGTCCTTAATAGATCGCAGAGACGTTCTCGGGGCGGGGTGCAACTCCCCACCGGCGGTATTTGCTCGCGCTGGCGCATGCCGGCTCGTGCATCAGCCCGCGAGCGCCCGTCCGTGTCGTGCGGCGGGGTCAGCAGATCCGGTGTGATCCCGGAGCCGACGGTATAGTCCGGATGAGAGAGAACGGTGATCCGCAGGCCAGCCCGGCACCGGGGTGGCCCGTGGGGAGAGCCGCGCCCTGGGTCGCGTCCGTTTGGACGGGATTTGATTGAGCATGACTGCGGCATGGTATCCGCTGCATCAAGCCGGGGCGTCCGCGGACGAGCTGCCGGCAGGCGTCGCCGCGGGGTTCCGTTCGGCGATCGATGCGGCGGTGGAGTTTATCGGCGCGACCGCGCCCAATCCCCCGGTGGGCTGCGCCATTCTGGATGCCTCCGGAGCCGTGCTGATGACGGCCGCCCACCAGCGCGCCGGGCAGCCGCATGCCGAGGCGCTGGCGCTGCGACGCCTCGACGAGGCGGGGCTCAGCCGGCGCGCGGCGACCCTGCTGGTGACGCTGGAACCCTGCAATCATCGCGGCCGCACCGGTCCCTGCACCGAGGCGATTCTGGCCAGCCCGATCCGCAGCGTCTGGATCGGCAGCATCGATCCGAACCCGCATGTTTCCGGCCACGGCGTCGAGCGCCTGCGCGCGGCCGGCTGCACGGTGCAGCAGCTCGCCGGCAGGACCGACGCCGCAGCGGCCGCCCTGTCGCGCGAGTGCGACGCGCTGATCGTGCCGTTCCGTCGCTGGGCCGGCAGCGGGCGACCCTGGGTGAGCGTCAAGCAGGCGCTGGATGCCGCCGGCGGCATGATCCCGCCGCCGGGGGCGAAGACCTTCACGACGCCGGCCTCGCTGCGTCTCGCGCACCGGCTGCGTCGCTGCACCGATGCGATCGTCACCGGCACCGGCACGCTGCGCGCCGACCGGCCCGGCTTCACCGTCCGCCATCTTCCCGACCATCCCGACCGTCGCCGGCTGCTGGCCGTGCTCGGCCGGGCGGAGCACCTGCCGGACGGCTATGCCCGCATGGCGGCCGAGAACGGCCTCGACCTGCGCATGGCGGCCTCGCCGGACCGGCTGCTGCCGCTGCTGGCCGAGGCCGGCGTGCTGTGGGCGATGGTCGAGGCCGGGCCGCGCGTGCTGCGCAGCCTGCGCGACGCCGGCCTGTGGGACGACTGGCTGACCATCACCCATCCGGACGCCGCGACGGGCCCGGAGCCGCCCGACCGGCTCGGCATCGTGCTGGCGCGGCAGGCGGGCACGCTGTCGCCGCTGCGCCTGCTGCCGGAACTGCGCGACATCGCGACACAGACTGAGGAGGGCCCATGTTCTCGGGGATCATAGAGCGGCTCGGCCGCGTTCGCGCCGTGGTGCCGGGGGAGAAGGATGTCCGGCTCGATCTCGAGACCGGCTTCCTGGATCTGGCGCTGGGCGAGAGCGTCGCCGTCAACGGCGTCTGCCTGACCGTGACCCGCTTCGACGACACGGGCGCCGCCTCGGTCTTTGTCAGCCCCGAGACCCTGTCCGTCACCGCGCTCGGCCGCCTGCGCGAAGGCTCGGACGTCAACCTCGAGCGCGCGGTGACGCCGACCACGCGCCTGTCCGGCCACATGGTGCAGGGGCATGTCGACGGGGTGGGCCGGCTGGCGGCAATCGAGCCGGTGGGCGAGGCGTGGACGCTGCGCTTCGCGATGCCGGCAGCGCTGCGCCGCTACTGCGTGTCCAAGGGCTCGATCACGCTGGACGGCATCAGCCTGACCCTGAACGAGGCAGGTGAGCCGGACGGCGACAGCTTTTCCGCCGCCGTGATGATCATCCCCCATACCTGGGACCACACCACGCTGGGCCGTCTCGTGCCCGGCGATCCGGTCAATGTCGAGGTCGACATGATCGCCAAGTACGTCGAGCAGTTCTGCAGGAACCCGTCATGACCCAGCCAGCACTTCCCGCCGCCATCCAGGCCGCGGTCGACGCGCTCCGCGCCGGGCGCATGGTCGTCATGACCGATGACGAGGACCGCGAGAACGAGGGCGACCTGGTGCTCGCAGCCGAGTTCGCGACGCCCGAGACGATCAACTTCATGATCACCCATGGGCGTGGCCTGGTCTGCCTGTCGCTCGAGGCGGCCCAGGTCGACCGGCTCGGCCTGCCGATGATGGTCGCCGACAACCAGGCGCCGCGCGGCACCGCCTTCACCGTTTCGATCGAGGCGCGCGACGGCGTCAGCACCGGCATCTCAGCGCATGACCGGGCCCGCACGATCCAGGCGGCGATCGCCCCCGGTGCCGGTCCGCAGGACCTGGTCTCGCCCGGCCATGTGTTTCCGCTGCGCGCCGTCGATGGCGGCGTGCTGGCCCGCGCCGGCCACACCGAGGGCTCGATCGAGCTGCTCCGGCTGGGTGGGATGGTCCCGGCCGCGGTGATCTGCGAGGTGATGAGCGCCGACGGCAGCATGGCGCGCATGCCCGAACTCCGCCGCTTCGCAGCCGCGCACGACATGCCGATCGTCACCATCGCCGAGCTCGTGGCCACGATGGTCGAGAGGCAGCAGGCGGACACGCAGGCGGCAGCCACCGTCGAGCATGTCGCGGTCACGCGCCTGCCGGTAGCGCTCGCCGACACGGTGTTCGAGATGCACGCCTTCCGCGACGCGGCCGGGGGCGAGCACCTAGCCCTGGTGAAGGGCGATCCGGCGGCGGCACCCGCCGACCGGCCGCCGCTGGTGCGGCTGCATTCGGAGTGCGTGACCGGCGACGTGTTCGGCTCGCTGCGCTGCGACTGCGGCAGCCAGCTGCAGGCGGCCCTCGGCCGGATCGCCGCAGCCGAGTCCGGCGTGCTGGTCTATCTGCGCGGCCAGGAGGGCAGGGGCATCGGGCTGGCCAACAAGATCCGCGCCTATGCGCTGCAGGATGAGGGGCTGGACACGGTGGAGGCCAACCATCGGCTGGGCTTCGCGGCCGATGCCCGCGACTGGTCGGTCGCGGCCGCGATCCTGCGCCAGCTCGGGCTCGGAACGCTGGATCTGCTGACCAACAACCCGGCCAAGATCGCGGCACTCGAGGGTCGCGGCTTCACCGTCGCCGCCCGCGTGGCGCTGGAGATGCCGCATACCGCCTATAACGGCGCCTACCTGCGTACCAAGCGCGAGAAGATGGGCCATACCCTGGTCGACCCGGAAACGGCCTCGCGGGCGGCGGAATAGGGACCATGAGTATCAACGCCCCGTCCGCAGCGCCGTCGCTGCAGTTCGCGACGCCGCCGCGCCTGGCGCTGGTGGTCAGCCGCTACAACGAGGATGTCACCGGGGGTTTGCGCGACGGCGCCATTGCGTGGCTGTTCGAGCGGGGGATCGACGTGCGCGAGGACGACGTGATCGCAGCCCCCGGCGCCTACGAGCTGCCGCTGATCGCGCAGGCGCTGGCCCGCAGCGGGCGCTACGACGGGGTGATCTGCCTCGGCTGCGTCGTCAAGGGCGACACGGCGCATTTCGAGTTCATCAGCCTGGGCACTGCGACCGGCCTGATGCAGGCCGCCCTGGCGACCGGGGTTCCGATCGCGTTCGGCGTGCTCACCACCTACACCGACGAGCAGGCCGTGTCCCGCTCGCGCGACGACCCCCACAACAAGGGCCGGGAAGCCGCCGCCGCCTGCGTCGAGACCATCGCCATCCTGCAGGCGATCGACGCGGGCGCCTGATCCGGCCGGCGGGATGCGACGCCGCCCCCGCCGCCGGACTGCCCCTTGCGTCAGGCGCTGGCCGTACCTCGTTTGGTCAGGGCCGCGAACAGCGCCTTGCCGTCCGGTCGGCCCAGCCCGGTGCAGGCGTTCCAGGTCGGTCCGGCGTTGTAGCCGAGCTGCGAGCCCGCCGGCTTGTTGTTGCCGCTGGTGATCTGCACCGTCAGCTTCTCGGCCAATGCCGCCTTGGAATACAGGAAGTCTGGCGGGAAGCCGACGGGCGTGGTCGCCTTCTGGTTGATCAGCGCGGTCAGCCCGGCCCAGAGTGGGGCCACGGCGCTGGTGCCGCCCACCACCTCCTTCTTGCCGCCCACGACGATCAGGTAGCCGCTCGCGGGCGACGCATCGCCCGCCACGTCCGGCACGCCGCGTCCCTTGCGGCCGCCATTCACGCTTGCCGGCAGCGTCACCGTGCTCTGGAAGGCGGGGATGTCGAACAGGTCGCTGATGCCGCCGCCGGTGCCGCCGCCGCCGGTGCCGCTGTCGTTCCACACCACCTCGGCGCTGATGGCGCTGCCGGCAACGGCGATGTGGGTGCCGCCGCAGGAGGTGGCAAACGGCGAGGAGCCGGGGAAATCGACATGCGCCTGGCCGTCATCGACGCCGTCGGTGGCGAAGCTGTCGCCGGCCGCGACATAGACCGAGATGCCGAGCTGGACCGCATCCTGCAGCACCCCGTTCATTGTCGTGATCGACGACGCGGTCCAGCTGCTTTCCGGGCCGCCCCAGGAGATCGAGATCACAGACGGCTTGTTGGTGGTGTCGTGCACCGCCTGGCTGATCGCGTCGGAGAAGCCCGCATCGGTGTTCGGCGCGAAATACACCGCGATCTCGGCACCCGGCGCCAGTCCGCCGGCGACCTGGATGTCGAGCGCGACCTCGCCGTCCGCGTCCGAGCCGGTGGTGTTGGTGGCGCCGTCCACCGACACCGCGATCACGCGGGGCAGCTTCACCCCCATCGCCTTGAACGCCGTCTTGTTGTCGGACACCGAGAAGCCGCCGCCGAGCTCGATCAGCGCGATGGTGACGCCGGTGCCGTCGACGCCGGTGGGGAAGTCGTAGAGCGGCCCGATCTTGTTGGGCTCGAGCCCGGAAGGCTGCGCCTTGTGCGGCCGCACGATGTGGGTATGCGCGATCGCCCGGCTGTCGAGCCCGAGCACGGATTCCACCAGCCCGTGCAGATGCTCGGGCAACTGGATGTCGCCCTGATGGCCGCGGAACTGGCTGCCGCCGTCGTGATACAGCGCCAGCCTGGTGCCGAACGCCGCCTCGATGGCGGACGGCGATCCGCCGACCCGGATCAGCCGGCGCGCCGGAGCCACCTGCATCACCGTCAGCGCCTGCGAGGTGACGTAGTCCGAGATCTGCCGCAGATCCTCCCGGTATAGCGCGGTGCGGGCGTCGGCCAGCTGGCTTCGGCGCAGGTCGGTGTCGGTGATGCTGCCGAACGACGCGGTGAACCCCGACTCGTCGCGCGGCTTCAGGTAGATGCTGGCCTCCACGACATGATCTTCGGGAACGGCGCCGACCTCGCGACTGTCGGCCGGAAGCGTGCGGCAGCTGCCGACGAGGGTGCGAAACCCGTGCCTGGGGGTGGGCGGGGCGGACGGATGGATCGTCTCGGTCATGGCTACCTCGGCATTCTGTCGCGGAACAAAGGGTGGACGACACAGCCTGGACGGCTCAACCGGTTCCGTCCAGCAGTCCCGGAAGCAGCGCCCGCGCCGCCAGGGTGGTTCCCGGCCGCGCCATCTCCAGCAGCGTGGCCCCCTCGACGATCGACAGGATCGCCGCCGCCACGCCGTGCGCCCGGGCCTCGGGCAGCAGGCGGCTGTCGATCCACTCCAGCCAGTCGCCGACGGTCTCGGCCGCGACCTTGACGTAGGGTTCCTCGCCGCGCGCGCCGCGCGCCACCACCTCGGTCCAGACCCGCATGAACGGCGCGATCTCCGGTTCGCGGGACAGCGTCAGCACCCGGGCCAGGAAGGCGCCGGCGGTGACGGGCGGGCCGGTCGAGTGGGCGGCCATGATCGCGCCCAGGCGGCCGGAGATCCGGGCGAGCACCGCCACCACCAGCGCGTCCTTGGTGGCAAAATAATACAGCAGCATCCGCCCGCTGGTGGAGAGCCGGGCGGCCAGGCCGCGCAGGCCGAGCTGCCCGAGCCCTTCGCGCAGCACGAGCGAGGCGATCTCGTCGGCCAGCGCGTCGCGCCGCCGGGTCCGCTCTTCCGATTTAGGTCGCGCGATCATCACAAGCCTGTAGCACCCGTTACATGCCCCTGCTATGTAACGCACGTTACACCAAGGTGGAGATGATCGGATGCTCGGTGCACGACAAGTCCTCATCCTGTCCGGGATCGCAGCGCTGTTCTGGATCGCCGCGACCGCCTGGATCCGATGGTTTCCGTCGGCACTCGTCGACCCGCTGCAGGGCGACCTAGGTTTCCTGTTCAGCATTCCGGTCTGCTGGCTGTGCGTGCATCTTGGTCGGCGCGCGGCGTCCCTGTCGGCCGAGCAGCTGGTGCCGGGCACGGCCGTTGTCGTTGCGGTCGCGACACTGATCGATGCGGTGGCGCTGCGCTGGGCGCATCTGCTGTATGCCGACAGCGAGCAGACATGCCGGCTCGGTGCGGCCTGGCTGCTCTGGGGCTATGGCGTGAGCCTCGGCATCGCGCTGCTGATGCGCCATCGTCTGGCAGTGGTGGGGGCCGGCACTCCGCGTCCGGCCTGACGCGCACGGTTCGAAGCCTGTCCGACGGCAGCATCATCACCCTGACCGTGCATGAAACGATATGGCAACGTTCGCGTTCACAGGATGCATTTCGGGAGGCTGCAACGCGGCAGGCGAATATTGGATCGCACCGGTGCGCCGTTCCTATCGGACGTGCATGACGGCACGGCTTGATCTCTCCGTCGGCGCTGCATGACTGGCAGAAGAGAAACTTGCTCTTGGCGATGCAGGATCATGTTTCCGACATCAGATCGTCACGGGCGCCGCAACTGCCAGATCGCGGTCGATACTGACCGCCTGTCTGCATCACTGCGGCAGTCATTGCGACCAGGCCCGGTGAGCCGTCTGTTGCTCTGCTTTCTCGCCGACATCCGCGACGACCGACTACCCGAAGTGAACAGGGCGTTCTATTGCTGCGGCATCGATGTCTCTATTGCCAAGCGCAGGGACTACCCTATATTAGCGACATTACACGGGCGGTCGCTCGGCCGCTTTGGCCATTAGCGTGTCTCCGTTGCGTCACATCGACGTGGATCGAAAATGATCCTTTTCCAATGTTGGCGATGACCACGCGGTCCTGCCATCAAGTAGATGCTGAAAGAAGACATCTTGCCGCAAGACTCCGTTTTTCCGCCGTCCGACGACGCGGTACGTCAGGCCCTGCTCCGACTCGGCGCCGGTTCGAATAAAAGCCAGCAGTTTTCAGGAAGACGGCCGGCGTCGCTGTCGACGTCCCCCGCAGCGCGTCGTCGCTTCGTCCAGGACGGCGAGGTCGCAGTCGAATATGCGGAGCGCACCCGTCCTGTTGCGGTGGATACAAGCTGCGTCGACGGACTGCGCGCGGAACTGGCGCAGGAACGCCAGGCGCGCGCCGACGTCGAGCTCGCCTTGCGCGATGCGCAGGCGAGCCTGCGCAGTTGTCAGACGCGTCTGGGACATGTCGAGCTC
Source organism: uncultured Acetobacteraceae bacterium (assembly GCA_964248625.1). Classification (GTDB taxonomy): domain Bacteria; phylum Pseudomonadota; class Alphaproteobacteria; order Acetobacterales; family Acetobacteraceae; genus Lichenicola. The sequence goes on along the minus strand of CAXTZG010000010.1, from coordinate 40,265 downwards.
GCTCTCGAAGAAGCCCGCGCGCAGACCGTCGCCCTGGCCGACGCGGCGACGCCGGCGCCGATTCCCGATGAAGTCGCACGCAGCCGCAGGCGACGCGCGCCGGGCGACAGCGAACCGATCGAGGGCGAGGTCGGTTCCAGCAGGGTCCGGCGTGCTGCGGCCGAACCCCAGCCGGTCAAGTGGTGGATCAAGCAGTCCGGCTGACGGCGCTGTTCGGCAGCCGCGACGTCACGCCTGCCAAATGCCGGGTTCGGTCAGGCCCGTGAACCGGACCGTGGATGATGTTCCACGTACCCCGGTGCTCACAACCATCGGCAAGACGCAGCTACGGCGGAACACCCGTTAGGTCGACGAGGTCGGAGGCGAGCTTCCTGATGGGAGCGTCCCAGACAAACGGAGCCGGCTGGGTATAGATCCGCATGGTGCGATACCACGGACTGTCCGTCCGGCCGGGCAGCCATCGCCAGCACTGGTCGTAGCGTGACAGCAGCCAGACCGGACACCCCAGCGCCGCAGCCACATGGGCTGTCGAGGTGTCGACGGCGATCACGAGGTCCAGCAACGATACGAGACCAGCCGTGTCGGCAAAGTCTGCGATCCGCGCGGTGTGATCGACGACATGAAGGCCAGGCGGCGGGTGTGTGACCGTGGCATGCGGCGCGCCGATCTGGAGGCTGTAGAACAGGACAGCCGGCGCCGCCGAGGCGAGGGGCGCGAAGCTGGCGAGGCCCATCGAGCGGCGGCGATCGATCAGCGTGTTCTCGAGGTGCCAGGGCCGCTTGCCGCCGGACCAGACCAGGCCGACCTTGACGGGAGCACGACGGCTCGACCCGGTGCGTGTCCGCCATGACGCCACGTCCGCCTCGACCAGCCCGTGCCAGTCCCGACATAGGGCCGCATCTGCCTGCAGGTATCCGCCGGCGAAAGGGATGCTATCGATGGTCGTTCGCAAGGCGTAGGGCAGGCTCATCACCGAGCAGGCGAGGTCGTGCGCCGGAACCGGCTCCTCGCTCGATACGATGGTCTCGACACCCGGCAGGCATGACAGCAGCCTGACCAGCGGCTTGGGCATCTGCACCACGACGCGGCAATCCATCTCCCGCAGCATCGGGATGTAGCGGCAGAACTGCACGCAGTCCCCCAGGCCGGCCTCCCCGTGCACCAGCAGGGTACGGCCTGCCAGCGGTTCGCCTTTCCAGCGAGGCGTGTTGAGAATGGCGGGAAGCATGTTGCTCGCGTGCAGCCGCCATTCGTACTCCGCAAAGCCGCGCAGGTAGTCGCCGGCGGCCAGGTAGGCCATGGCGCGCCAGGTCCGGATATCCGGGTCGCCAGGCGACAAGGACACGGCCATGTCGAAGAACGCGAGCGACTCCCGCGGCAGCCCGCGACGCCGAACGGCAACGCCCAGACCGGACAGTGCTGGCCCGTGATCCGCCTTCAGGCGGATGGCGTTGGAGAAGGCGGCGATGGCATCGTCGTAGCGCTGCAGTTCAAGGCTGACAGCCCCGAGATTGGACCACACTCCATGACGCTGCGGATCGAGAGCGGCCGCTTGCTCCAGGATGGGCAGGGCCTCGTCGAAGCGTCCCAGCTCCTTCAAGGCGCCGCCTAGATTCAGGAGCAGCCGGATATCATTGGGTCTGATCGGCACGACCGCTTTCAGGGCATCAACGGCCGCCGCATAATCCCGGTTCCGCAGGGCAGCGTCAGCCACAGCGATCAGTGCTGCGGGATCAATCCTGGCAGGTTGCATCACGGCATGGACATCTGTCTTGCTGGGCATTGATCTGATCCCGCATCCGCCCTTCCTATGCCCGAACTGACGGAACAAGTCGCGGATCGTTTCGTCCCTGCACAGTAAACTGCTGCGCCAAAATCTGGAGGCGGCGCCGTGAGGGTGCGCCTGTGTAGATAACTGGTCGTTTTCCTGTTGATCGCCGTATTTCATGACGGTTCTTCGTCGACGCGACCTGATTGGAACTCGCGGCATCACCACCAGGCTTCGAGCCGCTGGTTCATGACGTCGTGTCCGGCGCCCAGTAGAGCACCCGTCGCAGGACCCGGTCGACGACGGTCCAGAGCAGGATCGTCATCACGGCGAGCACGAACAGGGCCGCGAACATGACGTCGGTCTGGATGCGTGCGTTGGCGTTCAGCATGACGTAGCCAAGCCCGGACGAGGCGCCGACCCATTCGCCGACGACAGCCCCGATCGGCGCGATCGCGGTCGCCACGCGCAGGCCGGACGCGAATGACGGCAACGCCGCCGGCAACCGGACGTGGCGAAGCATCGAGAGCGGGCCTGCATCCATCGTCCGTGCGAGGTCGAGCCAGCCGAGGTCGGTGCGACGCAGCCCGTCGGCGAAAGCGGCGGTGACGGGAAAGAAGATCACCAGCACCGCCATCACCACCTTCGAGCTCATGCCGAAGCCGAACCACAGCACCAGCAGCGGCGCCAGCGCGAACACCGGCACCGCCTGGCTCAGCAGCAGCAGCGGCATCAGCCAGCGCTGCAGCGAGGCCGAGAACACCATCGCCAGCGCGCAGACCGCCCCCAGCAGCGTGCCGATCGCAAGACCCAGCGTCGTCTCGGTGAAGGTGATGAGCGTGCTCCACAGCAGCAGGCTGCGCTGGTGCCACAGCGCCGTCGCCACCGAGAGCGGGTCCGGCAGCAGGTAGGCCGGAATGGCGGCCCCGTGGCTGATCGACCACCAGACCAGGACCAGCCCCGCCAGCGTGACCAGCGGCCGCGCGGACCGGGCGAGGCGGTCCATCACCGGTCCGGCCCGGTCAGCATGCGCATCAGCTGCCCCTGCGTGCGCAGCAGCTCCGGATCGTCGAGCGGACGCGGCGCGGTGCCGGGAACCGGGATCGGCGCTCCCAGCGCAGCAGGCTCGCCCGACAGCACGAGGAGGTGCTGCCCGAGCCGGCAGGCCTCGAGCGGATCATGGGTGATCATCAGCACGGTGCGGGTGACCAGCAGCTCGGCGGCGAGCTCCTGCACCCGCGCGCGGGTGATGGTGTCGAGCGCCGAGAACGGCTCGTCCATCAGCACGAAGGGACGGTCCTCGTAGAGCGTGCGGGCGATCGCCGCGCGCTGGCGCATGCCGCCCGAGAGCTGTGCCGGCAGGGCGCCGGCGCGATCCCGCAGCCCGACGCGTTCGAGCAGATGCAGCGCCCGGTCGCGATCCCGGACCTCGCCGCGCAGCCGGGCGCCCAGCATGACGTTCTCGATCGCGGTCAGCCAGGGATAGAGCAGGTCCTGCTGGCCCATATACGCGATCCGTCCGGCGAGCGGCCGGCCGTCGGTGGCCACGACCCGACCGGAGCTCGGCGCGTCGAGGCCGGCGACGATCTTCAGCAGGCTGCTCTTGCCGACGCCGCTGGCGCCGAGCAGCACCACGAAGCTGCCGCCTTCGACGCTCAGCTCGAGGTCGCGAAACACCGTGTGCCGGCCGTAGCGCAGCGTCAGCCGCTCGATGCGCAGGCCGGGTACGGCAGCGGCGCCGGCGGGTGCGGGACCGGTCTCCAGGGTGGCGGTGCTCATCGGGGCAGGGTAGTCCACATCGCGGGCCGGGGCATTCCCGGCCGCAAGCCTGCCGGTTGCCGGGTCGCCGACCTGCAACACCGCACCGCGATGCAAAAAGGCGACTTCAGCCATGGACAGCGACATCGACACCCGGTTTCCCAGCCTGACGCAGGGACTGTTCGGGCGGCTGCGACAGGGTGCGGCTGCGGAATGGGAAGCCTATGTCGCGCATCCCTTCGTGCAGGGACTCGCCGACGGCACGCTGGAGCCTGCGCATTTCAGGCGCTTCCTGGTGCAGGACTATCTCTACCTGCTGCAATATGCCCGGGTCTGCGCGCTGGCGATCTACAAGAGCGACAGCGTGGACGACATGCGCGCCGCCGCCACGACGGTCTCGGGACTGCTGAATACCGAGCTGTCGATGCACCTGTCCTATTGCCGCGGCTGGGGCCTGGACGAGACGGCGCTGCAGGCCGAGCCCGCATCGATCGAGCTGCTCGCCTATACCGGCTTCATGATCGACCGGGCGCAGGCGGGCGACCTGCTCGATCTGCTGGCGGTGCTGGCCGCCTGCCTCGGCGGCTATGCCGAGGTCGGGCTGCGGCTCGCCGCCGACCCGGCGACCCGGCGCGACGGCAACCCATACCTGTCCTGGATCGAGATGTATTCCGGCGACACCTATCTGGGCCTGGCGGAGGCCGGCATCGCACGGCTGAACGCGATGGCCGAAGCCAGGGGCGGCGACGCCCGGTTCGCGGTCCTGTTGCGCGACTTCCGCACCACCGTGCGGCTCGAGGCGTCGTTCTGGACCGGAGCGATGGCAGGCCCTGCCTGAACCGGCAGCAGATCCGTCCGGGGGTGCGGCACGCCTGCGGCGTCGAAGGGTTCGCCGGAACTACAGGCCCAGCGCGGACAGGCCGGGATGATCGTCCGGTCGGCGTCCGAGCGGCCAGCGATACAGGCGGTCGGCTTCGGCGATCGGCAGGTCGTTGATGCTGGCGAACCGCGTCTGCATCAGCCCCCCTCCGTCGAACGCCCAGTTCTCGTTGCCGTACGAGCGGAACCAGTTGCCGCTGTCGTCGTGCCATTCGTAGGCAAATCGTACGGCGATGCGGTCGGGTCCGTATGCCCACAGCTCCTTGATCAGCCTGTAGTCGAGCTCCCGCCGCCACTTCCGGCCAAGGAAGCCGACGATCTCGGCACGTCCGGTGACGAACTCGGCGCGGTTCCGCCAGCGGCTGTCGGGCGTGTAGGCGAGCGACACGCGCTCCGGATCGCGGCTGTTCCAGCCATCTTCGGCCGCGCGCACCTTGGCGGCGGCGCTGTTGTCGGTGAAAGGCGGGGCCAGGATGGTCATGCCGGTTCTCCTGCGGCGTCGGACACCGATGCGGGTCGCGCCTTGCGCGACCAGAATGGCACGAGAGTCGTTGACGTGCCTCGATGACGGCGATCCGACGGGCCGGCCGAGGCGACAGCGGCGTCGACGGCGGCACGCAGCACCGGCCGCGCCCGCGCTTCGGTCCAGCCGTCCGGGTGCTCGTGCCGGGTCATGGCCGTGCCGGGCCGCCCGGGACGGTCGTCGGCGCGTCGTCCTGGCCGGGCGGCTGCGCGGCGCGGGCCCGGGCCACGAGCTGCAGCACCAGCGGCGTGATCCGGCGCACGATGATGTCGACGCCGGCCGGCAGCGGATGCAGGCCGTCGGGCTGGTTGAGCGCGTGGTCGCCGGCGACGCCCTGCAGGAAGAACGGATCATAGAGCAGCCCCGGGCGGCGCGAGAGCCGGTCGAACACGCCGCGGAACGCGGCGCCGTAGGCGGCACCCAGGTTCGGCGGCGCATACATGCCGCTCAGCAGCACCGGGATGTGCCGGGCGCCGAGCCGGTCGAGGATGGCGGTGAGATTCTGCTGCATCTGCGTCGGATCGAGACCGCGCAGCCCGTCATTGGCGCCGAGCTCGACGATGGCGGCGTCGGGATTGTCGCCGAGCGTCCAGTCCAGCCGCGCCAGGCCGCCGGCGCTGGTGTCGCCCGAGACGCCGGCATCCAGCACGGTCGCGTGCGCCCCGGCCGCATCGAGGGCCGCCTGCAGCCGGGCCACGAAGCCCTGCGCGTGCGCCAGCCCGTAGCCGGCGGTCAGCGAGTCGCCCAGCGCCAGGATGCGGATCGGCGGGCGCGGCGTTGCGGCGGTGGCGGCATCCGGCGCGCGGAGCGGCAGGGCCAGCATCAGGCCGCCCAGAAGTGCCGCACCCCGTCGCAGGACCCACCGGCGTCCCTTGGTGTGACGCGGCGCGCGGCCATATGGAACCCTCATGGATGGATACATACCTTCGCGCGATCAACCGGTTCTCGTCGAGGCGCGCGACCTGTGGCTGACAGTGGCGAGCCGTCCGGACGCGAACAACGCGGACTGGCGGCAGACGTTGCGCCGCCCGGGACGTCCGGCCCGCCGATCCGACGACGATGCCCCCGGCGCGACGCTGGATATCGTGCGCGGCATGTCGCTGAGCGTGACGGCAGGCGAGTCCGTGGGCGTGGTCGGTCCGTCCGGCTCCGGCAAGACCAGCCTGCTGATGCTGCTGGCCGGGCTGGAGCGGCCGACGCGCGGACAGGTGCTGATCGACAACGTCGATCTGGCGTCGCTGGACGAGGATGCGCGCGCCCGCTTCCGGGGCCGGCGCATCGGCATCGTGTTCCAGTCCTTCCACCTGATCCCCACCATGAGCGCGCTGGAAAATGTCGCGGTGCCGCTGGAGCTCGCCGGGCGCGCCGACGCGTTCGCCGTCGCCGAGGCGGCGCTGCGTCAGGTCGAGCTCGGCCACCGGCTGGGGCATCTGCCGGGCCAGCTTTCGGGCGGCGAGCAGCAGCGCGTGGCGCTGGCCCGTGCGTTCGCCCCGCGTCCGGCGCTGCTGCTGGCGGACGAGCCGACCGGCAATCTCGACGTGCGCACCGGCGAAAGCGTGCAGGACCTCTTGTTCGAGCTGCAGCGCCTGCATGGCACCGGACTGCTGCTGATCACCCATGATCCGACCCTGGCGGCGCGCTGCGACCGGCGGCTCGCCGTTGCCGAGGGCTGCCTGCACGCGATCGGCGGGATCGCCGCGTGACCAGGGCGGGACCGGCGGGCGCGCGCCTGGCGCTCCGGCTGGCGCTGCGCGACTGGCGCGGCGGCAGCGGGCTGCTGCGCGGCATGGGGATCGTGCTGCTGTGTCTGGCGCTGGGCGTGGCCGCGATCGGCACCATCGGCGGCCTGCGCGACGCGATCCAGCAGGGGGTGGCGGAGCAGCGGCGCGCGATCCTGGGCGGCGACCTGGCGATCGAGAGCCAGGAGCTGCTGCCGGACGCGCTGCCGGCCTTCCTGGCGAGCCGGGGCGCGCGCACCTCCGGGCTGGTGCGGATGCGCTCGATGGCCTACGCGCCGAACGGGCGGCGGATGCTGGTCGAGCTGTCGGCCGTCGATGCCGCCTATCCGCTGGTGGGGCAGGCGACGGTCGTGGGCGGGATGCCGTTCGCCCGCGCGCTTCGCGGCAGCGACGGGCTGCCGGGACTGGCGGCCGATGCGCTGGTCGGAGACCGGCTGGGGGTGGCGCCGGGCGCGGTGATCAGGATCGGCGACGAAAGCTTCCGCCTGGCCCCGCCGCTCGACAAGGTGCCTGACGCGGCCGGTCAGGCGTCGCTGGCGCCGTCGGTGATGATCGCCCGGTCCGCGCTGGCCGCGGCCGGTCTGCTGCGGCCGGGGACGCTGCTCACCAGCGCGCTGCGCGTGACGCTGCCGGACGGGCCGCGGCACGAGACGACCGCGGCGCGGCTGGCGCGGTCGCGTGTGCTGGCGCGCGCTGTTTCCGATGCCTTTGCCGGACAGGACTGGCACATCCGCGACATCGACGATGCCGCACCCGCCCTGTCGCGCGTGGTCGACCAGGTGGCGCTGTTCATGACGCTGATCGCGCTGGCGGCCCTGCTGCTGGGCGGCATGGGCGTCGCGGCCGGGGTGTCCAGCTGGCTCGACTCGCGCACGGGCACGATCGCGGTGCTGCGCTCGCTGGGCGCGCCGCCGCTGCTGGCGGCTACCGTGTTCGGACTGCAGGTGGCGGGGCTGTGCGCGGTCGGGATCCTGGCCGGGGTCGTGGTCGGGCTGGCGCTGCCGCCGCTGGCGGTCAGGCTGCTGGGCGGGCTGCTGCCGGTGGCGCCGCATGGCGGGCTGCAATGGGCGCCGGTGGGGCTGGCCTCGGCGTTCGGGATCGTGGTCGCGACGCTGTTCACCCTGTCGCCGATGATGCGGGCGGTCTCGGTGCCGCCGGCGGTGCTGTTCCGTGGCCCGGCCGGCGTGGCGGGGCCCGACCGCCGGCGCCGGCTCGTCACCGGGGCAGCACTTGCCGGGCTGACCGCGCTGCTGGTGCTGCTTGCCGTGCTGACGGCGCCGGATTCGCGGCTCGCCCTCGGCTTCTGCGCCGTCGCCGCCCTCGTGCTGATCGCCTTCCGCGTCGCCGGGCGCGGCCTGACCCTGGCCGCCCGGCTGCTGCCGCGGCCGGCTGCCGGGCCCGGCATGTCCCGGATTGCGGTGCGGCTCGGGCTGGCGGCGCTGGGGCGGCCGGCGGCGCCGGCGACGCGGCTGCTGCTGGCGCTGGGTGCCGGCCTGACCGTGCTCGCGACGGTGGCGCTGACGCAGGGCGATCTGCGCGCGGCGCTGCTCGACCAGCTGCCGAAGCACGCGCCGTCCTTCTACTTCATCGACCTGCAGCCCGATGAGACGCAGCGTTTCGAGACACTGCTGCGGCGGATGCCCGCGGTTGGCGAGATCCGGTCGCTGCCGAGCCTGCGCACGCGGGTGGTGGCCGTGGACGGAGTGCCGGCCGAGCAGGTGAAGGCCACGCCGGGCACGCGCTGGGCGCTGCGCGGCGACCATGGCCTGACCATCGCAGGCGCCGCGCCGCCGGACACGCATGTGGTGGCCGGGCAGTGGTGGAGGCCGGACTACGCCGGGCCGCCGCTGCTGTCGTTCGATGCCGGGCTCGCGGCCGGCTGGGGCATCCATGTCGGCTCGGTGGTGCGGCTCAACGTGCTGGGCCGCGACATCGACCTCAGGGTGGCGAGCCTGCGCGAGATCGCCTGGCGTTCGCTGCAGCTCAACTTCGCCTTCATCGCCTCGCCGGGACTGCTGTCGGGGGCGCCGCACACGGTGGTCGCCACCGTCGCCTCGAGCGGCCGTGCCTCGGACGACGCGGCCATCCTGACCGCGGTGACCGACGCCCTGCCCAACGTGACCGGCATCCGGGTGGCCGACGTGCTCGCCCAGATCGGCAGCCTGGTGGGGCGGCTGGCCTGGGCACTGGCGGCGATCGGCAGCGTGGCGCTGCTGTCGGGCGCCCTGGTGCTGGCGGCGACCCTGGCCTCGACGCAGCGCCAGCGCGTCGCCGAGGCGGCGGTGCTGCGCGTTCTGGGAGCAACGGGCGCCCAGCTGCGGGCGGCCTGGCTGGTGGAGTTCGCCGTGCTGGGTGCCGCGGCAGGGCTGTGCGCGGCGCTGATCGGTGCGGGCCTGAGCTGGCTGCTGATGCGCTGGGTGCTGCAGGCGCCGTGGGCGTTCCTGCCCTGGACGGTCGCCATGGTACTGGGTGCTGCCATCCTGCTGATGCTGACAGCCGGTTTCCTGGCCACGCGGCAGGGGCTTGCGGCTAGTCCCGCGGTGCTGCTGCGACGGAGCTGAGCTGCAGCGTCACGGTCCGTCAGGCGCGGGCCGGTCCGGCGGCGAGGCTGGCCTTCATTCGAAGGCCGCCCTAGGGCCAAGTGGCGGCCGGAACCGGTCGATTTGGACAGATGCGATGGCGGCAAGTCATCGTCCGACACGCTGCGGCGGACAGCCGCCAGGCGTGTCGGCACGGACGGACTCTAATCGGCGGCGAGGTGTTCCGGACGCAGGATGGAGCTGACCATCGGATGCGGAATGTTGTTCCAAAAAGTCCGGTTCGGCAGCACCGGCGCGCTGGCTTCACTGCGCACGATGTCGAAGCCGGCCCGGCGAAGCGCCCGGATGGCGACCAGGTCGAGATGCGGAACCGCATCCCTGATGTCGGACAGATCTTCCATGGTGAAATCGTTTGGCACTGTTTCTGTTCCCCTGCCGTTGTCGTGACGGCTGATGTGCATCGTTCCCGTCTTGGGCGGGATTCGGTTCCGGTCGGGCGTATCGCCCACGTGACATGGTCCCATCGTTGGGATCGTCCGGCAATGTCTCCGGACCTGATATTTGTCACGCCACAGTAACTTGGTTGTCACCCGTTGGTTCAGCAGGACCAGCGGCGACGAGCCCGCATTTTGTGAGCGTCCGGTTTCTGAAGCCGCTGCAGGCACGCTGTCGGGATGATCCCGAAGATGACGCGATGCCGTCGCATGCCTCGGCCGGGACGCTTCCGGCACACTCGCTGCACAATAAGCGGTGGAGGCCAGTGGATCATGGCAGGCACCGGGACCAGCGTTTAACGCGGAACGCCGTCAATTGCTGCACAGCACAAACAACGTTTGTCTGATGTGGTTTGGTTGATTTGCTGTCATCAACCGATTATATGCCGGCAGGCGGGATCGGGTGGATGATGGACGGGCCGAGGCCACGACTGAGACTGCGGCGTCTGATCGAGGCGATCGTCGCCGCGTCGCTTCTGTCCGGAATATCGATCGTCGTCGTCGGTCGGCCCCACAGCGGATCCGCCGCCTCGGTGGCGGCTGCGGCCGCTGTTCAGGACGGGCCCTCCGTTCAGCGCCGCCTCGTCGTGGTGGACCTGCGCACCGGTCCGTGAGCGTCGCCGGGCATCCTGGTTGACCCGCAGGCCCGCTCGGGCCGACCATGCGGTCCATGCGGAACCGGGTCGAACCCGGCCGGGCGGGAGCGACCATGTCCGAAGAAATGATCTTTCATGTCAAGCCGGGCATCGCCGTGTCGGCGCATGTGAATGCCGCGCGCCTCGGCCTGATGACCAACCATGCGCTCAACGACCCCGAGCCGTTCTGGCTTGAGCAGGCGACGCGGCTCGACTGGATGCGTTTTCCTTCCGTCGCCGGCAGCGGCGGGTTCGCCGGCGATGCGCGCTTCACCTGGTTCTCCGACGGCACCCTGAACGTTTCGGCCAACTGCCTCGACCGTCACCTGGCTGCGAACGGCGACCGCATCGCGCTGATCTGGCAGGGCGAGGCGGAAGATGCGGTGCGCCACGTCAGCTTCCGCGACCTGCATGCCGAGGTCTGCCGGCTGGCGAACGTGCTGAAGGGGCTCGGCATCGGGCGCGGCGACCGGGTCGCGACCTATCTGCCGATGGTGGTCGAGGGCGTGGTCGCCATGCTGGCCTGCGCCCGGATCGGCGCCGTGCACGTGGTGATGTTCGCCGGCTTCTCCGCATCCGGCGTCGCCGGCCGGCTGCGCGACAGCGGCGCCCGGCTGCTGATCACCGCCGACGAGGGCAGACGCGCGGGCAAGCGCATCGCGCTCAAGGCGCTGGCCGACCAGGCGCTGGCCGCCCTGGTGGCGGACGATGCCGGCAGCCCCGTCGAAAGCGTGCTGGTGGTCAAGGTGACCGGCGCCGAGGTGCCGATGCAGCCCGGTCGCGACCAGGACTACGCGGCCCTGACCGCGGCGGCGGCTCCGGACTGCGCGCCGGAGGAGATGGGCGCCGAGGACCCGCTGCTGATCCTTTACACCTCGGGCAGTACGGGTGCTCCGAAGGGCGTGCTGCACACCACCGGCGGCTACCTGCTCTGGGCCAGCCTGACCCACGAGCTGGTGTTCGATCATCGTCCCGGCGACGTATTCTGGTGCACGGCCGACCTCGGCTGGGTCACCGGGCATTCCTATGTGGTCTATGGCCCGCTCGCCAATGGCGGCACCACCTTGCTGTTCGAGGGCACGCCGTCCTGGCCGGAAGCGGGGCGCTGGTGGCAGGTGATCGACAAGCACGCGGTGAACGGCTTCTATACCGCACCCACCGCGATCCGGTCGCTGATGCGGGAGGATCCCGCCACACTGGCGGCCACCACGCGCGACAGCCTGCGGGTGTTGGGCTCGGTCGGCGAGCCGATCAACCCGGAAGCGTGGCTTTGGTACTACGACGCGGTGGGCGGCGGACGCTGCCCGGTGGTGGATACCTGGTGGCAGACCGAGACCGGCGGGATCATGATCGCGCCGCTGCCGGGTGCCGTGGCGCAGAAGCCCGGCTCGGCCACCTTGCCGCTGCCGGGCATCAACCTCGCGCTGGTCGACGGGACGGGTGCTGTTCTTGACGGCGAGGGGGACGGCTATCTGTGCATCGACCGCTCCTGGCCAGGTCAGGCGCGCACCATCTGGGGCGACCATGGCCGCTTCCGGCAGACCTATTTCTCGAACTATCCCGGCCTGTATTTCTCCGGCGACGGCGCGAGGCGGGATGCGGACGGCTACTACTGGATCACCGGCCGGGTCGACGACGTGATCAACGTGTCGGGCCATCGCATCGGCTCGGCCGAGGTCGAGGCGGCATTCGGCACCCACGACGCCGTGGCCGAGAGCGCGGTGATCGGCGTGCCGCACGCGATCAAGGGCCAGGCGCTGGCGGCCTTCGTGGTGCTGCGCAATCCCGGACGGGCCGTCGACCCGGGGCTGGAAGCGGAGCTGGCCCGTCATGTCGGGCAGGAGCTCGGCCGCTACGCAGCGCCCGACCACGTGATCCTGGCCGGCGAGCTGCCCAAGACGCGATCGGGCAAGATCATGCGGCGCATCCTGCGCAAGATCGCCACCGGCGAGCACGACCAGCTCGGCGACGTGTCCACGCTGGCCGATCCGTCGGTGGTGGACAGCCTGGTGGCGCGCATGAAGCTCCTGGGCTGAGCGCGGCCATGCCCCGTGTCGCCATCGATGCCGTCCGGCCCGGCGCCCTGCCGCCGATCATCACCGACATCCCGGCTCGGCTCGACCGGCTGCCCTGGTGCCGCTTCCATTTCCTGGTGGTGGCAGCGCTCGGCATCACCTGGATCCTGGACGGGCTCGAGGTCACCATCGTCGGCTCGATCGGGCCGGCGATGCAGGACAAGCGCGCGCTGGGGCTGTCGATCGCCGATGTCGGGCTGGCGGCGACGCTGTATCTCGCAGGCGCCGTGTTCGGCGCGCTGCTGTTCGGCTGGCTGACCGACCGGGTCGGCCGCAAGCGCATCTTCAGCCTGACGCTCGGGATCTACATCGTCAGCGTGCTGCTGACCGCCTGCTCGTGGAACGTCGCAAGCTTCATCCTGTTCCGCTTCCTGACCGGGGTGGGGATCGGCGGCGAGTATGCCGCGATCAACTCGGCGATCGACGAGCTCATCCCGGCGCGGCTGCGCGGTCGTGTCGACCTGATGGTGAACGGCTCGTTCTGGCTGGGTGCGGCGGCGGGAGCGGCGGCGTCGCTGCTGCTGATCCATGGCGACGGCTCGTTCCCGGGCGGCTGGCGGGTCGGCTTCGCGATCGGCGGCGTGCTCGGCTTCGTGGTGCTGCTGCTGCGCCGGTGGGTGCCGGAAAGCCCGCGCTGGCTGATCACGCATGGCCGGCACGAGGAAGCCAAGCTGACCACCGGCGCGATCGAGGAGCAGGTCCAGGAAGCGACCGGCGACCGGCTCGAGCCGGTCTCGGAAACGCTGACGGTGCATCCGCGGCACGTGTTCGGCTTCGGCCTGATCTGGAACGCGATGATCGGCGAGTACAAGATGCGCTCGGCGCTGGCGCTGCTGATGATGGCGGCCCAGGCGTTCCTGTACAACGCGGTGTTCTTCACCTACGGCCAGGTGCTGACCCATGACGAGGGGGTGGCGCCGTATCGCGTCGGGCTCTTCATCCTGCCGCTGGCCTTCGGCAACGTGCTCGGCCCGCTGCTGCTGGGCTCGCTGTTCGACACGGTCGGACGGCGGCGCATGATCTTCGCCACCTACGGCGTGTCCGGGCTGCTGATGATCATCGTCGCGGTGCTGTTCGCAGGCGGCCATCTGACGGCCGTCACGCAGACGATCGGCTGGGTGGCGATCTTCTTCTTCGCCTCCCCCGCGGCGAGTGCGGCCTATCTGACGGCGAGCGAGATCTTCCCGCTGGAAACCCGGGCGATGGCGATCTCGGTGTTCTATGTGCTGGGCACGCTGATCGGCGGCGTGGGCGCGCCCTACCTGTTCGGCAACCTGATCGAGATGGGCGGACGGCTGCCGCTGGCGCTGGGCTACGGCGCCGCGGCGTTGCTGATGATCGCGGCCGGGGCGATGGCGCTGAAGTTCGGCGTCGATGCCGAAGGCAAGTCGCTGGAGCAGGTGGCGCGGCCGCTTTCCAGCTGAGCCTGTCGTCGTGCATCGCGTCGTTCCCGCGCGCTGGGCGTTGCGGGCAGATCTGGCGGACCGCGTCGTCCGTCGCTGGGAGATTGGAATGAACCGACTGCGGCATCTTCTGCTCATCGGATCGGCGGCCGGATCGCTTGCCGGCTGCATCTACGAAGCCCCTCCGCCGCCGCCACGGGTGATCTACCGCACCGTCCCGGTGGAGCGTCCGAGGCCCCCGCCGCCGCCGATCATCGTCGAGAGGCCGCCGCCGCCGCCGCGCGAGCATCCCTATTGGGCGTGGCAGCCCGGCCACTGGCACTGGGATGGCTATCGCTGGGTCTGGTTGCGCGGACACTATGTCGAGCGTCTGGGCTACTGACGCCGTCGCCGCCTGACGCTTCCTTCCCCGCGGCGCTGCGGGGAAGGAAGTGCGGGTACCCACGCCGCCGATCCCGCGGCGGGTTCCAGCCCCATCCAATGCCGACAACCGGACGTAAGGGTCCGGATCGAGGACGGCCGATTGGCCGCCGCCCATCTTCGGTCCGCCTTAACCATCTGTCCCGCACAATTGCGCCGGACAGATTTTCGTTCCGGAGACGCATGATCCATGACACCAGGACAGGGTCTGGCACCCTCCTGCCCGAGCCGCCGTGCCTTCACGCTCGGCGCGCTGGCCAGCGTCGGGCTGACGGGCTGTTCCCCGGTGCAGATCCTCAACACGCTGGCGCCCGAACGTCTCGCGGCCGAGGGCATTCCGTACGGGCCCGATCCGCGGCAGCGGCTCGACGTGTACCGGCCGGCAGGGATCGGACCCTTTCCGGTGATGGTGTTCCTGTATGGCGGCGGCTGGAACAACGGCGCACGGGAGATGTATCGTTTCGTCGGCGGCACTTTCGCGGCGAGCGGCTTCGTGACGGTGATCCCGGACTACCGGCTCTACCCGCAGGTCCGCTACCGGGGGGTCCTGGCCGACTGCGTCGGGGCGCTGGCCTGGACCCGTGCGAATGCGGTCCGCTTCGGCGGCAGTGATGCGCCCCCGGCTTTGATCGGTCATTCCGCCGGTGCCTACAACGCGGCGATGCTGACCCTCGATGCGTCGCTGCTGGCGGCGTCCGGGCTGTCGCCCGCCGAGGATCTGGCCCGCATGATCGGACTGGCCGGACCTTACGACTTCCTGCCGCTGCAGACGGAGGAGCTTCGGCAGATCTTCGGGCCGGGACCTGCAACCGCCGCGACGCAGCCGATCACCTACGTCGATGGCCGCAACCCGCCGATGCTTCTGCTGGCGGGCACCGCCGACACGACTGTCCTGCCGGACAACACCACGCGGCTCGCCGCCCGGATCCGGAAGCAGGGCGGTCCGGTCGAGGACCGGCTGTACAACGGCGTCGACCATATCGAGATCGTCGGCGCGATCGCAGCGCCGCTGCGCCTGCTGGCACCCACGCTGCCGGACTGCCTGTCGTTTCTGCAAGGCTGACCCGGCTGCAACCGGGTCGATCATCTGGCGGACGGCATCGTGCGTAACGCAGCATGACCTCCATCGATCTTGCAGGTGAGCGGCTCAGCCGTATCGTCATGTTCCGTCGATGCGGCTATCGTTCGGCCACGTCGAATGAGGTCGCGCTTGCGCATGAATCAACGAGACCCGCAGGGCGGGGCGATGGACACCGAGACGGCCACGCTGCTGCTGCGTTGCGCCGACGGCGACCGCGCCGCGTTCCGGCAGCTCTACGAGATGCAGTCGCCGCGCCTCTACGGGCTGGCCCTGCGCCTGATGCAGCAGCCTGCCCTGGCCGCCGACGCCGTGCATGACGCCTTCATCCAGGTCTGGCAGCGCGCCGAGCGCTTCGACCCGGCGCGGGGCGCCGCCGAGGCCTGGTTGACCAGCCTGCTGCGCTACCGCGCCATCGACATCCTGCGCCGCCGGTCGCGCGAGCAGTACGGCCACGAGCGGGCGGAGGAGCCGGATCCGTCGCCCGACGCGCTCGCGCAGCTCGGCGAGCGGGCGGAGGGCGAGGCGCTGCGGCGCTGCCTCGCCGAGCTCGAGGACGGGCAGCGGCGGGTGGTGATGCTGGCCTTCATCGAGGGCCTGTCGCACAGCGAGCTCGCGGTGCGGCTGCAGGCGCCGCTCGGCACCGTCAAGTCCTGGGTGCGCCGCGCGCTGCTCGGCCTGCGCCGGTGTCTCGAGGCATGAGCGGCGCCAGCGCCCCAGGCCCGGACGACGAGCTGACCGTGCTGGCCGGCGAGTACGTGCTGGGCACGCTGCCGCGCGACGAGGCGGCACAGCTTGCCCGCGAGGCCGCGACCGACCCTGCCGTCGCCGACGCGATCGCCTTGTGGGAGCGCCGGCTGCTGCCGCTGGCCCTGCTGCAGGTGCCGCCGGTGGCGCCGCCGGCGACGCTGTGGCCGCGCATCGAGGCCACCGCCCATGGCACGCCGCTTCGTCCGGTGGCGCCGGCGAACCCCCCGTCGAGCCGGAGCCTGGGACTCTGGCGAGGTGCGGCGGCGGCAGGGTTCCTGCTCGCG
Organism: uncultured Acetobacteraceae bacterium; assembly: GCA_964248625.1. Lineage (GTDB taxonomy): Bacteria > Pseudomonadota > Alphaproteobacteria > Acetobacterales > Acetobacteraceae > Lichenicola. The sequence continues at coordinate 23,919 of CAXTZG010000010.1, read as the reverse complement.
GCGTCGATCGCCGGCATCGCGGTCCTGCAGCGTTCGCCGGCGCCGGTCCCGGTGGCGGTGCTGGCGCCGCTGGGCGCCAGGCAGGCGGCCTTCGTGATGCAGACAGGGCGCAACGGCAGCCTGACGATCGTGCCGATCGGCCCTGCTGCGGTGCCGGCAGGACGCGACCTGGAGCTGTGGTCGCTGGCTGCCGGCGCCAAGGTGCCGCGTCCGATCGGCGTGCTGCCGGCCTCCGGCCTGACCCTGGCCGCCGGCCGCGTTCCCGGCGGTGCGGTGCAGATCCTGGTCAGCCTGGAGCCTGCCGGCGGCTCGCCGACCGGCCTGCCGACCGGTCCGGTGCTGTATGGCGGCGCGCTGTCGCGGCCAGAGTGACGACGCGGCGCTGCCGGGCACGATGGAATTGCCGTCCGCCGCGGAGACCGGGACCGAGGCGTGGCTGCGCGCCAGGCTGAGCCGGCTGGCGCCGGCGCGACCGTCGCCCTGGCCGACGGGAGGCGGTGGTGCCGCGGTGCTGGTGCCGATCGTGCTGGCGCCGCAGCCCTTCGTGCTGCTGACCCGGCGCTCGGCGCTGCTGCGCCACCATGCGGGCGAGGTGAGCTTCCCGGGCGGCCGCGCCGATCGCGGCGACGTCGATGCGGTGGCGACCGCGCTGCGCGAGGCGCGCGAGGAGATCGGGCTCGACCCGGAACTCGTCGAGGTGCTTGGCAGGCTGCCGGACCAGGACACGCTGTCAAGCCGGTTCACCATCGTGCCGGTCGTGGCCCTGCTGTCGCCGCTCGCCACCTGGAGCGCGTCGCAGGACGAGGTTGCGGCGATCTTCGGGCTGATGCTGTCCACGCTGACCGATCCGGACGCGCCGCGCCGCATGGCCGACGGCCCGCGCGCGGGCGCCTGGGTCTGGCCGCATCCCGAACAGGATGTCTGGGGCGCCACGGCCGCGATCCTGGTGCAGCTGGCGCGGCATCTGAGCGGCCGGGAGCCGGCACCGTCGTCCGGCTGATGCCCGCAGCCGGCGGCACGGCGTGACCCGTCACGGGCTGGAGATCCGGGCCGCGACCGCGTCGGATGCGCCGGGCCTGTCGGAGCTGCTGCAGGCGGCGGGCCGCGCGGTCGGCACAAGGGCACTCGGCGAGCGGCTGGACGCGCTCCGGCACGAGCCCGGCACGGCGCTGCTGGCGCTCGAATGGGGACCGCCCGGCGGCCTGGTGATGCTGCACTGGTATCGCACGCTCGACGCGGATCAGCCGACGGCTCAGATCACGACCCTGCTGGTGGCGCCGGACGATCGCCGCCGCGGCATCGGCAGGCTGCTGGTCAAGGCGGCGGCCCAGGCGGCGCGGGTGGCGGGGTGCGGCGGGCTCGAGCTGCTGGCGCCGCCGGAACAGCCGGAGCTGCAGGCGTTCTGCCGGGCGACCGGCTTTGTTGAGGCGGGCAGCCGGTATGTCAGGGTGTTGCGCAAGGCGGGCTAGGCGCCGTGCTGCGCCGGATCAGGCCGGGAGGGCGCCGGCCTCGGCCGCATAGAGCGCCATCTCGTCTTGCATGGGCACCCCGAGTGCTGCTGCGAACGCCTCGCGGCTGGACGCGGCCATGGCGCTGCCGGTGCCATCCGGGCCGAGGTTCGAGCGGAAGATCCCGGCCGCGCTGACCGGCAGGAAATCCTCGTACAGAACGGGCTCGGTGCCGTCCGCATGGAAGAAGGCGAGGGCGTCCGCGCGCAGGGCGTCGGCATCGTCCGGGAAGGCCGCGAAGATGCGCGCGCCCGCCTCGCCGGGCGCGGCACCGTCCGCGGTCTCCGCCTGAAGCTGCGCCAGCAGCCGGTCATAGAGCGCGCGCCCCTTCGGGGTCAGCGCCACGCCCCGCTGCTCGACCTCGCCGAAGCGGGCGGTGTGGGTGCCGGACAGGCCGCCCTCGCTGCCCGGAAACAGCACCGGCTCGTCGAGGGCGTGGAAGCTGGTCTGGCGCAGCAGGATCGGCACCGCGCGTCGGGGCGGCCCCTCGATGATGGTCTTCGGACGCATGCCGCGCGCCTGCATCGCCGCCTGCACCGCGTCGATGTCGAGGGCGCGCGGCGTGAGGTGGTTGATGTGCGGCCCGTGGAAGCAGACCACGTCGGCGATCAGCGGGTGGGCCGCCTTCAGCCGGCGATACAGGGCGGCGTCGACCGCGGCGGTCTCGTGCCAGCGGAAGGTCTGCAGCGCCTCGGCGATGAAGGCGGGCGCCTGCGACGCGGGCAGGCCCCCCGCCGCCTCGGCCTGCGCGATCAGCTCCAGCAGCCGCGGGCTGAAGACCTGCCGGCGCTCGAGAATGGCGGCGGCCTCGTCGCGCAGTGCCGCATCCTCGATCAGCTCGAGCCGGAGCAGCGAGGTGAAGACGCGGAACGGGCTGATCGCCAGCGATTGCGCGTCGGTCGGCCGGAAGGCGGTCGAGTGCACCGGCACGCCGGCGGCCGCGAGGTCGTAATAGCCGACCGGCTGCATGCCGAGCACCGCGAACAGCCGGCCGATGCCGGCGAGCTCGCGCGCGCTGCCGAGGCGGATCGCGCCGTGCCGCTCGACCGCGAGACGGTGGTCCTTCTCGTCGGAAAGGGCGTGGTTGGAGGCGGCGACGAGCTCGATCAGCGTGCCGTAGAGCGGGACCTCGCGCCGATACATCTCCGAAAGCGCCTGCGAGAAGCGGGCGCGCAGGGCGCTCGGCTCGATGATCGGGGACGCGTGCGGCATCAGCGGGAAATCCGTGTCGAGAGCAGGATCATGGAGTTGGTGCGCAGCACGCCGTCCAGGGCGCCGATCTGGTCGATGACGCGGTCGAGCTCGTCGGTCGAGCCGCCGCTGACGACGGCGATCAGGTCCACGTTGCCGCTCACCGCGTGCAGGTCGCGCACCGCGTCGATCCGGCGCAGCATGGCCTCGACCGCGGCGGTCTGCTTCGGCGCCAGCGTGATCAGCACGTGCGCCTTGACCAGCGGATGCCCGGCCGGCGGCGCCGCGCGCACCGTGTAGCCGAGGATGGTGCCGTTGCGCTCCAGCCGCTCGATCCGGCTCTGCACCGTGGTGCGCGACAGCCCGAGCCTGCGGCCGAGAACGGCTGCGGGCAGGCGCGCATTGGCGGTCAGCAGCTCCAGGAGCTGCCGGTCGATCGCATCCGGCTGCATCGTCGGACGGTACCGGGTGACGGCTGCCTGTCAATGCCGGCGACGCGGCGTCCGGCGCGGCGCTTCAGGCAGCGACCGGCTCGGGCTGCCGGTCGTGCGCCGCGTGGCGCGTAGCCGCGGCGTGGGGGAACAGGCGCGCGTGAGACAGATCCAGCCGGCAGCGCAGTTCCGGCGCCAGCAGCGGCAGGGTGGCCGGGGCCAGCACCTCGATCGATCCTGCCGTCTCGCCCGACGCCGGCGCCACCGTGTAGCGGGTGAACGCGCCGGCCCGCCCGGTGGCCAGGATGCAGGCGCCGGTCTCGCCCGCCAGGGCCGGCGCCAGCTGGATCTCGTAGGGACGCAGCGACAGCAGCACGGCGCCGCTGCCCTGGGCCGGGGCCGGCAGGGTGGCGGCGACTTGGCTCCAGGCGCCGTCCAGGTGCAGCCGGCCATGACCGGATGTCGCCTCGAAGCTGACCGTCTCGCCGAGGAACTGGTGCACGAACGGGGTTGCCGGACTGTCCTCCAGCATCTGCGGCGTGCCGACCTGCTCGAGCCGTCCGTCGCGCAGCACCGCGATCCGGTCGGCGACCTCCAGCGCCTCCTCCTGGTCGTGGGTGACCAGGATGGAGGTGAGGCCGAGACGATCATGCAGGCCTCGCAGCCAGCCGCGGATCTCCTTGCGCACCAGCGGATCCAGGGCGCCGAACGGCTCGTCGAGCAGCAGCAGCTCGGGCTCGGTGGCCAGCGCCCGGGCGAGCGCTACGCGCTGGCGCTGGCCGCCCGAGAGCTGCGCCGGGTAGCGTTTGGCGAGCCCTGCCACCTGCACCAGCTCCAGCAGCTCGGCGACGCGGGCGGCGATCGCGGCGCGGTGGGGACGGCGCGCGCGGGGCCGGATCCTCAGGCCGAAGGCGACGTTGTCGGCGACGCTCATGTGCCGGAACAGCGCGTAGTTCTGGAACACGAAGCCGATGTTGCGGGCCCGCGCCGGCACCTGCGTGACGTCACGGGCGCCGATCCGGACCCGGCCCGAGTAGCCCGGCTGCAGCCCGGCGACGATGCGCAGCAGCGTGGTCTTGCCGGCCCCGGACGGACCGACCAGCGCCAGGAACTCGCCGTCCGGCACCGACAGGCTGATGTCGCGCACCGCCGGCGTGCGGCCGAACAGGCAGGCGATCTCGGACAGCTCGACGCCCATCAGGGGTGCCTTTCCAGTGCGGGGCTCCAGCGCATGCGACGCCAGTCGAGCAGGCCGCGCAACCCCACCGTCAGGCCGGACGCCATCGCCAGCAGGGCGGCGAGCGCAAAGGCGGCCACCGTCTCGTAGCCGTTATAAAGCGCCTCGATGCGAAGCGGCACGGTCTCGGTGAGGCCGGGGATGTGGCCGGACACCACCGAAACGGCGCCAAACTCGCCCAGGGCGCGCGCGGTGCAGAGCAGGATGCCGGAGATCAGCGCGGTGCCGGTCTCGGGCAGCGTCACCCGCAGGAACAGCGGCAGGAAGCCGGCGCCGAGCATGGTGGCGGCCTCCTCGTGCTCGCGTCCCTGCGCCTCCATCACCGGCATGACCGTGCGGGCAACGAAGGGGAAGGTGACGAACAGGGTGGCGAGCAGGATGCCGGGCAGGGTGAACACCATCCGGATGCCGTGCGACGCGAGCCAGGGGCCGAACCAGCCGTGACGGCCGAACAGCAGCACCCAGACCAGCCCGGCCACCACCGGCGACACCGAGAGCGGCAGCTCGATCAGCACCAACAACGCGGCACGGAAAGGGAAGTCGAACTTGGTCAGGGCGTAGGCCGCGAACAGCCCGCAGACGGTGTTGATCGGCACCACGATCGCCACCACCAGCGCGCTCAGGCGGATCGCCGCCAGGACGTCGTCATCCTCCAGGGCGGCGACCGCGGCGCCGAGCCCTTGGCGGAGCGCCTCGGTGAACAGCAGCACCATGGGCAGCACCAGGAACACCGCCACCACGCCCCAGGCCGCCAGGGCGAGCAGCGCCCCTGACGGGGTGCGCAGGCCCGAGCGGGTCCGGAGCGCGCCGCTCATCGCGCGATCCCGCGCATCGCCGGCAGGCGGCGGCGCAGCAGGGTCAGGCCGAGCAGGCAGAGTGCGGCGGTCAGCAGCATCAGCAGCCCGATGCCGGCGGCACCGGCATAGTCGTCCTCCGACAGGTGGATGACGATCAGCAGCGGCGCGATCTCGGACAGCATCGGCCGGTTGCCGGCGATGAAGATGACGCTGCCATATTCGCCGACGCCGCGCGCGAAGGCGAGGCCGAAGCCGGTGGCCAGCGCCGGGAACAGGGCTGGCAGCAGCACGCGCGCGGCGATCTGGCCGCGACGGGCGCCAAGCGTGGCGGCGGCCTCCTCGAGCTCCTGCGGCAGGTCGCGCAGCACCGGCGACACGCTGCGCACGACGAACGGCAGGCCCACGAAGATCAGCGCCACCACGATGCCGAGCGGCGTGCCCGCGACGTCGATGCCGGCACGGGCGAGCGGGGCGCCGATCCAGCCGGTGCGGGCATAGAGGGTGGTCAGCGTGATGCCGGCGACCGCGGTCGGCAGGGCGAAGGGCAGGTCGACCAGCGCGTCCAGCAGACGCCAGCCCGGCGGTCTGACCCGCTCCAGCACCCAGGCCAGCAGCAGCCCGAGCAGCGTGCAGACCGCAGCGGCGGCCAGCGCGCAGCCGAAGCTGAGGCGCAGCGCCGCCAGGGTGCGGCGGCCGGCCAGCATGTGCAGCAGCCAGGCCGGTCCGTGCTCCCATGGCCGTGCGGCAAGGGCGGCCAGCGGCAGCAGCACCAGCAGCCCGAGCCAGAGCAGGGTCAGGCCGAAGGCCGGCAGCGCGCCGGGGATCACCGCCGGCGTGCGCGGCGGCCGGCGCAGGCCGAGGGCGAGCGACGCGCTCATCGTCCCGGCGTGTAGATCGTGTCGAAGACGCCGCCTTCCGCGAAATGCCGGGCCTGCAGCACGCGCCAGCCGCCGACGCTTTCCACGTCGTAGGTCTTCACCGTCGGGAAGTCCGCCGCGTGCCGGGCGGCGACGGCGGGATCGATCGGCCGGTAATGGTGCCTGGCCGCGATCTCCTGGCCATCGGGGCTGTAGAGGTAGCAGAGATAGGCCTCGGCGACCGCCTTTGTTTCATGGCTCGCGGCCACGCTGTCCACCACCGCGACCGGCGGCTCGGCCAGCACGCTGCTCGACGGATAAACGATGTCGAACCGGCCGGCGCCGAGATCGTGGGCGGCCAGCAGCGCCTCGTCCTCCCAGGCCAGCAGCACGTCGCCCTCGCCGCGCTGCACGAAGCTGTTGGTGGAGCCGCGCGCGCCGGTGTCGAGGATCGGCACGTGCCGGTAGAGCTGGCCCAGATAGGCGGTCGCCTTGGCCTCGTCCGCGCCCGGCTGGTGCAGCGCCCAGAGGTAGGCAGCGATGTAGCTCCAGCGGCCGCCGCTCGAGGTCTTGGGGTTGGGGGTGATCACCTGCACCCCGTCGCGCACCAGATCGGGCCAGTCGCGCAGCGCCTTCGGATTGCCGTGCCGGACCAGGAACACGATGGTGCTGGTATAGGGCACCGAATGGTTGGGCAGGCGGCCGGCCCAGTCCCTGGACAGCAGCCCCTTGTCGGCCAGCACGTCGATGTCGGAGGCGATGCCGAGCGTCACCACGTCGGCCTGCAGCCCGTCCAGCACCGAGCGGGACTGCGCGGCCGAACCGCCATGCGAGGTCTTCACCGCGACCACGCCGCCCGACTGCGTCTTCCAGGCGCTCGTGAACCGGGCGTTGATGTCCTTGTACAGCTCGCGGGTCGGATCGTAGGAAACGTTGAGCAGGCTCTGGGCCGGCTGGGCGGTCGCCGCCCGGACCGGTGCGACGGCGCACAGAACGAGGAAGCCCAGGATGGCCGGCAGGCGGCGGCGGACGATCATCTTGCCCTTTCTGTTCAAAGCGACGCAATCCGTCATAATTGAGATAGCACGATGCGGTCCAGTTGTTATTTGCCGGTATGCCCGTCCTTTGACGTGGATTGCCGACGCGCACGGCGGTGTCCGTCTCGTTGCGGCTCAGGCTAGGATCGCCCTCCGCGAGCTCCCGCTTCCACGGCCTGCCGGCAAAGGTTCCGCATGCACGATCATGACGTCGGACCAGATCCGTTCGAGCCGGGCTCGCTGGTCGCGCAGGGCCTGTTCCCCACGCCCCTGATCTCGGCGCGTCTGGATGGCAGTGCCGCCCGCAACGCCGAGCTGGGTGCCACGATCCTGGCGCGCGAGCAGGTCGAGCGCGGCGTCGCGGTCAGCAACCGGGGCGGATGGCATTCGGCCGAGTTCCAGTCCTGGTGCGGCCGGGCGGGCCTGGCGCTGCTCGATGCGGCGCGGTGCCTGGTCGACGACATGACGGTCGCCGAACGCGGCGGCGGGCTGGTTCCGGCGCGCGTCGGCTGGACGGTCACGGCGTGGGCGAACGTGAACCGGATCGGCGACAGCAACCGGCCGCATGCTCACCCGGGTGCTGTCTGGTCGGGCGTGTATTGGGTCGATGACGGGGATGCCGGCGGCGATCCGGCAAAAGGCGGACTGCTGGAGCTCGCCGATCCGCGCGGCATCCTGCCCGCGATGGTGGCGCCGCACCTGCGCTGCGCGATCGAGGCGTGCGCGGGTGACGGAAGCGGACAGCTGGTCACGCCGCAGGCCGGCACCATGGTGCTGTTTCCGGCCTGGCTGATGCATTCGGTGACGCCCTATGCCGGGCAGCGGCCGCGGATCTCGGTGGCCTTCAACTTCGCGCTCGGAGGCCTGACGATGCCGCCCCGCGCCCGCAGCGCCGCGCAGGGCGGCGGGCGCGCGGCAGAAGGCGGGAGCGACCCCGATGCCTAGATCGCCGGTGCCGGTCCGGGAAGCTCGAGCTGATAATGCACGGCATCGTCGGCGAGCGTGAAGCGATCATAGAGCACGCGCGCGCCGTTGCCGGACCGGGCATGCCAGTGGAGCCGTGACCAGCCGCGTTCGGTGCTCAGCCGCACGAGATCCTCGATCAAGGCGCGGCCGACTCCCGTTCCGCGCACGGCCGGGTCGACGAACAGGTAGCAGATCGGCGTCGTGACCCAGGTTCCGGCATGCAGCACGCACAGCGCGAACCCGACAACCGCGTCGTCGCGGATCGCCAGCCTGGCGATCATGGACGAGGTCGGATCGAGCAGCCGTCGCCAGGTCGTGGCGGTCACCGTCTCGGGGAGGCTCTTGCCGAAGAAGGCGAGATAGCCTGCCCATAGGCGCCGCCACGCGGCCTCGTCCGCCGGGGCGGCGTTGCGGGTCTGCGCAGCCGCGAGACCCGGGCCGGACGCGAACAGGATCGTCATGATCTGGCACCCGTTCCCGTCACTGCTGCACTCCGGTCTCTGGGGCATGCCACGCCGGATCGGCGCCGGGGCTACCTTATGATGCCGATCTTCTTGCGGTCGATGGCGGCGACGACCGACAGCGCCAGCACGACGTCCCGCACGATGTTCTAGACACAGGGATCGAGGCCGATGCGGTTCATGCCGTTGAACAGGGTTGTGATGATCGGCGCGCCCAGAATGGTGCCCTGGATGGTGCGCCCACGCCCGACGAGACAGGCCGGCAGCACCAAGGCGACGCCCGGCGTCGGCACCGATCAGGCGGTGGCAGGGCCGCGAGTGCCACGATCGCGCCGACCGAGGTCGATCAGCCTGCGATGATCACGAAGGTCATGCCGAAGGCTGCCACCAGCAGTACCAGGCGCGTGCCGGAACCGGGCGCGCACCGACAGCACCGGCTGGGCCGCCGCCGGGCGGGCTTGCGTGCGACCCCGGCGGTGGGCAGGCCGCGACCGACCCTGCGCGCCTGGGTCTCGTCGCGACCGACGGCGACGCGCTCCACCTCCGTCAGGCGTTGCCGCGGACGGGTGCCGGGCCCGTAATTCCAATCCTGGCGGGCTTGCCGTAGAAGCACCCGCGTCCGGGAACAGGCCTCATGCTGCAGATCGACAACCTCGTCTTGAACGCCTGGGGGCGCCGCTTCTTCGACCGCGCTTCCGTCAAGCTGCCGAACCCGTCGAAGGTCGGGCTGGTCGGGCGCAACGGCGCCGGCAAGTCGACGCTGTTCAAGCTGGTCAAGGGCGAGATGCAGCCGGACTCCGGCGAGATCGGCCTGCCGAAATCGGCCCGGATGGCGGCGGTGGATCAGGAGCATCCGGCGACCGACGTCAGCCTGCTCGACACCATCCTGGCTGCCGACACCGTGCGGGCGGCGCTGCTGGCCTCGCTGGAAACGGCTGATCCCGAGCACATGGGCGAGATCTGGTCGCGGCTGATGGAGATCGACGCCGACACCGCACCCGCGCGCGCGGCCGAGATCCTGAACGGGCTGGGCTTCTCGACCGAGGACCTGGAGCGGCCGATGGCCGAATTCTCCGGCGGTTGGCGCATGCGGGTGGCGCTGGCGGCGGCGCTGTTCTCGGCCCCCGACCTGCTGCTGCTGGACGAGCCCACCAACTATCTCGACCTGGAAGGCGCGCTGTGGCTGGAAGCCAGGCTGGCGCGCTATCCGCACTCGGCGCTGATCATCAGCCACGACCGGGAGCTGCTGAACAACTCGGTCGACTTCATCCTGCATGTCACCGAGCGCAAGCTCGAGCTGTATACAGGCGGCTATGACAGCTTCGAGAAGCAGCGGGCGGAGAAGCTTCGTTTGCAGAGCGCGCAGCGCGTGAAGCAGGAGGCCGAGCGGGCGCATCTGCAGTCGTTCGTGGACCGGTTCAAGGCCAAGGCGAGCAAGGCGGCGCAGGCGCAGAGCCGGATGAAGCGGCTGGCGAAGCTGGAGCCGATCGCGGCCACCATCGAGGAGCGGGTGTCGCCGTTCCTGCTGCCCTCGCCGCCGCGGCCGCTGGCGCCGCCGCTGATGCGGCTGGAGCATGTCGAGATCGGTTACGGCGACGATCCGGCGGTGCTGCGCGGGCTGGACCTGCGGCTCGACGTCGACGACCGCATCGGGCTGCTGGGCGTCAACGGCGCCGGCAAGTCGACGTTTGCCAAGATGGCGGCAGGCGCGCTCGGCATCCGATCGGGACGGATGACGCGGAGCACGCGGATCGAGGTCGGCTGGTTCCACCAGCACCAGATCGAGGCGCTCGATCCGGCGGAAACGCCGCTCGACATCATGCGGCGCGCCCGGCCCGCGGACAGCGACCAGTCGCAGCGCTCCAAGCTGGCGCAGTTCGGCATCGGCTTCGACAAGCAGGGCACCACGGTGGAAGCGCTGTCGGGCGGCGAGCGGGCGCGGCTGCTGCTCAACCTGGTGGCGATGGCGGCCCCGCATCTGCTGATCCTGGACGAGCCCACCAACCATCTCGACATCGACAGCAGGCGGGCGCTGCTGGACGCGCTGAACGAGTACGAGGGGGCGGTGATCCTGATCACCCATGACCGCTCGCTGATGGAGCTGGTGGCGGACCGGCTGTGGCTGGCTGCCGACAACACGGTGGCGCCGTTCGACGGCGACATGGACGACTACGCGAAGTTCGTGCTCGACCGGGCGCGCGGCGGCACGGCGGCACCCTCGCAGGCGGCGGCGCGGGAGAAACGGGGCAAGAAGGCGAAGCGGGCCTAGGCCGGACCGATCCCGATCCCGGCCGGTCACGGCAGGGCCGTGTTCCGCAGCACGTCGATGAAAGCCCGCAGCCCGGGCGGCACGTGGCGGTGGCCGGGATAATACAGGAACAGGCCCGGGATGCGCGGACACCATTCATCCAGCACGGTCACCAGCTCGCCGCGCGCGAGGGCGGGCCGCGCCAGCCAGTCCGCCACATAGGCGATGCCCAGGCCCGCGGCGGCGGCCGTGACCATCAGCTCGGGATGATCCAGGATCAGGCCGCCCGCGACCTCGATCGCCAGCGGCTGGCCGTGCCGCTCGAACTCCCAGCGATACGGCTTGCCGCTCGGCAGCCGGATGCGGATGCAGGCGTGCCGCCGCAGGTCGTCGGGGGTATCCGGCATGCCGCAAGCGGCGAGGTAGCCGTGGGCGGCGACGGCCACGAAGCGGATGTCGCCGCCGAAGCGCACGGCGATCATGTCCTGCGGCACGGCCTCTCCCAGCCTGATGCCGGCATCGAAGCCCTCGGCCACGATGTCGATCAGCCGGCCCTCGGTCACCAGATCGAGCGTCATCCCGGGATGGCGCCGCAGGAAGGCGGGCACCACCGTCTGCAGCAGCAGCCGTGCCGCGGTGTCGGTGGTGTTGATCCGCAGCGTGCCGGTCGGGCGGCTGGCGGAGGCGGCGAGCTCCGTCAGCGCCCCGTCCAGGTCATGCAGCACCGGCCCCAGCCGTGCTGCAAGCTGGGCGCCCGCCTCGGTGGGCGCCACGCAGCGGGTGGTCCGGTGCAGCAGGCGCACGCCCAGCGTCGCCTCCAGGCTGCGCATCATGTGGCTGAGGGTGGAGGGGGACAGTCCCAGCTCGTCGGCGGCCTTGCGGAAGGAGCGATGGCCGGCGATGGCGGCGAACGCGGTCAGGTCGCCGAGGCTCGGTCGTGCAGTCATGGGCGATCTTCACCAGGCCATGCAGGTTCATGTCGATAGTGCCAGCAATGACGCCGCCCGTGTGTGACGGCGCAAGGGTCGCAGTGCCGCGATCCTGTTGCCGAGGGATCATCATGACCGAGAACTGGTTCATCACAGGCGCCTCCTCCGGGATCGGGCGGACGCTGACCGAACGGCTGCTGGAGCGCGGCGACCGGGTGGCGGCGACGCTGCGACGACCGGGCGCTCTCGACGATCTGCGGGCGCTGCATGGCGACCGGCTGTGGCTGGGCGCGCTGGAGGTGACCGACCTGGCGCAGGTGCGGGCGGTGGTCGACCAGGCCTTCGGTGCGTTCGGCCGCATCGACGTGGTGGTGAGCAATGCCGGCTACGGGCTGGTCGGCGCCGCGGAGGAGCTCGACGACGAGCAGATCCGCCGGCAGATCGACACCAACCTCGTCGGCTCGATCGGGGTGATCCGCGCGGCGCTGCCGCATCTGCGGGCGCAGGGCGGCGGGCGGATCCTGCAGGTCGCGTCCGAGGGCGGCCAGATCGCGTACCCCTACTTCAGCCTGTATCACGCCACCAAGTGGGGCATCGAGGGCTTCGTGGAGGCGGTGGCGCAGGAGGTGGCCCCGTTCGGCATCGGGCTCACCATCGTGGAGCCGGGTCCGGCCGCGACGGGCTTTGGCGCCAACCTCGTCGCCGCGGCTCCGATGGCGGCCTACGAGCACACGCCGGCGGGCGAGATGCGCCGCATGCTGGCTGCCGGCGCGTTCGTGCTGAAGGGCGACGCCGGCAGGATGGCGCAGGCGATGATGGCGTGCGCCGGCCGGGATCCGGCGCCGCGCCGTCTGACCCTGGGCAGCGACGCCTACGGCCGGGTGCAGGCGGCGCTGCGCGACCGGCTCGCAGCGCTGGAGGCGCAGCGGGAGATCGCCTGGTCGACCGACACGGACGCCTGACGCAAGCTGGGCCTCTCAACCGAGCGGGGCGGGTGCGATGTTCGTCGTGGGCAAGATCCTGACCATGGTGATGCTGCCGACCGCGCTGATGGTCGAGTGCGTGGTGCTCGGGCTGCTGCTGAGGCGGTTCCGGGCCGGACGGGTGCTGCTGGTCGTCGGCACGGCGGCCCTGGCGGCCTGCCTGGTGCTGCCGGTCGATGCGTGGTTGATCCGGCCGCTGGAGGACCGGTTTCCGGCGGTCGCGACGGATCCGGACCGCATCGACGGCGTCGTGCTGCTGGGAGGCGGGATCGACGACCTGACCAGCCGCGACAGGAACACGCCGATCCTGACCTCGGCGGGCAACCGGGTGACGACGTTCGTGATCCTGGCCAGGCGCTATCCGCAGGCCCGGCTGGTGTTCACGGGCGGGTCGGGGTCGATCGCGCAGGGCGTGTCGAACGAGGCGGCGTATGCGCGCATCCTGTTCGAGCAGCTCGGACTGCCGCCGGAGCGCGTGCTGTTCGAGAGCCGGTCGCGGACGACGTGGGAGAACGCGGTCGACACGTCCGCGCTGGTCAGGCCGAAGCCGGGCGAGCGCTGGGTGCTGCTGACGTCGGCCAGCCACATGCCGCGGGCGGTGGGCGTGTTCCGCAAGGCGGGCTGGGACGTGCTGCCCTGGCCGGTCGGCTACCAGTCGCGCGACCATCTGACGGCGTATCCGCAGTCGATGGGGCAGAAGCTGGCGGTGCTGGACTGGGCGGCGCATGAGTGGATCGGGCTGGTCGCCTATTTCGCCAGCGGCCGGAGCAGCGCGTTGTTTCCGGCACCAAAGTCCTGACGTGCGGGCCCGCATGCAGCGCGGCAGCGGCGGCCGCGTTGAGGACGCACAGGATATCGGGGGTGCGGGATGACGGACGAGAGCGGCATGCATTCCTACGAGCCGGCCGAGGGCCACGGCCTGCGGCACGACCCGTTCAACGCGATCGTCGGGCCGCGGCCGATCGGCTGGATCGCCAGCCGGAGTGCCGCCGGCGTGCTGAACCTGGCGCCGTACAGCTTCTTCAACGCGTTCAACTACACCCCGCCGATCATCGGCTTCTCCTCGACCGGATGGAAGGACAGCGTCGCCAACATCGCGGCGACCGGCGCGTTCGTCTGGAACCTGGCGACGCGGCCGCTGGCCGAGCAGATGAATGCCAGCGCCGCCACGGTGGGTGCCGAGGTGGACGAGTTCGCGCTGGCCGGGGTGACGCCGGTGCCGAGCCGGCTGGTCGACGTGCCGCGGGTGGCAGAAAGCCCGGTCGCGTTCGAGTGCCGGGTGCTGCAGCAGATCCAGCTGCACGATCTCGACGGCAGGTCAGTGCCGACCTGGCTGACGCTGGGGCAGGTGGTGGCCGTGCATATCGACCGGAGCCTGATCCGGGACGGCGTCTACGACACCGCCGCCGCCCGTCCGATCCTGCGGGCCGGCGGCCCGACCGCCTATGTCGAGATCGAGCCGGCCGCGTTCTTCCAGATGCAGCGTCCGGACGCCTCGGGCCAGGGCGCCCTCTCCCGCCCCAAGCCCTGACCCCAGGTTTCCAAAGGACGACTATCCTTTGGCGGGTGCAGGGCAGAGCCCTGCCTCCTGCTTCCCCGATGTCTCCCGCAGCGCCAGTGTGCGGGTGACGGAGTTCGCGGTCGGTTTCCGGTGGATAACAGGATCAGCCGCGGCCTTTCAGGATTTCCGCCGTGGCGTGCTCGAGGATGCGGGCGATGCGGCGGCCTTCCTCGGGCGTGCAGCCGCGCATGCGCATGAGGGCGTGCTTCAGCGCGTGACGGGACCGGTGCAGGTCCTCGGCGCCCTGGGCATCGTGATCGCCGACGCCGGCGAAGGCTTCGCGCACCTGCTCCATGCGGCCGCCGATGCGGGCGAGGGCGTCGAGGATGGTATCGGCCTGGGCCTGGTTGGCGGCGAGGTGGCTGCGGCCGGCATCGGTGAGGGCATAGAGCTTGCGGTTGCCTTCGGGAGTCGCGGTGGCCTGGCCGATCTCGTCGAGGTAGGTGAGGGCCGGATAGATCATGCCGGGGCTGGGCGTGTAGAAGCCACCGGAGCGCTCCTCGAGCATGCGGATGAGCTCGTAGCCATGCGCCGGCTGCGCGGCCAGGAGGGCGAGCAGGACGAGCTGCAGGTCGGCCGAGCCGAGCTTGCGGCCGCCCGGCATGCCGTCGCCGCCCATGAAGCCGCCGCGTCCGTCACCGGCGCCGGGAGATCGTCGGAACCCGTGCCGACCGCGATGCTGGCCGATCGCGTGGATGAGATGGCGGAGCCGGTGATGGTGATGATCGTCTATATCGTGAAACATATCTTATGATATATCTCTCGACTAAATTATCGGCAAGGGGAATCCGCTGTCCAAAAGGACATGCGGCTGCCCGGTCATCGACCGCGGACGGGCGGGGATGAGGGTGGCGCGAGCGCCGTCGGGACAGCACCCGTTGTCAGGCGTCACAGGCCGGCAGTCGCTCGCCTCGGGCTGATCCCGACGATCGTCAGTCAGCCCTCGAGAGCCGCGAACTCTGCGGTATCCGTGAAGAACCGGCGGCTGAGATACCGGACGACGTCGGCGACGCAGCGAAAGCGCGAGATGACCTCGGACGTGAACTCGGTGTGGAAGACGTCCTCGATATGGAAGACGACTTCCGTCACGTCGAGGCTGTCGAGACCGAGATCCTCCTCGAACCGGGTTTCTGCGGAAATCTGCACATGTTCCAGAAACGCAACGTGCTGGATGGCAGCGATGACCTTGGAAAGGATCGAAGCATCAAGAGCGGCAGTCATGGAAAAAGCCCTCATCACGGTTCCGTAACATACCGCGATCACAGAAACGTGCGCAAGGTAAAGTGATATCATTGTGGAGCCGAACGACAATAATCGGCGTTTCGAATGCAAATGGCGGGCAGGAACTGCTCAATAAAACGATGCGGCCGCAATTTCTGTTCTTCTCTCGAAATTGAAGGCGGATGCCAGGCGACGGACGGCCAGACCCTTCGCCGGATCGCGTCTTCCGGGCGGGACGCGTCTGTCCACCATGGCACCGGCCGGACGCGGCTTGCGTGCCGGCGGCCAAGCCTCTACACGTCCGCGCCTGTTCGCGCGTCCGGGCCTGGAATGGGCATGCCCGGCCGCGACGGCTGTCCTGGGGTCCGATGGCGGACCCGCCCCGCCGGGGGAGGGGCAGCGTTCTGGCAAGGAGGCCAAAATGCCCAAGATGAAGACCAAGTCGTCGGTCAAGAAGCGGTTCAAGATCACCGCGACCGGCAAGGTGCTCGCAGGCCCCGGCAACAAGCGCCACGGGCTGATCAACCGTTCGCAGAAGATGAAGCGGAGCAACCGCGGCTCGCAGACGCTGACCGAGATGGACGGCCGGACTGTGAAGCAGTGGGCTCCCTACGGTCTGGTTTGAGGAGCATCTGAAGCATGGCACGCGTCAAGCGGGGCGTAACGACACACGCCCGTCACAAGAAGGTCCTGGCCCAGTCCAAGGGCTTCGTCGGCCGGTCCTCGACCAACTACCGCATCGCGCTCGAGCGGCTGGAGAAGTCGCTCCAGTACGCGTATCGCGACCGGCGCAACAAGAAGCGCGACTTCCGCGGCCTGTGGATCCAGCGGATCAACGCCGCGGTCCGCGAGCACGGGCTGACCTATAGCCGCTTCATCGCCGGGCTGAACAAGGCCGAGATCGAGATCGACCGCAAGGTGCTGGCGGCGATCGCGTTCGACGACCCGGCATCGTTCGCCGAGATCGTCAAGAAGGTCCAGGTCGCGATCGCGGCCTGATCCTTTCGGTCGGGCTCCGGGACCGGGCCGCTCCTGCCGGGAGCGGCCCTTTTCGTTTCGTTCGTTGCTGCAGCCTGGCCGGCAGCAGGCCTCCGGGCAAACTCGCAGGCGGCGGATGCTTTGTAGCCGGATGACCTTCGATCCCGCGGTAAGAACCCAGGTTGCTGCTTCCTTTGCCAGCGCCATCCAGCAGTTCGACCGGAGCAGACCGGTCTGGGTGCTTGGCCATCACGATGCGGACGGCCTGTCCGCCATCGCGCTGTTTGCCCGCGCCTTCACGGCAGCCGGGTGGGCGGTGCGGACCCGCATCGTGGGCCGGGGCGAGAGTCCGTGGTCGGATGCGATGCGAGCCGAGCTGGCGGGCGAGCCGGCGGGCGGCATGGTCGTCACCGATCTGGGCGTACGGGACGCGCTGCCGAAACCCGGTGTGCCCACCGTGGTGGTGGATCACCACGTTCCCGGGGTTCCGCCGGCTGGCGCCACGGTGATCAGCGGCTACGGGCAGGACCCGATCCCGACATCCTCGCTGCTGGCGTTCTGGTGCGCGGGCGCGCTGGCGGAAGCGGAGCCCTGGCTGTGGCTGGCGGCGCTGGGGCTGATCGGGGACATGGCCGACAAGGCCGGGTTCCCAGAGATGCAGGCCGCGCGGCGGTTCGGCGTGACCGCGCTGCGGGATGCGGCGGCGCTGGTGAACGCGCCGCGGCGCAGCGCCTCGGGAGATGCCGCCCCGGCCCTTGCGCTGCTGATGGCGGCGGATGGACCGAAGGATGTCCTGTCGGGCTCGCGCCCGGAAGCCGGGGTCGTGCTGGCGGCCCGGGAGGAAGTGAAGCAGGAGCTGGCGGCGGCGCGCCGGGTCGGTCCCGTGGTGCGGGGCGAGGTGGCGCTGATCCGGTTCGCGTCGGCCACGCAGATCCATCCGCTGATCGCCCAGCAATGGCGGGGACGCCTGCGGAACAAGATCGTGTTGGCGGCCAACACCGGATACCGGCCGGGATGGGTGCATTTCGCCGTGCGGTCGGGCGAGGATCGGGACCTGGTGGAGTTCCTGGCAAAGCATCGGCCGCCGGGCGCGGACGAGATGTACGGATCCGGCCATCGCCAGGCGACGGGCGGGGCGTTGCGGCCGGCGGACTGGAACGCGTTCGTCGCCGGGCTGGAGTTCGGCCCGGAGGCCTCGGTGCCGGATCCGGACGCTTCGGAGAGCGTGGCATGAGCAACGGCGCGCTGCGGCTCGGCTTTCCGGTGAAGGTGATAGGCAGGACCGACCTCAAGAGCAACGACACCAGGCGGTGGCAGCAGAACCCGCATTTGAAGACGTCGCTGGAGTATATCGACGGCATCCTGGACTACCTGGCGAAGCGTCGGATCAGCATGTACCGCCTGTCGTCGGACTTGGCACCTTACGCCACCCACCCGGACCTGCCGCAGTTCCATGGCATGGTGGCCGAAAGCGACGCCGAACTGCGGGCAATCGGCAGAAAGGCGCGCGAGCTGGACATCCGGCTGTCGTTCCATCCGTCGCAATACGTGCTGCTCAACAGCCCCGACCCCGCGCTGACGAAGAAGAGCATCTGGGACCTGGCGTCCCAGGCGGAGATGCTGGACCGGATGGAGCTGGGACCGGAAGCGGTCATGGTGACGCATGTCGGCGGAGCGTATGGCGACGTGGACGGATCGCGCGCCCGCTGGGCCGAGACCTGGCCGACGCTGCCCGAGCATGTGAAGCGACGCCTGGTGCTGGAACATGACGACATCCGCTTTTCCGCGGCCGACGTGCTGTGGGTGCACGAGCAGACCGGCGTGCGGCTGATCTTCGATTATCAGCACCATTGGTGCCTGAACCCGCAGCGGCTGGACACGATCGACGTGCTGCGCCGCATCCTGGCCACCTGGCCGGACGACGTGCGGCCGAAGATCCACTTCTCGTCGCCACGCACCGAGCTGCGGGAGCTGGTGAAGGTGGACCGCAAGACGAAGAAGAAGGTGAAGACGCTTCGGCCGCCGGTCTGGACCGGCCATGCCGACTTCACCAACCCGTTCGAGTTCGCGCGCTTCATGCGCGACGCGTCGGGACTGGAGTTCGACATCATGCTGGAAGGCAAGTCGAAGGACATCTCCCTGCTGAAGCTGCGGCCGGACCTGCTGCGCTATGCGCCGGACGTTGCGGCGCGCTTCGGGGTGTTCCCCGCGGAAGCGGCGGCGCTGGAAGCCGAGGAGGCGGGGCTGGAAACGGACCACGATCCGGCACACGATCCGGATGTGGACGAGGGCGCCTGAGTTGCCGCGTGCGGTCGCCGGTCGATGGATGCCGGCGGCTAGCGCTGCCAAAGCGCGATGATCGCGCCGCCCGCCAGAATGAACAGCCCGCCCACCACGATCGGCAGCGTCGGCGGAGTGCCGAACACGACCAGGTTGATGATCTGTCCGACAACAAAGAAGGTCGCCACATAGGCGCCGATCAGCCGGCCCCAATCGAGCGGGGCCAGGTTGAGGGTGAGGCCGTAGAGCGACAGAGTCATGCCGCCGGCCAGCATCAGCAGGACGCGCGCCGGCAGGGGATGCGGCCTGAGGCCGACCCGGATGATCGCGTCGCCGCCGGTCTCCAGCATGGTCGCCAGCACCAGAAGCGCGAAGGGCAGCAGGTGACGCATGGGGCCGGCTGGAGCGCTACTTCACCTCGAGGTGGAAGTCGCTGGTCCAGGAGCTGCCGGTCGGGGTGACGACAGCGATGGTGAAGCTGTCGCGCCCCGTATAGCCGGGCACCGGACGGTAGAAGCCGGCGATGCCGGGGCGCGGGCGCAGGTTGCAGGAATAGCGCTGATCCTGTTTCGGGAAGTTCGGATAGAAGCGTCCCGGCTTGACGATCATGGTGCCATGCATCGGCGGGTCGAGCAGGCGCACGGTGGCGGTCCCGGCCACCGAGCAGTCGGGGTTCAGGTCGAACCAGGCGTTGATCCGGCTCGGCCGGTTCTCGGCGACCGCGAACGGGATGGAGAAATGGCGGTCGGTTCTGGAGCCGGCGGAACCGGGATCGGGGGGCAAAGGCAGGCTCGACCGCGCGATTGGAAAGGTCACGCCGTCGAAGTTTCTTGTGCAGCCGCCGAGCAGAACGGCCGGGAGAACGAGCAGGCGCAGAACGAGCTTCATCGAGGGTCTCGCGGGCTGGACGGCCAGTCTGCCATGGACGTCGCGCGTTCAACAACGCCCGTCGCGACCCCGGCCGCCCTGGCCGGTCCCGACCGGATC
Organism: uncultured Acetobacteraceae bacterium; assembly: GCA_964248625.1. Taxonomy (GTDB): domain Bacteria; phylum Pseudomonadota; class Alphaproteobacteria; order Acetobacterales; family Acetobacteraceae; genus Lichenicola. Next base: position 4,247 of record CAXTZG010000010.1, on the reverse strand, counting down.
GGCTAAGGCAAACGCCGCTTTTCCCGAGCGATCGGGTGTCCAGAGGGCGACTGCCCTCTGGCGGGTCCAGGGCAGAGCCCTGGCCTGTCCCTGGCCTGAGGTATGTGTTGATGCCCGACGATCTGGACGCGCTGAAGCAGGACACCCTGGCTGCCCTGGAGGCTGCGGGCGACATGCGCGCCTGGGACGGCGTTCGCGTGGGGACGCTGGGCAAGTCCGGCCGGCTGACCGGGCTGCTGAAGGAGCTGGGCCGTGCGGCGCCTGAGCAGCGCAAGGCGCGCGGGGCTGCGCTGAACGCGCTCCGGGACGAACTCGGGCTCGCGATCGAGGCGCGGGGCCGGGCGCTGGAGGCGGCAGCGCTGGAGGCCAGGCTGCGGGCCGAGCGGGTGGACGTGACGCTGCCGGCAGCACCCGACGGGATCGGCCTGATCCATCCGCTGAGCCGGACAATCGAGGAAACGGTGGCGATCTTCGGGGCGATGGGATTCTCGCTGGCGGACGGGCCGGACATCGAGACCGACTGGCACAACTTCTCGGCGCTCAACACGCCGGCGCATCACCCGGCACGCACCGATCACGACACCTTCTACCTGCCGCCGCTGGCAGGCGAGGGGGCCGCCAGCCGGGTGCTCAGGACGCAGACGTCGGGCGTGCAGATCCGCACCATGCTGAGCGTGCCGCCGCCGATCCGGATCATCGTGCCGGGGCGGACGTATCGCGCGGACCACGATGCGACGCATTCGCCGATGTTCCACCAGTGCGAAGGCCTGGTGGTCGACCGGGCGATCACGCTCGGGCACCTGAAGGGGACGCTGATCGAGTTCCTGCGGGCGTTCTTCGGCCTGCCGTCGCTGCCGGTCCGGTTCCGGGCCTCCTACTTCCCGTTCACCGAGCCGTCGATGGAGGTCGATATCGGCTGGAACCGGCGGACGGCGGAGATCGGCGGCGGCGGGGACTGGCTCGAGGTGCTGGGCTCGGGAATGGTGCATCCGCGGGTGCTGGCCAATTGCGGGCTCGATCCCCGCGTCTGGCAGGGCTTCGCGTTCGGGATGGGGGTGGAGCGCCTGACCATGCTGAAGCACGGGATCCCGGACCTGCGCTCGCTCTACGAGAGCGATCTGCGGTGGCTGCGGCATTACGGGTCCAGCCCGCTGACGCCGGCGATGCTGCATGAGGGGATCTGAGCGATGAAGTTCACCCTGTCCTGGCTGCGCGATCATCTCGACACCGAGGCGACGCTGGACGCGCTGACGGCGACGCTCAACCAGATCGGGCTCGAGGTGGAAGGTGTCGAGAACCTGGGTGCGGCGCTGGCGCCGTTCCGGACCGCCCGGATTCTCGAGGCACTGCCGCATCCGAACGCCGACCGGCTGCGGGTGTGCCGGGTCGATGTTGGCCGCGACGGCGAGCCGGTGCAGGTGGTGTGCGGGGCGCCGAACGCGCGGGCGGGGATCTCGGTGATCTTCGCGCCGCCGGGCACCTTCATTCCGGGTAGTGCCATCACCATCAAGGCGGGCGCGATACGCGGCCAGAGCAGCGACGGGATGCTGTGCTCGCTGCGCGAGCTCGGGCTTGGGCTCGAGCATGACGGGATCGCCGAGCTGCCGGAGAACACCACGCCGGGGCAATCCTACGCCAACTTCGCCGGGCTGGACGATCCGGTGATCGAGATCGCGGTCACGCCGAACCGGGGCGACGCGCTGGCGGTGCGCGGCGTCGCGCGCGACCTCGCGGCGGCGGGAATGGGGCGTCTGCGTCCCTGGCTGGCGCAGACCGTCGAGGGGACGTTCGAGAGTCCGATCCGGTGGGAGGGCGCATTTGCCGAGGCCTGTCCGTATGTGCTCGGGCGGACGATTCGCGGCGTCGTGAACGGGCCGTCGCCGCCATGGCTGCAGGAGCGGCTGACCGCGGTGGGCTTGCGTCCGATCAGCGCGCTCGTGGATGTCACCAACTTCTTCGCCTTCGATCTCGGGCGGCCGCTGCACGTGTTCGATGCGGACAAGGTGGCGGGCGGGGTGCTGACGATCCGGCGCGGGCAGGGCGAGACGCTGCGCGCGCTGGACGGGCGGGACTACGTGGCGGATGCCGAGGATTGCGTGATCGCCGACGCGGCGGGGGTGCAGTCGTTCGGCGGGCTGATGGGCGGCGAGGCGACGGGCGCGTCGGAGGGCACGACGTCGGTGTTCGTGGAGTGCGCGCTGTTCGATCCGGTGCGGATCGCGCTGTCGGGACGCCGGCATGGGCTGAACTCGGACGCGCGGCAGCGCTTCGAGCGCGGCATCGATCCGGCACTGCCGGCGTCGGCGCTCGAGGCGGCGACGCGGATGATCATCGAGCTGTGCGGCGGCGAGGCGAGCGAGGTCGTGCGGGCGGGCGAGGAGCCCGGCTGGCAGCGGCAGGCGTCGCTCCGGTTCGCCCGCATCGCCGAACTCGGCGGCCTTGCGGTGGCGCCTGACGAGGCGGTGGCGTCGCTGGAGCATCTCGGCTTCGCGCTGCGCTCGCGCGACGAGGCGGGTGCGGTGTTCGAGGTGCCGTCCTGGCGCAACGACGTGGCGGCGCCGATCGCGCTGGCGCTGCAGCCGGGTGGCGGACGCGACGAGGCGGAGGCGAGACGCGGCGTCGAGGCGGTGGAGGCGGAGTGCGACCTGATCGAGGAGGTGCTGCGGCTGCGCGGGCTGGATGCCGTGCCGCCGGTGACGCTGCCGCCGATGTCGGTGGTGCCGCTGCCGTCGCTGTCGCCGCGACAGGCGCGGAGCGGCGTCGCGCGCCGGATGCTGGCGTCGCGCGGCATGGCGGAGTGCGTGGGGTTCAGCTTCACCGCACGCGACCACGCCGCCCGGTTCGGGGACGCGCCGGAGAGCCTGCATCTGCTGAACCCGATCGCCGCCGACCTGGACCAGATGCGGCCGACGCCGCTGGCGACGCTGGTGGAGGCGGCAGGGCGGAACGCGGCGCGCGGGATCCCCGACGTGGCGCTGTTCGAGATCGGCGCCGGCTTCGAGACGGGCGGGCAGCGCCTGCTCGCGGCGGGGCTGCGCTGCGGCCACACGCCGCGCCGTCCCGGGCAGGGGCAGCAGGCGGTCTCGGTGTGGGACGCGAAGGCGGACGCCATGGCGGTGCTGGGCGCGCTCGGCGTGCCGGCGGATGCGATGTCGATCACGCCGGACGCGCCCGGCCATTATCATCCGGGCCGGTCCGGCGTGCTGCGGCAGGGGCCGAAGATCGTGCTGGGGTGGTTCGGCGAGCTGCATCCGGGACTGCTGGCAGAGCTCGGGCAGGACCGGCCGGCGGCGGCGTTCGAGCTGTTCCTGGACGCGGTCGCCGATCCCAAGCGCAAGCGCCGGCCGGCGCCGGATCTGCCGTCGCTGCAGCCGGTGCGGCGCGACTTCGCTTTCCTGGTGGACAGCGCGGTCGCCGCCGACACGCTGCTGCGGGCGGCGAAGGGCGCGGAGCGCAGCCTGATCGCCGGGGTCGGCCTGTTCGATGTCTATGAAGGCGACCGGCTGCCGGCCGGGTCGAAGTCGCTGGCGATCGAGGTGGTGTTCCAGCCGCGCGAGCGCACGCTGACGGATGCGGAGCTGGACGCGGCGTCGGCGAAAGTGGTGGCGGCGGTGATCAAGGCAACCGGGGGAACGTTGCGCGCCTGATGCGGATTTGCTGTTGATTCCGGAACGATCGGGCCGCTCATGCGTCCGGATGCCAAAGGGGACACCATGAAGCGCTGCGTGCCGATCGCCCTGTTGCTTGTGCTGGGTTCAGGGCCGGCAGCGGTCGCGGACACGCGCTTCCAGGTGGCCCATGCGGTGTATGGCTGCGTCGATCCACGGGCGACGCTTGCACTGGCCGGCCGTGATGGACGTCTGCATCAAGATGGCTGGGCTGCCTCGGTGCGGCAGGGCGGACGATGCTTCAGGCTGACGCCGGCGCTTCGGCTCGAGGTGATCATGCGCACCGCCGGACTGGCCCTGGTGCGCCGGGTGCCGCCGCGGGTCGGCGAGCCGCCGATCTATGTGCTGGCGGGGGAGCTCAGGACCGAGCGTCAACAGGAACCGAGCCACAGGCCTAAGACTGGCGAGCCGGTCGCGGCTGCGCCGACGGCAAGCCCGCTCGCACCGCCGCCGGCACCGACGAATGCCCCCCCGGCGACGTCGCCCCCGGCAGAGCCGGCGCGTCCGGCGCCGTCTTCCGCTCCGCCAGCGGAACCGGCGCCAGCGCCCGCGGACGCGACCGGCGCTGCTGGCGGATTC
>CAXTZG010000009.1:50138-61113 GCA_964248625.1 uncultured Acetobacteraceae bacterium | reverse complement strand
CCGGGATCACCCTGATGCAGAGCGACCCGCGCCTGGTGCCGGCAGCACTCGACATCGCCAGCCGGACGGTCGGCCGCATCCGTCGCGGCCTGTTCTGGGCGCTGGCCTACAACGTGGTCGGCATTCCGCTGGCCGCTGCCGGGCTGCTCAGCCCGGTCGTGGCCGGGGGCGCGATGGCGCTGTCCAGCGTGAGCGTGGTGGGAAGCGCGCTGCTGCTGCGGCGCTGGCGGCCCGAGGGCGGCCGATGACCATCGGCGAGGCGTCGGCTGCCTCCGGCGTCTCGGCCAAGATGATCCGGTATTACGAGAGCATCGGCCTGATCAGAACCGCCGACCGCACCGGCGGCGGCTATCGGTCCTACGTGCCTGCCGACATCGACACCCTGCGTTTCGTGCACCGCGCGCGGGAACTCGGCTTCTCGGTCGACCAGATGCGCGAGCTGCTGACGCTCTGGCGCGACAGCGGCCGGGCCAGCGCCGACGTGAAGCGGGTGGCGCTCGCGCATGTCGCAGCGCTTGAGGCGAAGGCGCGCGCGATCGCGCAGATGAGCCAGGCGCTGCGCGAGCTGGTGGATCGATGCGACGGCGATCACCGGCCGGACTGTCCGATCATCGACGAGCTGGGACGGCCGGCCAGCCCTGAGCCGGCGACGGTCGGTCGCATGGTCCGGGTCCCGCCGTCGCCTGGATGACGCCGCTGCCCGTGGCGCGCCGCTTGACCCGGACGTCGCGCCGATTAAGGTGCCGGCGCTGGATCCGGCACCGCGAAGCCTCCCCGATCGGTTGACGACGGCAGTCTTGCGCCGACTCGACGAACCGTGAGGCCTTGATGCGACGCATCCTCGACATGAGCTCCGCGAGCCGTGCGCCCTTCATGATCACGATCTGCGTCCTGCTGATCGTGCCGTTCCTGCTGGTCAGGATCCCGCCTTTGACCGATCTGCCCGGCCATATGGGCGGGGCTGCCGTGGCCGCCTATTCCGGCGATCCGGCCTTCGCGCGGCTCCTGAGCTTCCGGTGGTTTCCGGTGCCCAACCTCGGCACTGACCTGATCGTGGCGGCCCTGCAGCCGGCGATCGGCATCACCCGCGCCTACTGGTTCGCAGCCCTCCTGATCCCGCTGTCGCTCAGCGCCGGGATCTTCATGCTGGCTCGCGTGCTGAACCCGCGCGGGGCGGCGGCGATCGCCTGGGCGCTGCTGTTCGTCTACAGCTACCCGCTGAATTACGGCTTCCTCAACTACATGCTGGGTGCCGCGCTGTCGCTTGTCGGCTTCGCGACCTGGATCCGGCTCGATGGACAACCACGCCTGCGCGAGGCGGCAACCTGGCTCTTCGTGCCGCTGCTGTTCCTGTGCCATGTGGTCGCGGGCTGCCTGTTCGTGATCTTCGCCGGCGCCCGCGAGTTCGACCTCGCCTGGCGCGGCAGGCAGGTGAGGCAGTTCCTGGTCCGGGTGCGGCCGCTGCTGTCGTCTGTGCTCATCATCCTGCTGTGGCGGCTGAGCGCCTCGTCGTTCGCCGGCACGAACCGCATCAGCGTGACGGCCAAGGTCAATGGCGTGACCATGCTGCTGCGCGACCAGAACCTGCTGCTGGATGTCGGCTCGCTGCTGGCGGCCCTGGCCGTGTTCGTGATCGGCTGGCGGCGCGGCGCCCGGCCGCACCGGGCGGTGGTGCCGGGCCTGCTGTGCCTGATGGTGCTGTTCATCGTCACGCCGTCCTCGCTCAGCGGCTCCAGCTATGCCGACGAACGGCTGCTGCCGCTCATCCCGATGCTGGCCTTCGCCGCCCAGGACTGGAGCGGGGTGGAGCGGCGGGTGGCGCGATGGGTGGCGACCGCCGGACTTGCGCTGCTTGTCGTGCGGCTGTGCTTCACCGCGACCGGCTTTGCCGCCTACGATGCCCGCTATGCGGCCGAGATGATGGCGCTGGGCCATATTCCGGAGCACAGCCGCGTCATCGTGATCAACGACCGCGACTGCAACTCGCTGCATCACTGGCGTGCCAACCGCCTCGACCATCTGGGCGAGCTGGCGACGGTGTATCGGCGAAGCTGGACGAATTCGGAGTGGGATGTCGACGGCGCGCACCTGCTGCAGATCCGCTACCGGCCGTCCGTCCGGTTCTTCGACGATCCCTCCCAGTATGTCTGGCCCCGCACCTGCGGCGGCATCCTGAAGAAGCGGCCGACCATGCAGGATGCGCTGGCCAGGATACCGTTCAACGGGATCGACTATCTCTGGCTGATCGACGCCTCGCTGCCGGCCGACTATCGCAATGCCAGGCTGTCGGTCGCCTGGCACGGCGGCACCAGCACGCTCTACGCGGTCCGGCCGGTCGCGACGGCGCTCAGGTGACGATGACGCCGATCCGGCCCGCATCAGGCTTGCCAAGACGGCACCAGAACTGTTCCATCCCGGCATCGTGCCGCAACCGACATTGCCGACATCGACGGTCAGGGCCCGCCGGGGCCGGGCAGGGTGGGTCCTGCCAACCCGGACCTCGCGTCCGGCCGGGCGCCAGGACAGGCGCCGGCGCTGCGCCGCGCCTCGGCGATCGTGGACCTCGAGGCGGCCTGCAGACGATGCCCGGTAGGCGATCATGATCATCAACCGCTACCTGGTGCGGGAACTCAGCAAGCCGCTGGTCGCGATCCTGGCCATCCTCGTCGCCCTGTTCGCCAGCTACAGCGCGACCGGCTTTCTGTCCGATGCCGTCGAAGGCCTGCTGCCGACCAGCGCGATCCTGGAACTGGTCGGGCTGAAGATCCTCATCTCCCTCGAGGTGCTGATACCCGCCTCGCTCTACGTCTCGGTGATGCTGTCATTCGCCAGGCTGCATGGCGAGTCGGAGTTCGCGGCGATGTTCGCGCTGCGCGTGACGCCGGCGACGATGATACGCGCGGTGCTCACCCTGTCGGGCTGCCTGGCCATCCTGGTCGGCGGCCTGTCCCTGTTCGTGCGGCCATGGGCGTATCAGCGGCTGCACGAGATCTCGGGCCATTCGACCGCCCTGCTCGACGTCAACGCCATGGAGGCCGGCTCCTTCTATGTCGGCCGGCACGGCACCCGGGTGATCTTTCTTGGTCACCGTGCCGGCCCCGGCGCCGCGGCCCGCGACGTCTTCCTCAGGCTCCAGCGCAAGGGCCGCACCGAGATCATCTTCGCGCGTCTGGCGGACAAGGCGCCCGACAGCAGTCCCGACATCCACCTGACGGACGCGCACATCTATGAGCTCGACCGCGGGGCCGGCCGCCCCGACGAGATCGTCGAGGCGCAGGGACTTGTCGTCAGTCCCGACCGCACCGACGACGAGCCGATCGGATACAGCTCCGTCGCCGCCAGCAGCGCGCGGCTGGCGGCCTCGGCTTCGAACGAGGACAATGCCGAGCTGCAGTGGCGGCTGTCCACGCCGCTCTCGACGCTGCTGCTCGGCCTGCTGGGGATCCCGCTCAGCCGCACCAAGCCGAGACAGAACAAGTATTCGAAGTTCGGCCGGGCCCTGCTGATCTATTTCGGCTATTACCTGCTCTGCACCTCGGCGCGAACCTGGGTCCAGCATGGCGCCATCGACAAGTTCCCAGGCATCTGGTGGGCCCCCGTGCTGCTCGGCCTGCTCCTGCTCGTCATCTGCAAGCCCGACCGAAGTCTCGTCCTGAGACGCAGAAGCGCATGACCGACCGACCCGTCCCGGCTGCCCCCCATGCCAGGATGCCAAAGCCGGCATGACGCTGCTCGGCCGCTACCTGGTGCTTGCCACCTTCAGGACCGTCGCCATCGTCGCCCTGGCCCTGACCGGCCTGTTCAGCCTGCTGGAGTTCGTCGAGCAGCTGGCGTCCGTCGGCCAGGGACACTACCGCGTCGTCGACGCCTTCTTCTACGTGCTGCTGACCGCGCCGTCCCGGCTGCTGCAGGCGGTGCCGATCTCCATGCTGCTCGGCTCGCTGCTGACGCTCGGCGCCCTGTCGAGGAATGCCGAGATCGCCGCGATGCTGAGCCTCGGCATGTCCGAATACCGCATCATCGGCGCCGTGCTCTGTCTTGTCATGCCGCTTGCCGTCGCCCTGCTCCTGGTCATGCAGTTCGTCATCCCGCCCGCGGAGCAGATCGCACAGGAGCGGCGAACCTCCGCCCTGTTCTCGTCGGTGTCCGTGCAGGGCGACAACAGCTTCTGGGCGCAGAACGATCGCCAGTATCTCAACGTGCAGGCGTTCGAACCCGGCAACATCCCGATCGGGATCGACATCTACGCCTTCAACGTCGACGGGAGCCTGGCGAGCATCATCCATGCCGGTCGCGCCGACATCCGGCCGGACGGCACCTGGCTGCTGACCGGGGTGTCGAGACGGCGCGTCCTTGCGTCGCAGATCACGACCGATCATCTGGCATCGCTGTCCTGGCAGTCGTTCATGCCGTCGCAGCAGATCCAGTTCCTGCTGCTTGCCCCGGAAAGCATCCCGCCGATCGGTCTCTGGCGGCATATCCGAAGCCTCGAGCAACACCATCAGAACGCGGCACGCTTCCGGGAGGCGCTGTGGGCGAAGGCCAGCATTCTGTTGTCGATGATCGCGATGGTCATGATCGCGGCACCCTTCGTGTTCGGGTCGCCGCGGGCGCAGAGCAACGGACAGCAGCTTGTGCGCGGCGTCGCGTTCGGCATCGTGTTCTCGCTCGGTCAGCAGATCCTGAACCGTCTCGGCCTCCTGCTCGACGTGGCTCCCGCCGTCACGACGCTGGCGCCGCCGCTGCTGGTCATGGTCGCGGCCGCCTGGCTGTTCCGTCGTGCATACCGGCCCCGATGGCATCGCCGAACGCCTGCCCTGCGGCTCTCGTCCGCATGACCGACCGTGCCGCGGCCGGCGCAGGCATCATGTCGTCTGCGGCAGCGTGCGGAGGCACGACCGGACCAGCGCGCTGTAGAGCTGATGCTCATGATGGTCCTCGATGTATCGCGGCGTGATGGGGGCGACGAGAGCCCTGGTCCGCACCGAGGCATACCAGTGCACGACCCGTGTCGCGGGCGACAGGACGGCATCGAGCCGGACACGGCGCACGGTCCGGAACCAGTGCTCCGAGATCTCGGGCGGCAGCGGATAGAAGGCCTGCGGCTGGTGAATGGTCAGGTCGTGCCGTCGGTGACGGGCGACGACCTGCTGAAGCAGGCTCGGTCCCAGCCCATAGCGCCGCGATTGCCGTTCGGGCGACAGCTCGAGCATCGCCTGGAGGTAGTCCGCAAGCAGGCCGGCATAAGGCTCGGCGCCCATGACGGCATTGTTGACGCCGCGCGCGTAGAACCTCTCGATCCGCCGGAATGCCGCCCAGCCCTGCGGCGCCCGACGCAGCGCCTTGCGAACCAGGTCGAGAGCGAGGTGACGCGCCAGCACGGTCGGCGAGCGCGAGACCCGGACGCTGTGCGGCCAGACGATGACCTCCGAGCCGACGAACTGCGTCGTGTCGAGCAGGGGACGCAGCGATCCGACCGTCACCGTGTCCAGATCGAGGTAGATGCCGCCTTCGAGATAAAGGATTGCGGCGCGCAGAACGTCCGAGCGCATGACCGGATCGTCAAGACTGCGATAGAGCTCGGCCAGTCCGTCGCCGAGCCCGAGCCGGTGTCCGGTCTGCGTCAGGCAGAAACGGGGGTCGATGCGGGACAGCCGGACGCGAGGCGCGCGTCGCAGCGCCTGCAGCTCGTCGCCTTCCGCGAGCGCATCGGTGTGATGCAGAACGATGTCGGGCAGCTCGCTGCGCTCCGAGGCCGACAGCACCGCGAACACATAGGCCCAGGGCAGGCGCGGTCCGATCCAGCAGAAATGCAGCCGGGCAGGTATGGGCATCCGTGCAAACTCCCGGCAGTCGGACAGGGCTTCGCGACGATACCACGCGGCAGGACGATGACGGCGCGTCTGCCGGCGCCCGCTTCCGGCAGCGGGCTGTTGCTGCGACAAGCAGGCGGGATCGCGTCGGGCACGTCCGGCGCGGCAGACGATGCGGGGGCAGGCGTGCGCGAGGTTGCGATCTTCCGTCAGAACCTGTTCAGGATCTCCGAGCCCTTCATAACCCAGCAGGCCGAGCAGCTGCAGCGCTACAGGGCATTCTATCTCGGACGACTGCGCTACGGCGAGCCGCCCGCCGGCGCGGAGGCGTTCGCCCTGCAGGATCTCGCCTCCTGGCGCTCATGGCCGCGCATCGGCTGCCAGATGATCACGCGCAGCCCGCGCCCGTATCAGCGCCTGCTCGGACGCCGACGCCCGGCGCTGATCCATGCGCATTTCGGCATCGACGGCGTCTATGCCCTGCCGCTGGCCAGGCGTCTGCGGGTGCCTCTGGTGACCACGTTCCACGGCTACGACGCGACCCTGTCGACGGCCGCCCTGCTGTCGTCGCCCGCCTGGGCGAACTACCCGATCTTCCGCCGCCGGCTCGCGCGGCAGGGCCAGCTGTTTCTTTGCGTGTCCTCGTTCATCCGCGACAAGGTGCTGGCGATGGGGTTTCCCGAGGCGCGCACGCTGGTCCTGCATACCGGCGTGGATTGCCAGGCGATCGGGCTCCGCGACCCGGGCGAGGAGACCCGCACCATCCTGCATGTCGCGCGGCTGGTCGACATGAAGGGCACCGAATACCTGATCCGGGCCTTCAGGACGCTGGCGCAGGATCATGACGACCTGCAGCTGGTCATCATCGGCGACGGTCCGCTGCACCGTCGGCTGCGCACGCTGGTCAGGACCCTGGAGCTGGAGCGCCAGGTCCGGTTTCTCGGGGCGCTGCCCCATGCGGAGGTGGTCCGCTGGATGCGCGGCGCCATGATGCTGGTGCTGCCGAGCGTTCGCACCGCCACCGGGCGGGTCGAGGGGCTGGGCATGGTGCTGCTGGAAGCGGCTGCCACCGGCGTGCCGGTCATCGGATCGCGTGTCGGCGGGATACCGGAAGGCGTCATCGACGGACAGACCGGCTTCCTGGTCCCGGAACGCGATCCGGACGCGCTGTGCCGACGGATGCGCCAGCTGCTCGACGAGCCGGACACACGGCTTCGTTTGCGGATGCAGGCCCGTGCCTTGGTTGAACGCCAGTTCGATGTCCGCAGGCAGTCGGCACGGCTGGAAGAGCTCTATGACGCGGTTGTTCAGGAGCTGGCCTGACGGCGGCCCGGTTCAGGATTCCCGCCGCCGTCCCGCACGGCCCTGCAGGAACAGGCTCGCATAGAGCAGCGCCGTCGTCAGCACCACGAGGCCGACCTGAAGCCTGGGCCCGGCACCTGGAACCAGATGGCGCGCCGCCGACACGATCAGGATCATGACGCCGATGCCGGCCAGCGGGGCCGCGAAGGCGCGCGCGAGGTCGCGGATTCGCACCCCCCAGTGCCGCCGCAGGTAGCGCGCGCCCCAGGCCAGGACCAGCGGATAAAGGCCCAGCCAGATCGCGGAAACGGCGACGAGGCCGCTGCGGGCCGGGAAGCTGAAGCCGACCACCAGGATGCTGGCGGCCAGCAGCAGCAGCGTCGTCGCCGACAGGCGGGCCGCGGTCCCCGGACGCCCCGATCCGATCATCACCGTGGCGAGCAGCATCGTCGTCACGCGGAGCAGGGCCGCGATCGCCAGCACCCTGAGCGGCAGCGCGGCCGCCCCGTAGCTGTTGCCCTGGTGATCGCGGATCAGCGAGGTCAGCGGGCCGGCCGCCAGCATCAGCCCCGCCGTCAGCGGGGCGACCAGCATCGCGATCCTGTGCAGGGACCAGTTCAGGGTCCGTCCCAGGTCCGCCTTGACCGCCGAGACGCGGGCGAAGACCGGCAGCGCGGTGCGGTTGATGAGCGTGCCGATCGCCATCGCCGGCTCCATGGCGATGTCGAAGGCGACACGGTAGATCGCGAGCTGGGCCGCCCCGTAGAACCAGCCGATCAGCAGGTAGTCGATGTTCTTGAACATCTGCTCGGCGACATTCGCGGTGCCGGCGCCGACACCGAAGCGCATCAGCGGCAGGATCGCCGGGATCGAGCAGCGAGGCCTGGGCCGGAACGGTCGGGCCACACACGCGCCCAGCAGAACATACAGGCCGCTCGCGGCGTAGCCGGCGACGAGCGCCCAGGCTCCTGCCCCGAGCGCGCCCAGCGCCAGGCGGGTGAGCGCCGCAGCCAGCGTCGCGCACACGTTGACCACCGCGATGCGCTCGTATTGCAGGTCCCTGTTCATCAGGGCGAGCGGGATCAGTGCCGCGCCGACCAGCGGCTGCTTGACCGCCACGGCCAGGAAGTAGGCCGCCATCCCGCCCACGCCGTAGATCGCCGCGATCCAGGGCGCTGCGAGCAGGGTCAGGGCGCCGACCAGCAGTGCCGCGCCGACAATGTACCAGAACAGGCTGTCGAGCTGCAGGCGCGAGACCGATCGGCTCTGGATCAGCGCCTCGCTGGTGCCGAGCCCGTTCAGCCCTTCGACCACCATGCCGACTGAGATGACGAGCGACGCGACGCCGACCTGCTGCTTGGTGAGATACAGCAGCATGACCAGGATCGTCGAGAAGTCGATGACCTTGGCGATGACGGTGGCGCCGCCGAGCCAGTTGAAGCCCCGTGCCAGCTGTCGGCGATGATCATCCACGCGACGTGGCCCGGCCGCGGTCTTGCGACGATACCGAGGAGCGGCTGCCGCGCGGAGGTGCGGGTGATCGCGTGGGCACGGACGGTCCAGACATCGGGGCTGCGGCCGCGGGCGCGAACCGGATCAGGAGCGCAGTCGGATGGCGATCTGCGCGCCGCCAGCCGCGACCGTGAAGCGGGCGGCCTTGAAGGATGGCGGCCCGAACAGCGTCGGCGCATCGTTCGAGAAGCCGTAATCCTCCGCCGGCAGGCCCAGCATCGTGCGGTCGAAATGGTGGTTGTCGTTCTCGTCGTGATAGACGGCGAGGGCGTAGAGACCGGGCGAGGACACCGCGAGGCAGGCTTGCGCGGCAGGTCCGGTCACCGGCACCCGGACGATGGCGATCGAGCCCTTGTGGGCGAGAAAGGCGGCGGGCTGCTCGCCGTACAGCGTCAGGGTGACGTTGCCCGCGACCTTGCGTATGCCGGTGACCACCACGTGGATGCGTGGCCAGCTCGCGGTCACGGCGGACGCATCGCAGGCAAGGGCCGTCTGTCCAGCCTGCGCCGCTTGGCCGGCGGCCTGCGCCGCCTGGCCGGGCCAGACCGCGACGACAAGCAGCAGCCGGCAGAGCTGAAACGCCCGCGCCCGTTGGCGGATGCCGCGCCAGACCAATCGATCGTTCCCTTCAGCTCGCAGGCCCGCAAGGGCGTCGTGGCCGGTCCGGGGCGTGGCGGAGGACGCGTGGACGCAGCGCCTCGACCTGCCGACGCGACCCGCCACCGTCCGCCACGGTGTCCGTCAGGGCTCCCCTACAGGCTCCCGGCGGTGCCGCCAATCCCGGCATCGCGCCGCCCGGAGGACGATCAGGAACGAAATTGCCGGTTGGATCGGGACACCACACAACCGATAACGGGTCGCAGCGGCCTGTCTCCACTGTCTGGACCTCGGTATGATCAACGGATCGACACGCTCGACGCGCGTCAAGGGCGGCTACCTGGCCATCCTTCGACAGCGCGACTTCGCCCTGTTCTTTTCGGCGACCACGGCATCGACCCTGGGCTCGGCGGTGGTGCCGGTCGCGCTGACATTCGCCCTGCTCGCCCTGGGCTATTCCGCCACGACCATCGGCTCCGTGCTCGCCGCACAGACGGCGCCGACGGTCATCCTCATGCTGGCGAGCGGCGTGATCGGAGACCGCTGGCCGAGGCGCCGGCTGATGATGTCGGCAGACATCCTGCGCTGTGCGAGCCAGGCGACGCTGGCGTTCCTGCTGGCATCCGGCCATCCGTCGCTGCCTGCCCTTCTCGGGCTGGCGGCCTGCGTGGGGGTCGGCAACGCCTTCTACGGACCGGCGGAAAGCGGCCTGATCCCGGAAGTGGCGGGTCCTGAGCGGATCAGGGAAGCGAACAGCCTGCTGAGCATCTCTGGCTCGCTGTCCGCTGTTCTGGGGCCGTCGCTGGGCGGCCTGCTGGTCGCGCTCGGCAACGCCCCGATCGCGATCGGACTGAACGCGCTCACCTATGCGATCAGCGCAACCTGCCTCGCCTCGATGCGGCTCACCGCCCATGAGCGCAAGCACTCCGTGTCGTTCCTGGAGGACCTGAAGCTCGGCTGGCAGGAGTTCGGTCAGCATCGCTGGCTGCAGCTCGTCACCGCGCAGTACGGGCTGCTGAACCTCGCGGCGTTCGCGCCCTTCTTCGTGCTCGGGCCGGTGCTGTTCGGTTCCCTGCCGAACGGCGCGCGCCTGTGGGGCCTGGTTGCATCCGCCACGGGCGTCGGCGGCATGGTCGGCGGCCTGCTGATCTTCCGCTTCCGTCCGCTTCGTCCGCTTGTGGCCTTCGAGCTCGCCGCCGCCTTGCTGACGACGCCGCTGGTGCTTCTGGCATTCCATACGCCGGTCCTGCCGCTGGCGATCGGCAGCGCGATGTTCGGCGCGGCGCTGACCGTGCTCAACGTCACGGTGCAGACGACCATCCAGGAGCGCATCCCCGAGGAGGTGCTGTCTCGCGTGAACTCGCTCTTCAGCCTGGTCGCGACGGGGCTGAGCCCGATCGGCTTTGCCCTGTGCGGCCCAGTCGCGCACCTGATCGGGGCGCGGAGCTCGCTCGCCGTCGGATCGGTGGTGATCCTGCTCAGCGCCGTGGCACTGCTGGCCTCGCGCAACATCCGGCACGTGACGAACCAGCAGACCCCGGACGTGCGGACATGATCCGTCGGCGTCCGCTGGTGCGGACGACGACGGATCGTGGTGTCAGGTGAAGAGCGTGTGCGTGTCGCTGGCGGTGAAGTTGCTCAACTCGATCCGGGTGTTGTCGGTCAGCACGAGCTGCGTGGAGCCCTGGATCACCTGCTCGGTGCGGATGCCCGTGCCGGCATAGCCAGAGAGATGGATGTAATCCTTGCCT
>CAXTZG010000009.1:0-50128 GCA_964248625.1 uncultured Acetobacteraceae bacterium | reverse complement strand
GAGCCGCCCGCCATGCCCTGCACGATGTCGATCAACGCCGCTCCGCTGCCGAGGCTCACGGTCGATGACGCCGCACCCTGGACGAACGTCATGCTGCCGGACCCCCCGGTGACCGACAGGCTGCCGCCCAGCGCGGATATCGTGCTGGTGCCGGCGCCGCCGAGGATCGTGTCGTTGCCCTGGGTGGTCAGCGTCGCCCGACCGCTTCCCAGCGTGATGACATCGGTGGCTGTGGACGCCGTGCTCAGGGAATGATCCTGCCCGTCGGAGAAGTCGTAGGCGACAGGGACGCTGGACGTCTGGATCGCGGACGCAGCCGACATGGTCTGCGTGCTCGCGGTCGCGCCGTCCGTCGCGTCAACGGATGTGGCCGCCGTCGAGGCCAGGGTGAAGACGTGCGATCCTGTCCACAGGAACGTGCTGGGAGCCCCGGCGACCGCGCTTCCGTTGTAGCTGGCGCTGTTGACATAGAGATTGCGGTCGGTGCCAGCACTGCCGCCATAGGCGTCGTTCAGGAAGGAGACGGTGACCTGGTGCGCGCTGGTGTTCCAGTTGCCCGAGACGTCGAACTCCTGGCTCTGCCCGGCTCCGTGCGACGCGACGACGGTCTGCGTGCCGCCGATCTGCTGGCCGTCGACCGAGACGGTGAAGTTCGCATCGCCCTGCCAGGCATCTTCCGACATCTGCAGCGTCAGGGTGTGCGCTCCCGAGCCCACCGGCGTCGGCGCCGGAATTCCTGAGCCGCTTGCAGACGAGATCTCGACGATCAGCGGATCCTTCGACAGTCCAGCCGACAGGCTGCTGACGTTGCTCAAGGTCTGCAGCGGACTGCTCGAGACCAGCGGATCGAATATCTTGACGGTCTGATAGACCCCGCCGAGCTGCACCGTCACATTGGATGTCGCGGGCGTGACCTCGCTGTTCGTCGACGTGTTCCAGACCGTGGCGCCGCCGTTCCACAGCACGAGGTCGTAGGTTCCGCTCGATTTCTGCAGCAGCATGTCCGAGGCGGTGCCCGGAAGGCCCGACAGGGACAGATCGAGCGAGGTCGTGTTGAAGGTGCCGGCGTTCGTGCCGGTGTCCGCCAGGATGGTTGTCAGGTTGTGGATGTCGGTCGCGGCGGCCTTGGCCGATCCGTCGGCGTTGAACAGGCCGAAATTGTTTTCCAGGCTGGCGTCCTGGGTGTCGTTCATCAGGTTGTAGAGATAGGTCTGCGACGCGCCGTCCTTGAAGCCGTCGAGCAGGGCGTTGGTGTCGATCAGGCCTTGCGTATACTCGTCTCCCGAAGCGCCCCAGTTGGTCACGGAGGTCGATGCCGACGAGATGCCGGTCTCGGTGATGATGACCGGCTTGCCGGACGCCGTCGCCGCGGCGGCCGCGATGCCCGCTGCGAGATTGGTGTCGAGTTGCTGGCCGTCGCCGCCATAGACATGCCAGTTCGAGGCATTCACGTAGGGCGCCACGCTCGGCGCGGATGCGAGAGAGGCGGTCGACGCCGCGACATAGGTCAGGTTTCCTAAGCCGCTGTTTCTGAGTGCCGCTTCCGACACCTGATCATCAAGCGCGCCCCAGGACAGATTGCCGTAGGAATATTGTCCGTTCAGCCCGTAATTGTTGCTGTTGTACTCGTTTGCGCCTTCATAGCTGATGATGGAGCCCGGCACGGAAGCCGTCATCGCCGTCATCGTGGTGATGTCCGCTGCCAATCCCACCTGACCGGCATTCACTCTTTGCACAAGATCGAACTTATAGCCGTCACTGCCGAGATCGGTCATCTCGGCAATCGTACCGCCTTGCGGAATGGAATCGCGGATGTTGTTGATGCCGACATACTGAAGTTCCGCAAGAACTTTCGCTTCGGCGCCAGCCCATTGTCCGTTTCCGACACCCCATGACTTATCCCAAGAACCTAGATGGGTATTGATACCTATCGAGCTCACAAACGACGATGTGCGTGTTGCAGTCACCTGCACCAGATCCGCGGAATTCTCTGTATCAGTCATGCATTTCCCCCTGCGGCCTTCCTAGCAGACTCGTCTCGGAGATGTGAACCCAGATTCTTGTTTTAGACGATCGCAAAATTTGAAGCTGCAGCCTTCAGTTTCAATGAAACCGCTACAGTGTCACTTGACGGCCGACAGGAATCTCCTGCACAGCCGGCAACTTGTTTCGTGACGGTATTAAGACGTCACACGCCTGCAGTATCTGGCAGGACGCGAATGCAACGTGGCGTTGCACTGGCGACAAGCCGTGCTGTCTCGCGAGCCTGACAGGATTTTCGTGCCCGTCGTCGCTGTGCAGCCGGCTGTCATGGTGATGATGACGATCCGATGTCACCGACCGAGGCGCTGCGGCGCGCGGCCTGGCCGCAGCCTGACGCGATCGACCGGTAAGTCTGTCGACGCGTCGGCGACGTTATGCTGGCGGCTGCTCGTCGCGCTGGTGCAGCCCGATGCCCCAGTCGCACAGCCGGCGCGCCAGCGCGTCCAGCATGTCGTCGAGCCTCGACTGGCTCAGACGTTCCGTTCCGGAGCCGCAGATCAGGCGCAGCCGCAGCCGGTCGTCCTGCTCGCGCAGCGCGTAGAGCAGCAGGTCGTTGAGCGGGAAGCCCTGCTGGGCATGCGTGATGGATGATGACAGCCCAGGCGCCTCGAACGACGTCTCGTTCATGTCCAGGAAGTTGATCGCGCACTGCGCCAGCGGCAGGGCGGTGCCGTCGGCCGCCGACAGCAGCGTCATCGGCACCGCCTGATGCTTGCGCGCCGGGCGCCAGGCCTCCTTGACGGCATCGATCAGCCCGAACGCGCTGTCCGCATCGCCGAGCCGGATCCGGACCAGCACCGTGTTGATGCAGCTGCCGATGATCGGCTCCGGCTCGCCCGCGCGACCGGACACGAAGGTGGCGATCACCAGGTCGTCCTGGTCCGCGAACTGCCGCACCGTGGCGGCATAGGCGGCAAACAGCACCAGGAACAGCGTGGCGCCGCGGGCACGCGCCAGGCTGCGCAGCTGGTCGCAGCTTGCCTGATCCAGAATGCGGCTCACCTCGAGAAGGTCGGGGGGCTCGCGAGGCTCCACACCGTCCGGCTGGTCGTAGAGCGCCTCGCTGCGCAGGCGGGCGCCGGCAAGCGCGCCGCGGTAATGCGCCGATGCGGCCTCCAGGCCCGGAGGCGGCGTCGCCTGGCGATCCAGCCAGCGCTCGTACGCCCGGTCCGGCCCTGCATCGATTCCGTCGCCCCGGTAGGCGGCGGCGATCTGCGGCACCAGCAGCCCGAGCGCCACACCGTCGGCGGCGACATGATGCAGGCGCAGCACCAGCACGGACCGGTCGGGAGCCAGCACCAGCAGATCGGCCCGGAACAGCATGCCGCCATACAGGTCGAAGCGGTCATGCCGCGTCGCCTGCAGGAACACAGCGATCGCGCCGGCCCCGCCATCCGGCGCCGTCGGCATCGCATGCCGCGACAGCAGGAACGGCGCCATCGCCGACACGGCCTGCCAGGCCTTGCCGCCGCGGCGCTGCAGCCGGGTGCGCAATGCCGGGTGCCGCGCGACGATCGCCGCGACCGCGCGTTCGAGCGCGTCCGGATCGACCGAACCGTTCAGCCGGACCACCGTGGTCTGGGTCCAGCGCGGCGTGTGCCGGCGCAACACCTCGGCGCGCCAGATCGGCAGCTGCGCCGGCGATAGCGGCCGAGGCTGCAGGGCCGCCGCCTCATCGATGCCGTCGGTCAACGGGTCACGACCGGTGCCGCGTCACGATCGTCGTCAGATCGCCGATGCTGCGCGCGCCCCGCAGCTCGTCCGCCGACATCTCGAACTCGAACTCCTCCTCGATCGACATGATGATGGCGGCCATTGCCGTCGAATCCCAGCCGACCAAGTCGTCCTGCGTCATCTCGGGCGTGATCTGCAGCGCCGGCTGGCGCAGCTGCTCGCGGAAGATGCGCGTCAGTCGGTCGTGCACGTCGTCGTCGGTCATTATGTCCTCTAATTCCGCTCGGCGCCGCAACGCCGGCACAGGGTGCCCCTGGTGGCGGTCAGCGCAGCTCCAGGAACGCCAGCACGGAGGCCGGCCAGTCCGCCAGTTCCGCTCCGTGGCGGCAGAACAGGGCATAGGTCAGCCGCTCGTAGCCGAAGCCGACGCAGGCGCTGAACAGCTGCGTGCCCCGATCCGTGTAGTCGTAGTTGCGGCTGAAGAAGTCGTTATGCAGGTTGATGGAGGCGACCGCGACCTCGCGTCCGTCCGAGAGCGGCACCGCGACCTCGTACTTGAGCCGGTTCAGGCTCTGGATGATGGTCTTCTGCAGGGCATCGTTGCAGAAGAACGGATCGTCCGCCGCCTTGATGTCGCAGGCGAGGTCGAGCGACGACATCAGCGCCGACATCTCGTCGACCAGCGCGTCGCGCTGCGCCAGCACGAAGGCGGGACGGCCGATCATGACGATCTCGCGCATCGTGTAGGCGGTCAGCCGGTCGAGCCTGCCTTCGGCGCTGCTCTCGTTGCGAAACACCTGGCCGTGCATGGTGAACATCTGGTCGCCGACGTTGCGCCGGCCGCGCAGAAGCCAGTAGCAGCAGTCGCACACGGTCGGCGCCAGCACGTTCTGCGCCGGCGCCACGCCGTTTTCCGCGGTGCAGGCAATCGCCACCGGTTCGGCGCCCTTGCGGAACCGTGCGGCGAACCGGTCGCGTGCCTCGAAGCTCGCCTCGACCCCGGAGGCCAGCAGGGGAAGCTGCGGGAAGTCGTGGAAATAGTCGATCTCCTGCAGGACCGGCACCGGCCAGAGCGGCGGATAGGACAGCTCCGTCGCCTGGTGCGCGCCGGCGATCGCGATCACCCTGGCGTCGATCGCCGTGCGCACACGCAGGAAGTCGCCCTGGAAGGCGAACAGTCCGGGCCCGAGCCGCTGGACCTCGCCCTTCGCCTCCAGCAGCGGCTGCGGATCGACGACCTCGCGCGGCGATACCGTGCGGACGAACAGGGAGTCGCTCGATGCGTAGCGGCGCGCCCGCACGATGCGCCTGAGCATGAGCTGCAGGCTTTCCACCGGCGTATCCTCCCGGACCGCGATCTCCAGGCTGTCCGCCGTCTGGCTCATCTCCTCGAGGTCGAAGCTGTGCCGCAGCATCAGGCCCAGCTGAGACATGTCCTCGTCGCCGAGCCTCTCGGACAGGGTGATTCGCGCGCGGGTCATATCGCCTCCCTGGGCAGCAGCGCCGGCCGCAGTTCCGCGGTCTCCTGCCGAAAGTGCGCGGGCAGCGGCGGCCGGTCCGACGCGCGGTTCAGGAACTCCAGCAGGATGTCCGCCACCTCGTCCTGCGCGCTGCCGAGCGTCACCGAGTGATCGAGCTCAGGCACGATCCTGACGGCATTTCCCGCAATTGCCGACAGCCGGTGTCCGTCGCGACCGAAATGCGCCGACAGCACGTCCAGTCCGGCATCGTCGGCCGCCATGACGACGAGAACCCGCGCTCCGCGCCGGCCGAGCCCGCGCATGGCCTTGAGCGGCGCGCCGCGTTCGGTGGACCAGCCCGCGAGCCCGGCAGCGGTCTCGACACCGGCCGACAGGCGGCGGCGCGCATGCGCCTGCACCGTGCGGAGCGCGCGGCGCATGTCGAACTGGCGGCGCACCAGGCGCTTCCATCCGCCGCGGCGGGACAGGGTGGCGATATAGAACCGGGCCGAGCGGGCGCTGGCCTGCATCAGCGTGTCGAGCGACTGCCCCGGCCGCCAGGAGAAGGTCGCCGGGTTGACCATCAGCAGCGTGTCGATCCGGGGGTCGTGCAGGCTCGCCTGCCAGGCATGGTAGCCGCCAGAGCAGATCCCGGCGGCGATGAAGGTGCGGTAGCCCAGTGTCTCGAGGGCATCGAGGGCGGCACTGATGTCGGAGATCCGATCGGTGTCGTACAGATGGGTGGGGGCCTCGAACGCGCCGGACCCGCTATCGCCGAGCCCGCCGAAGTCGAAGCGCAGCGAGGCGATGCCCGCCGCCGCCAGCCGGCGCGCCAGGCGGACATGGAAGCGCGCGTGACCGTATCGCGGTCCGCCGCCGGCGTTGCCGATGACCACCACGCGGCCCGGCCGGACGTCGTCGCGCGGCTGGCACAGCGTGCCGAAGAGGTGGCGTGCGAACTGCAGCGGACGCTCCTGGAAGCTGCTGCCGCCCAGGACCGCCTCGCTGGCCGGGTGTGCCGGAGCCTGGTCGGATCGTGCGACCGGCAGCGGCAGCCAGCTCCGGATCTCGTCCAGGCCGACAGCGGCACCTGCATAGCCGTCGCCGCCATATTCGGTGAACCGCTCGTAGCGCGCCTGTGCCACATCCATGCCGAGGCTCTCCATGTGGGAGGCCAGCCGGTCACTTGCGCGCGAGGTGGACGAGCCGAGGATCAGGAGCCGCTTTCCCGGAGCGTCCCGCAGGGAGAAGACGTTCATGGCCTGCAGCGTCGAGGCCGCGCCGCCGGCCAGCGCGACGCCGTCGATTTCGAGCGTCGAGTCCGTCAGGCCCGGCCGATCGACCCCGAAGGAGGCCGCGATTCCCAGTTCGCGCAGGAACAGGCTGCCGGACGTCACCGGGTCGATTGCCACGATGTCGTCGATGTCTGGATGATCCGACGCCTTCAACAACGCGAACAGCGCGCCGAGGCGAAGGCCGCACAGCACGATCCTCTTCACACCTGTTCCACGCAGGAAGCCGATGGCGTCGTCGATGCCCTGCATCCAGGCGGCGGCCGGATCTCCATCGGCGACGTCCTCTGAATCTCCCGTTCCCGGATAATCGAACCGCAAGGTCGGATATCCCGCCTGCGCCAGTTCGACCGCCAGCCGACGCAGCGTCGTGTGGCTGATCGGCGCGTCGCGACCGATCGCGGGACAGATCACGACACCGACCTCGCCGCCGCCGCCATGCAGCCATCCAAAGCAGCCCGAAAAAGCGACCGGCATCCCGTAGGTTTCGGGAACGGAAGCTTCTGCATCAGCGACGTTTCTCATCACCGTAATCTTTTCGATATAATTAAGGGCGGCAGCATGATAGAGTGATAACGTGGCGATGGCGGGACGAGTTTCCCGATCACCGCGACGTGGTCGTCAGCAGCAGCTTGCTGTGTCAGCCGACCCAGGGTGCCGCGACATAGTTTTCCGCCCTGAAAATCGCTTGCTACCTATACACAAATCCGATGATCGTCGAGTGACCATCCGGCGCCAGCATGGGTTCATGATCAGGATTGCCGGAATTTCTTTATTTATGACGCTGCTGTCGTCGGGCGATGCGGTCGAATATCGTCTTGATCATCGTGATGTGATCGCGTCGTTGCAGACGCGATCGCCGGCATCTCCATGCTCGAACCGATGCTGGTCCAACCCGGTCGACACGAGACACCATCATCTCCGCCCGACAGGAAAAAGCCGATGACAGAACAACAATCAGTCGGTTTCGACCGAAACGATGCCGGCGCCGGAATCGTCACCGCCTCTGTCTGCTCGGCCAGAGTCATGATCGCTGCGGCGACAACCACAGTCTCGCATCCGGACTCAGTGGTCGCATCAGCCGGCGTCCTCGAGCCATAACCGGTCGCATTGTCGAGCACCGAACCGAACCTGCAGGCTTCTTGCAGCGCCAGCCCGCGCCTGAAAGCCGAAGGAGAGGAACGTTGCGATCCAGTCGGGAATCGTCATCTTTGAGGCCGCATCGCGATCAAACCGAGACAGCGTGCCGCCGATAATCAGTCCCCGGACCGGTGGAACAACAATGCCGCAACGCTGGTCCGGCAGAAGACGATTTGACTCTGGAATGATTACGAGCTCGAGCCGAAGCCTCGTTGACGTTGATCCCCACATTGGGTGCGAGCAGGTGATCACCGGCTTTCGGGATCTTCATGCGCAAAACGTTGGGTTTACGCAACGGGCCGCAACGCCCACCTCGGCCTGCCGATCAGGCCCGGCTTGCAGGGCCGCCGACATCCCGGACGACAGTCCGGAACAGCGATCCGCGTCGGGTTGTCTGAACCGTACGACCCCGATCGTTCCGGCAGGACGGCGAGATCAATACACGTCGCGCAGATAGCGCTTCTGCCTCGTCAAGCTTGCGACATACGCAGCCGCCTCGTCCGCTCCCATGCCGCCATTCACCTGCACGATCTGGCGCAGCGTCGCGTCGACGTCGCGCGCCATCCGGCTCGCGTCGCCGCAGACATAGACATGCGCGCCCTCCTGCAGCCAGCTCCACAGCCGCTTGCCCTGCTCGGCCATGCGGTGCTGCACGTAGATCTTCTCGTCCTGGTCGCGGGAGAAGGCGGTGTCGAGCCGGGCAAGCAGGCCGCTGCGCTGCATCGCCTCCAGCTCGTCGCGATAATAGAAGTCGGTCCCGGCGCGCTGCTCGCCGAAGAACAGCCAGTTGCGGCCGGCAGCGCCTGTCGCCTGCCGCTCCTGCAGGAAGGCGCGGAACGGCGCCACCCCGGTACCCGGACCGATCATGATCATCGGCAGAGCCGGATCCTTCGGCGGCCGGAAAGACGGTGATGGCTGCACGAAGATCGGCACCAGTGCGTCCGCCGCCCGATCGGCCAGGAAGGTCGAGCACACTCCGCCATGCCGCCTGCCGTCGATGCCGTAGCGCACCGTCGAGATGGTGAGATGCACCTCGGTCGGATGCACCAGCGGGCTCGACGAGATCGAATAAAGGCGCGGCTGCAGGCGCTTCAGCAGGCCCAGCAGCTCGGCGGCCTCGGTCCGGATCGGGTAGCCGTGCAGCAGGTCGATGAACTGGCGTCCCCACAGCCAGTCGACACGATGGCTGCGGCGCTCCTCCAGCAGCAGGTCGGTCAGGAAGCTGCTCTTGGAGCGGTCGGCCACGAACTGCAGCATCTCCGGCGTGGTCCTGGAGATCTCGAACTGGCTTGCCAGCGCCTCGGCGAGCGGCATCTCGCCGGCACCTGGCACCGCGACCGGCATCCCGGCCGCGAGATCCAGCGTCCGCAGCATATCCGCCACCAGCGTCGGGTCGTTGCGGGGCCACACGCCCAGCGCGTCGCCGGCCTCGTAGGCGAACCGGCTGTCGGCCAGGTCGAACACGATCTGTCGCGTCTCCTTCTCCGAGCCGGCCGCGTTCAGCAGCCGGTTGCCGACCAGCCGGGAGCGGAACGGCTCGTTCCGGCTGAACCGGATCGCAGGGGCGCCGATCGGTCGCTGCGAGGCCGGCCGTTCCGGCAGGTCCTGGTCGGCGCAGTCGGTGGAGCGGGCCGCCTCGGTGGACGCCGTTTCGCCGGCAGGCGTGGCGCCGGCCTGCAGTGCTGCGGTCACCGTCTCCAGCCAGCCGCGTGCAGCCGCCTCGTAGTCCGGCTCGCAATCGATCCGGGGCGCCAGTCGTTTTGCCCCCAGCGACTCCAGCCGTGCGTCAAGCCTGCGGCCGAAGCCGCAGAACTGGTCGTAGCTGGAATCGCCGAACGCCAGCACCGAGAAGCGCATGCCGTCCAGCCGCGGCGCGCTGTCGGCCACGAGGCCGTTCCAGAGGGCAGCCCCGTTATCGGGGGCGTCGCCGTCGCCGAAGGTGCTGGCCAGCAGCAGCAGGACCGGCGCGCCTGCCAGCTCCGCCGGCTGCAGCGCGTCCATGGCCTGCAACCGCACCGGATGGCGCAGCGCCCGCAGCGCCTCGGCGCATTCGGCGGCAAATCCCTCCGCCTTGCCGATCTGCGACGCCCAGAGGATGGTCACCGGGATCGATGCCGCCTGCGTCTGCAGCACCGGCTCCGGGGGCGATACCGCCGCCCGGGCGTCGGCGGTGGGCAGCACCCGGCAGAACAGCCCTGCCAGCATCCCGTCGAGCAGCAGGCGCGTCTGCGGCCGCAGCGGTGCTGCGGCCGGCAATGCGGGAATGCCGCCGGCATGGCCCGCGTCGGCCGCCAGCCCGGACAGGTAGCCCTGCATGTAGAGCCGCTCCTGAGGCTCGAGCACGACCTCAGGCGCACCATCGAGGCCGAGCAGCTTGCCGAACATCTCGCTGCGGCTCATCTGGGGTCCCATCTCCTGGATCTCGGCCTCGGCGAGCTGTGCCGGCGACCGCGTCTCGAGGCGCGCCGCCATGCCGGCCTCCGCCATCCCCCTGCGGCCCGACTGCTCGATCGGACCAGCGCGTGACGCCGCCGGCCTCGACGCCGTCGCCCGCGCGAGGGCGACGGCGCAGACCTTGAATTCCGGCTGCAGCGAGAGCGGATCGACGGCGTCGTTGGTGACCGCGTTGATCGCCAGCGTCTCGCCGAACACGTCGCTCCAGTGGAACGGCGTGAAGCAGTTGCCAGGCTGCACCCGGTCGGTCACCACCGCCGGCAGGATCGCCCGGCCACGGCGCGAGCGGATCTCCACCGGGTCCCTGGCCGCGATGCCAAGCGCCGTCGCATCGTCGGGATGGATCTCGACGAAGGGGCCGGGATTGAGCTTGTTCAGCGTCGGCACCTTTCCGGTCTTGGTCAGGGTGTGCCACTGGTGCTGCAGCCGGCCGGTATTGAGCACGACCGGGAAGTCGTCGTCCGGCAGCTCGGCCGGCATCATGTGCGGCCGGGCGAAGAAGCGGGCCCGCCCGCTCTGGGTCGCGAAGACGAGGCGACCGTCCGCGGTCGCGCCGTCGCCCGTCCGTGCGAGATAGCGGATCGGGTTGCGGTCGGTGCCGGTTCCGGGCGGGATCGGCCATTGCAGCGGCTGTGCCCGCAGCCGGTCGTGGCTGGCGCCGCGCAGGTCGTAGCCGGTCTTCGGGTTGGCGGCCTGCTTCAGCTCCTCGAACACCTCCGAGGCGGAACTGAACCCGAACCCGTCCCCATAGCCCATCGCGCAGGCGACCCGGGCGATGATCTGCCAGTCCGGCAGCGCTTCGCCGGGCGGCTCGACCGCCTGCTGCATCAGGGTCAGGTTGCGCTCGGAGTTGATCATCACCCCCTCGGCCTCGGCCCAGAGCGCGCCCGGCAGCATGATGTCGGCGTAGCGGTTGGTTTCGGTGTCCAGGTAGGCGTCCTGGGTCACCACCAGCTCGGCCGCCTCCAGCGCCTCCACCACCGCCTCGCGGTTCGCCATGCTGGCCACTGGGTTGGTGCAGATGATCCAGCAGGCCTTGATCCTGCCGGCCCGCATCTCGTCGAACAGCCAGACCGAGCCGTTGCCGCCGTCGCTGCGCAGGCTCGCCTCCGGCAGCTGCCACATCCGTTCCACGAAGCCGCGATCGGCCTCGATCTCCAGCGAGCGCTGGCCGGGCAGGCCCGGACCCATGTAACCCATCTCGCGCCCGCCCATCGCGTTCGGCTGCCCGGTCAGCGAGAAGGGCCCGCTGCCAGGCCGGCAGATCTTGCCCATCGCCAGATGCAGGTTGCAGAGCGCGTTGGTGTTCCAGGTGCCGTGGGTGCTCTGGTTCAACCCCATGGTCCAGCAGCTCATCACCTCCGGCGCCTGCCCGATCAGGGCGGCGGCGCGCTCGAGCTCGGCCTCGCCGATGCCGGTGATCCGGGCCACCACGTCCGGCGGATACTCGGCGAGAAACGCCGGCATCGCGCCCCAGCCCTCGGTGTTGCGCGCGATGAAGCCGGCATCGACATGGCCGTCGCGCAGCAGCAGGTGCAGCAGCCCGTTCAGCAGCGCCAGGTCGGTGCCCGGCTTGATCTGCAGGAACAGATGCGCCTTGTCGGCGGTGGCGGTGCGCCGCGGATCGACGACGATCAGCGTCGCCCCCGCCTTCACCCGGCCCAGCATGCGCAGGAACAGGATCGGGTGGCAGTCCGCCATGTTGGCGCCGATCACGAAGAACAGGTCGGCCCGGTCGAAATCCTGATACGAGCCGGGCGGCCCGTCGGCGCCGAAGCTCAGCTTGTAGCCGGTGCCGGCACTGGCCATGCAGAGGCGCGAGTTGCTTTCCATGTTGCGCGTGCGCAGGTAGCCCTTGGCGAACTTGTTGGCCAGATACTGCGCCTCCAGGGACATCTGTCCCGAGACGTAGAGCGCGATCGCGTCGGGTCCGTGCGTGTCGCGGATCTCGCAGAGCCGGCGCGCCACCTCCTCGATGGCGGCATCGACGCGGACCGGCACGTGATCGCGAAGGGCGCGCCCGCTGCTGTCGCGCCGCCGCACATAGGCGCGGTCCATGCGGCCGGGTGCGGCGATGGCCTGCGCGCAGGTGCTGCCCTTGGTGCAGAGGCGCCCGAAATTGCTTGGGTGCTGCTTGTCCCCGCTGAGCTTCACGACGCGGCCCTCCGCCACCTCCATGACGATGCCGCAGCCGACGCCGCAGTAGGGACACACGCTCCTGACGGTGCGGCCGCTCATGGATGTTCAATCGCCTCCTGACGTATCGGGCAGACATGGCGCGCTGGCAGCGCAGGCCGGGCGCCGGTCGTGCCGCATCCGGAAACCCCGCCTGTGTCCCTGAGCGCCGAAACGCCCGGCTGAAGCGCCCGGCTGGAGCGTCAGAAGACCGGCAACGCTGCCGTCGCGGGCGCATCCACCGTGACGCTGATGGCGCCGTCGCCACCGACCGTCACCGGGTATGTCGTGATCCGGCATTCGGTGTTGACGCCGTCGCCGCTGCGCAGGTCATAGATCCGGTCGTGCAGCGGGCACATCACCGTGCCGGTGCCGGTGAGCCCGTCGGCGAGCGGTCCGAGCCGGTGCGGGCATTCGGCCTGGGTTGCGAACACCGCGTCGCCGCGCAGGCGGAACACCGCGATGCGCGTCCCGCCGACATCGACCTGGCGACCCTCGCCCAGCGGGATGTCGGAAAGGTGCGCGACGATCCGGGTGATGCTCATCACGACTCTCCCGCCGGCACGAGCACGTCGGCGAACTGGTTCGCGGTCTTCGGACGGATCGCCTCCTGCCAGGGATCAAAGGCGGCATCGACGGATTTCTGCATCTCGGCATCGAGCTCGGCCGCGATGCCGTCGCTGTCCTCGACCACCACGGCGCGGATCCGCTCCAATCCGACCCGCTCGACGAAGGTATAGGTGCGCTCCTTCCATTTCGCGTTGTCGCGATAGAACTGCATGAAGCGGCCGCCGATCTGCATCACCGCATCCTCGCCCTCGACCGTGCAGAGCAGGTCGCCCTTGCGGACATGCGCGCCGGCGGCGCCGCCGATATAGAGCTCCCACTTGTCGTTGCCGATCGCGACGACGCCCAGATCCTTGACCATCGCCTCCGAGCAGTTGCGCGGGCAGCCGGCGGTGGCGAGCTTGAGCTTGGCCGGGCTGTCGACGCCGCGGAAGCGGCGCTCGATCCGCGTTGCCAGCGCCATCGAATCGCCGAGCCCGAACCGGCAATGGTCGGTGCCGATGCAGCTCTTGCAGGTGCGGTAGCTCTTGCCGTACGCATGGCCCGAGGGCATGCCGAGATCCTTCCAGACCCGCGGCAGATCCTCCTTGGTGACGCCGACCAGGTCGATCCGCTGGCCGCCGGTGAGCTTGACCAGCGGCACCTTGTATTTGCGCGCCACCTCGGCGATGCGGATCAGGTCCTCGGGCGTGGTGACGCCGCCCGGCATCTCGGGGATCACCGAGAAGGTGCCGTCCTTCTGGATGTTGGCATGCACGCGGTCGTTGATGAAGCGCGCGTCGCGCTCGTCGTCGTATTCGCCCTTCCAGACCGTGATCAGCAGCGAGGCGAGGGCGGGCTTGGCGGCCGCGTCCTCGATGCCGCCGCCAAGCTCGGCGAACACCGACGACACCGATTTCAGCTGCCGCTCGCGCACGGCGCGCACCAGCTCGGGCTTGGCCAGCGGAATGCTCGGCACGTAATAGTGGATCGACGGATCCTCCTCGACGACGCCGCCGCAGGCCCATCCCACCACCTCGCCGACCAGCGTCTTGCAGGCGCCGCAGCCCATGCCGGCGCGCGTCGCCGTCATCACCGCCTTGGTGGTGCGGCTGCCGCCTGCGACACAGGCGACGATGGCCGCCTTGGTGACGCCGTTGCAGTTGCAGACCTGGGCGTCGGCCGGCATCTCGTCGAGCGTCACCTTTTCGGGCGGCGCGCCCAGGTCGAACAGCAGCGACAGGCGCTCGTCGGGCAGCGGGCTGTCGCGATCGAAGGCCTGCATCAGGAAGGCGGCCTTGCTGATGTCTCCCATCAGGATGCCGCCCACCAGCCGGCCGTCGCGCACGATCAGCTTCTTGTAGATGCCGCGCTTGGGTTCGGTGAACTGGATCACTTCGTCGCGGTCCTCCTGCGCCTCGGTGAGGCCCATGGAAGCCAGCTCGACACCCATCACCTTGAGCTTCGTCGAGAGCCTGGAGCCGTGATAGGCGGCGTTGCTGTTGCGGCCGGTGACCTGATCGGCGAACACCTTCGCCTGGTCCCACAACGGCGCCACCAGCCCGTAGACCTTGCCGCGATGCTGCGCGCATTCGCCGACCACGTAGATGTTCCGGTCGTCCACCGCGCGCATCATGTTGTCGACCACGATGGCGCGCTCGACGGTGAGCCCGGCCCGCAACGCGATCTCGCTGTTGGGACGGATGCCGGCGGACACCACCACCATGTCGCAGGCCAGGCTGGTGCCGTCCTTGAACTCAAGCCCGCTGACCCGCCCGCTCTCGTCGAGCAGCACCCTCGAGGTGGATTTCGACAGATGCACCTGCACGCCCATGGCCTGCATGGCCTGGCGCAGCATCGTGCCTGCGGTCGTGTCGAGCTGCATCTGCATCAGCTGCGCGCCGAGATGCACCACATGCACCGTGCAGCCATGGTTCAGCAGGCCGCGCGCCGCCTCCAGTCCAAGCAGGCCGCCGCCGATCACCACGGCCTGCTTCGATTGCCTAGCGCGGGCGACGATGCCGTGGCAGTCGTCGATGGTGCGGAACCCGAAGATCCCGTCGCGCAGCCGCCTGCTCTCGTCGAACATGCCCTCGATCGGCGGCATGAAGGCGCGGCTGCCGGTGGCGATCAGCAGCACGTCGTACGGCGCGCGCGTGCCCTTGTCCGACAGCACGAGCTTCGCGGCGCGGTCGATCTCGACCACCGTCTCGCCGGCATGCAGGGTGATGTCGTTGGCGACGTACCAGTCGAGCGGGTTCATGAAGATGTCCGCCGGATCGTCGATGCCGGACAGCACGTTGGACAGCAGGATGCGGTTGTAGTTGCCGTAGGGCTCGGCGCCGAACATCACGATGTCGAACATCTCGGCGCCGCCGCGGGCGAGCACCTCCTCGACGGCGCGAGCCCCCGCCATGCCGTTGCCGACCACCACCAGTCTCTGCTTCATCGTCTTCTCCTGCCGGCAGGCGTTCAGATTTCCAGCAGCCCGAAATCGAGCACCAGCGTGCCGTCGGTCCCGCTCGGGGCGGCCACCGCGATGTCGAGCCGGCTGTCGGGGGAGATGTCCTCGACCACCACCAGCTGCACATGCGTTCCGGCCCTGGCGCCGACCGGGAAGATCCGCATCACCGTGCCGTCGCGCAGCAGCGAGACGCTGATCATGGCATCCGTCGAGTTGCCGGCGCGCAGATAGATCGGCTGCGCCCGCCTGTCGGACGAGACGGTGTAGCCGGCCACCGTCGTCGGCGCTTGGTAGCCGGCGCCGGTGAAGCCGAAGACGCCCTGGACGAACTTGGGAATGGAGTCGATCAACGAACCTGTCCTTCTGAGACAACGGGAAGCGGCGACGTGCAGGACGGCCTCATGCAGCGACGTGGCGGCTGGCGACCGCCTCGTCGTAGAGCGACTGCTCCACCGTCTTCTTCTGGGTCGAGAACCGTACGCCGAGCGCGCAGAACGCGACCAGGATCACGCCGACGCCGATGATCTCCAGGCACCGGGACTGCGAGACGATCGAGCGGTTCAGCAATGCGGCGCACACCGCGCCGAGATTGCCGCCGGCGCCGATCACGCCGCAGACGCCGCCGATCGCCTTGCGGTCGATGAACGGCATCACCGAATACACGGCGCCGGCGGACATGTGCACGAACAGGCCGAAGCCCAGCATCAGCACGATCGCGGAGGCCACGTCGGGGGCATGGGCGAAGCCGAGCAGGCCCAGCCCTTCGCCCAGGATCAGCAGGAAGACGAGCCGTGTGCGGCCGTCCAGCCCGAAGCGTTGCGCCACCGCGTCGCTGACGACGCCACCCAGCGGACGCCCGAGAAAGGCGAGCAGGCCGAACGAGCCGGCAGCGAAGCCGGCCGACGAGAGGGAGAGTCCATAGGTCTGCACGTAGTAGGTGGCGGCGATGGTGTGGATGTAGATCTCGATGCCGAAGCAGCCGCCATAGCAGAGCGCCAGCAGCCAGGTCCGGTAGTTCCGCATCGCCTCGGCCATCGCGGCGAGGCCGCCCTTCTTGCCCGCATCGTCGGCCAGTCCGGCCGCCCGGACCGCGGCGAGGCTGCCTTGCGGCAGGTCCTGGGTATAGCGCGCATAGAGAACCGACATCGCCAGCATGGCGATGCCGGGCACGAACAGCGCCACCCGCCAGCCCCAGAGCTGCTCGACACCGAGCGAGACGGCCAGCGTCGCCAGCAGCGGCGACAGCGACTGGGCGGCACCCGCGCCCGCATTGCCCCAGCCGCCGACGGTGGCGTTGGCGGTGCCGACCACGTTCGGCGCGAACATGACGCTGGTATGATATTGGGTGATTACAAAGGAGGCACCGATTGCCCCGATCAGCAGCCGGAAGAACAGAAGCGAGGCATAGGATTGTGCGAACGCCAGCCCGAACACCGGAGCCGAACCCAGGATCAGCAGCGCGACATAGGTGCGGCGCGGCCCGTACTTGTCGCAGAGCGGCCCGATGATCAGGCGCGCGACCACCGTCACCAGCACGGCGGCGAGATTGATGTTGGCCACCTGAAGCGTGCTGAGATGGAACTCCCTGGCGATGACCGGCATCAGCGGCGCCGCCGCGAACCAGGCATAGAAGCAGACGAAGAAGGCGAGCCACGTCATGTGGAACGCCCGCATCTGCACGGTGCTGAAGCTGAACAGCCTGATCCGTGTGGCCCTGCGGGCCGTCGGATCGATCAAGACTGCGGACATCCGTGCGTCTCCCGGTGGCATGGTTCGGACGCGGGCACGACCCGGGTCTTCCGGTAAGGCCTGCCGACGACGGCAGGCGGACAGGGGGCGGGAAACGCAGCCGCCACACCCGGCCCTGGGTGGGGCGTGACGCACCGGCTAGGTCGGCTCGCCGTTGAACCGGCACCGCGCACGGATCACACCGGGCGCGTCACAACGGTTTGCAATTTAGATGCCATCGCAGGCGGGTCGTCGCGAGATCGGCACAAGGCGATTGCGCGCGAGCAGGCGGTCGTCCGAACCGGCGTGTCAGCCGGATCCGAAGCCCGCCAGATAGGCCTCGATCCGGTTTGGATCGAACAGGCGGCCGTCAAGGAAACGGTCGCAACCGAGCGTCAGCCAGGTGCGGTCCACGCCGACCTCAAGCGGCGCTGCCACCACTCGGTGCCGCCGCGGCGGCACAGGGGCTCGACGGCGGTGCCCTGGCGATACTTTCGGCAGTGACGGGGAATACCTGCCATACAGCTCTGTGCGACACGAACGGTCCTGGCCTGGTGCCGTGCCAGACCAGCCTGCAATGTCGGGTTGTCGCGAGGCGGGTGGCTGGGGGACCTGGATTCGAACCAAGGCTTTCCGAGTCAGAGTCGGAAGTTCTACCGCTAAACTATCCCCCAAACGGCTGGCTGCCGCGTGGCGCGGACGCGGAGGTAGCACTCGTTCATCCGACTGGCAACCAAGGATGACATCTGCAGGGGACCGCCGAGCCAGCAGTTGCCGACCGGGCCGAGCCGGCTGCCTCGCCCGCCCGCAGGCGCGCGCGCAGAGCGCGCCGGCTGCCGCAGGTCGCCATCGGGCGTGATCGCCTTCGCCCGCTCGGCCTGCGCGGGCTCGCGATGCCCGGGCGGCGAGGCGATGATCGAGCAGATCCCGGCGCGGCGGGACTGTGCGGGACCGGCGGCACCGCCGCAGCCTCGGCCGGAACGGCGCCCGATTGCGCCACGACCACCGCGCACCGGCTGACGGGATCGGACAGGCACGTGCGCGCCGCCTTCGGTGCCATCCATCGCCTGCCGCCGATGGACATGGTCTTGATAGCGGACCATGCCGCCTGCGGTGGTATGATCTCCCCCATGACGCGCCATTGCAGCCTGCCACGATCCTGCTTCCCGTCCGGACCGCTCCTTCAGGACGTGGATGCCCGGCTGGTGTGGTCGCACCGCGAGCGGCTCGTTCCACGGCGCGGCCGCGACGCGGCGGTGTTCTTGTGACGGGGCGGAGCAAGGGGACCGGCCCGGGCAGCGGCGCCCGCGGGGGATCCGGCAAGGGCAATCCACCAGTACCCGGTCGCCAGCCCGGCAAGAGCGGCGAGAGCACACCGGGTGCCAAGACCAGTCAGGCCGATGCCGCGACCGCCCAGACCGGGCGCGCCAAGGCAGTGTCGCTTCGGACGGCGCGCGGACGCACCACGGCACAGCAGCGCTGGCTGGCGCGACAGTTGAACGACCCCTACGTGGTGGCCGCCCGCAAGCAGGGCTGGCGCTCGCGCGCAGCGTTCAAGCTGATCGAGCTCGACGACAAGTACCAGCTGATCCGGCCAGGCATGCGGGTGATCGACCTGGGTGCCGCTCCTGGCGGCTGGGCCCAGGTGGCGGTCAAGCGCGGTGCCGCGCATGTGGTCGGCATCGACCTGCTGCCGGTCGATCCGGTGCGCGGCGCGGAAATCATCGAGGGCGACTTCAACGATCCCGACCTGCCCGGGCGGCTGCGCGAGCTGCTGGGCGGGCCGGCCGACCTCGTGCTGTCCGACATGGCGCCCAACACCACCGGTCACGCCGCCACCGATCATATCCGCATCATCGGCCTGGCCGAGCTGGCACTCGACTTCGCCATGGAGGTGCTGGCCGACGGCGGCAGCTTCGTCGCCAAGGTGTTCCAGGGCGGCTCGGAGAAGGACATGCTGACGCCGATGAAGCAGGCCTTCGCCACCGTCCGCCACGCCAAGCCGCCGGCAAGCCGCAAGGAGTCCAGCGAGCTCTACGTGGTCGCGACCGGCTTTCGTCCGGAGCGTGGCCAGGCCCTGCGCGCCGCGCGGCGCGAGCGCCTGGACCGGGAGGAGTAGGCGCGGCGGCATCAGGATGCGTCGTGCATGACCACGATGCGAGCTGACGACCTCCGGCGGCGCCCGAGTTCCACCTGCGGCGACTGCCATCAGAGCGGGAACGGCCGCACCGGGGCCTCGCCGGTCATCTGAACCGGCGCGGGGCCGCTCCCGGACGATGCGGTCCGCAACAGCGTCTCGCGGCTGCTGACCTTGAAAGCCTTCAATGCCGGTCATGGCATGTCGGCTCATCCGGTGACGCCGGGATCAATCCAGTATGCGCCGACCAGCAGCGCACCCGATGCCACAAACTGAGCAAAAAGATCCCGAAGATAAGACATGCCGGATCGGCATTTCCGCTCGAATGATCGCGTAAACGTGATAATGCTTGCTCGCGACGAAGGAATGTCCGGGCAAGCGAATTTCGGCTGATTTGTTTTCCAGATCCGACACCAGACGGAACCAGACCGAGATCGGTGGAAGTCCGTTCCTGCATTTGATCAGGTTTCAGGATCTGCCTGCAGAGTCGAAATTACGTGGAATAGAAAGTCTCTTGGTCGGAACACCTTGATTTCTGACCGCCGCCATTTGAGCGCGCCCGGTCGGGCCGTGGTCTAATTTGTTTTGATTTCGTAACAAATAGGACGCCAGAACAAAGCCGGTCTCGATGTTCCTGGAAACGAGATGTGCAGAAGGATGACAATGATGGATTGGCTGAAGCATACGATAACGATCGGCGTTGTTCTGGCAGTTGCGGCATGCCAGGGGCGTGTCGCGAACGCTGCGGAAACGGCTGCGGGCGCGAATGCGGCGCCGAGCTTCTCGCAGATCCTGCCTCGGCAGACCGTGTTCAGCTGGGTGAAGGACTCCTGCAACGGCCGGCTTGCTCCCGACGGGCCGCCGCGCGCCTATCGTCGCGCCGACGGCAAGCTCGTCTTGATGTCGGATGACGGCGACAACTGGGCGATGGTGGGAACCAATCCGTTCAACCTGGCAACGTCATGCGCAGCACCGACGACGGCGAACTACAACATCGCGACACGCGGGTCCCTGATCATCGAGGGAACCTACACGGAGGATGGCATCAACCTGTTTGCCATCGCCAGCGAGGACATGTCGCGCATCGAGGCGGCCTACGGCTGCGTCGACCACGACACCGGCAACTGCTGGCTCAACGCCCTGTCGGCGGAATCATCCGGCCTGATGGGCCAGCACTGGGCGCCGCTCTCGGCCGGCAACGGCGATCTCGCGGCGATCACGGTGATGCCCGAGAACGACCAGAAGTACCGCAACGGCTTCTTCACGACGTCGAACATCATCAAGCGTGACGGATACTATTACACCTTCGCCTACGCACAGGACGGCTACAGCGGAGCCGGAGGCAACTGCCTGATCCGCAGCAACGACCTGAGCAAGCCCTCGTCGTGGAAGGGATGGAGCGGCACCAACTTCACCGTCTCGCTCGAGCCACGCCCGTCGAACCGCGGCATCCCCTGCGCGCTGGTGGGCGGCTGGCAGTTCCAGGATCCGGTGCGCTCGATCAGCTTCATCCCAGCCAAGGGCGTCTACATTGCGGTCACCCAGTCGCGGTTCCAGCTTGCCGGCGACGCGGCTCCGGTGCCCGGCGCCTACTACTCGATGTCGACCGACTTGCTGAACTGGTCGCCCGTCAAGCGGCTGATGATGCTGCCCGCCGTCGCCAAGGTCGACTCCTACACCGAGGCCGACTCCTATCCGGTGCTGATCGATCCGTTCAGCAAGTCGCGGAACTTCGAGACCATCGATTCCAACACGCCGGTGCTGGCCTTCGTGGTGAACCACTTGGCCTACAACGGCAACGGCACCGCCAATCGCGACGTGGTGGCGATCCCGCTGCAGATGCAGTGACGCAGAGCGCGTGGTCGGGCGGGTTGCAGCGATGCGGCCCGCCCGATCGTCGTCAGGGACTGCGGGTGCAGATCTGGCGGCTTGTCGTGGATCGGTCGGTCAGCGCGTCGGAGGCATCGGTCGGCCCCGGCCGGAGCTGGTAGTCGGCATCCTGGTAGAGCAGCCCGCCATTCGGATCGGGGACCGGGTCGAGACGGTGCGCCCCGCCGCCGGCGAGGAACAGGTCGGTCTGGTGCGTGACCGTGTCGAACTGCGTGGTGAAGCCGGGCCCGTCCGGACAGGAATAATGCGGCGAGCCGGCGATCTGGCGGGGCGGCGGCAACGCGCCCCCGCCGGCGCAGCCCGAAAGCAGCAACACCGGAGCCAGAGCCAGGGCCAGAGCCAGGGAAGGGGCGGTGGCGGCGCGCGCCTGGATGGCAGGGATCATGCCATGACCGTGCCGGGTGCGGACCGATTGCGCAATCGCTTGCGTGTGGTCGGCGCGCGTTGTAGGGGGACCCGCCAAAGGTCGGGAACCCGAGGCCAGATGCCGGGCGCTCCTGCCAGGAGCCGAGCGACATGGATGCACCGAGCCCCGTCTCCGTCGAGAGCCGCATCCGCGAGGCGCTTGCCTTCGACGACGTGCTGGTGGTGCCGGGCTACTCCCAGGTGCTTCCCAACGCCACCGACACGCGCACGCGCCTGACGCGGCGCATCAGCCTCAACATCCCGCTGATCTCGGCCGCCATGGACACCGTTACCGAGGATGCCATGTCGATCGGCATGGCGCAGCAGGGCGGGCTTGGCGTTATCCACAAGAATCTCGGCATCGAGGAGCAGGCCGAGCACGTCCGGCGGGTGAAGCGGTTCGAAAGCGGCATGGTGGTCAATCCGGTGACGGTGCAGCCGCAGCAGACGCTGGCCGAGGTGCGGGCGATCATGGCCCACAACCGCATCAGCGGGCTGCCCGTGGTCGAGCCGGTGACCCAGCGCCTGGTCGGCATCCTGACCAACCGCGACGTGCGCTTCGCGACCGACCCCGGGGCACGCGTCGAGGAGCTGATGACGCGCGACAACCTGATCACCGTCACCGACGGCGCGACGCCCGACCTCGCCCGGCAGCTGCTGCACAAGAACCGCATCGAGAAGCTGCTGGTGGTGGACAGCCAGGGCCGCTGCATCGGCATCATCACCGTCAAGGACATGGAGAAGGCGGTCGCCCATCCGCTCGCCAACAAGGACGAGATGGGCCGGCTGCGCTGCGCCGCCGCCACCGGCGTCGGCGAGGACGGCTTCCTGCGCGGCCAGGCGCTGATCGAGGCCGGCGTCGACGTGCTGGTGATCGACACCGCCCACGGCCATTCCGCCGGCGTGCTGGCGGCGATCGAGCGGGTGAGGAAGCTGTCGAACGCGGTGCAGATCGTGGCCGGCAACGTGGCCACGCCCGAGGGCGCGCTGGCGCTGATCGAGGCCGGCGCGGACGCGGTCAAGATCGGCATCGGGCCCGGCAGCATCTGCACGACGCGGATCGTCGCCGGCGTCGGCGTGCCGCAATTCAGCGCGGTGCTGGAAACCGCCGCCGCCTGTCACGAGAAGGACATCCCGGCGATCGCCGATGGCGGCATCCGCACCTCGGGCGACCTGGTCAAGGCGATCGGCGCCGGCGCCGACGTGGTGATGGTGGGCTCGCTGCTCGCCGGCACCGACGAGGCGCCGGGCGAGGTGTTCCTGTATCAGGGCCGCTCCTACAAGGCGTATCGCGGCATGGGCAGCCTGGGAGCGATGGCGCGGGGCTCGGCCGACCGCTACTTCCAGCAGGAGATCAAGGACACGCTCAAGATGGTGCCCGAAGGCATCGAGGGGCGGGTCGCCTTCAAGGGCGGCATGGCGGCGGTGGTGCACCAGCTCGTCGGCGGCCTGCGCGCCGGGATGGGCTACACCGGCAGCGCCAGCATCGCCGAGCTGCAGACCCGCACGCAGTTCCGGCGCATCACCGGCGCCGGCCTGCGCGAGAGCCACGTGCACGACGTCGCCATCACCCGGGAAGCCCCGAACTACCGCCAGGACTGAACTGCCGCTGCGGCGAGGCGCCACGCCCGCGGGCCTGCGGCCGGCTGGCGGCAGGCGCGGCGTCGCTTCTGTTCTGCTATAGGGCGCGCTCGTTCCGGAGCCCGCATGACCCCCATCGCCCGCCTGGCTGCCTCCATCGACCTGCTGTTCCTGATGGAGGCCACGCCGAGGCGTCCTGCCGATGCGGTGGCGAACAACTTCTTCCGCGAGCGCCGCTATATCGGCGCAGGCGACCGCCGCGAGGTGTCGACCCAGGTCTGGTCGGTGCTGCGCGCCTGGCGCCGGCTCGACTGGTGGCTGCGGCGTGCCGGCGGCGAGGCGCAGCCGCGCCTGCTGGTCGGCGCCCTGTCGGTGCTGGAAGGCCGGCCGGTGGAGAGCCTGCAGCGCGCCTTTTCCGGCGGACGCTACGCGCCCGACGTGCTCGAGCCGTTCGAGGCCCGCGTGCTGCGGGCGCTGGAAGGCCATACGCTGGACCATCCGGAGATGCCGGACGCGGTGGCGCTCGAAGTGCCGGACTGGCTGCTGCCGCTGCTGCGGGCGCAGTTCGGCGACCAGCTCGAGGCCGAGCTCGCTGCCCTGACCGCGGCGGCACCGCTCGACCTGCGGGTCAACCTGCTGCGCAACACCCGCGAGGCCGCCGCCGCCGCCCTGGCGGAGGAGGGCATCGAGACGCTGCCGACGCCGCTCTCGTCCTGGGGCCTGCGCATCGCGTCGCGCCAGCCGGTGATGGCGACAAAGGCGTTCCAGGCCGGCCTGGTCGAGATCCAGGACGAGGGCAGCCAGCTGGTGGTGCAGGCGGTGGGAGCCGCCGCCGAGATGCGCGTGCTGGACTACTGCGCGGGGGCCGGCGGCAAGACGCTGGGTCTGGCTATGACCATGCAGAACCGCGGCCACATCGTCGCCTGCGACGTGTCGGAGCCGCGGCTCGAGGGCGCGGTCCGCCGGTTGCGCCGGGCGGGCGTGCATAATGTCGAGCGCCATCTGCTCAGCGTCGGCGACAAGTGGGCCAAGCGGCGCGCGGCCAGCTTCGACCGCGTGCTGGTGGACGCGCCCTGCACCGGCACCGGCACCTGGCGCCGCAACCCCGACGCCCGGCTGCGGCTGACGCGGACCGATCTCGACGAGCTCACCGTCAAGCAGGCCGCCATCCTGGATGCGGCGGCGTCCCTGGTCCGGCCGGGGGGCCGCCTCGTCTATGCCACCTGCTCGGTGCTGCGCGAGGAGAACGCGTCGCAGGTCGAGG
Source organism: uncultured Acetobacteraceae bacterium (assembly GCA_964248625.1). Lineage (GTDB taxonomy): Bacteria > Pseudomonadota > Alphaproteobacteria > Acetobacterales > Acetobacteraceae > Lichenicola. The sequence goes on along the minus strand of CAXTZG010000009.1, from coordinate 25,875 downwards.
CCTTCCTGAGCCGCCAGCCCGGCTTCACGATGCTCGACCTTCGTGATCCGCAGACGCTGCAGCCGCCGCTGGCATCCGGCGCGCTGTCGCCCGACACGCCGTTCCTGCGGCTGACCCCGCGGCTGCACGGCACCGACGGCTTCTTCACCGCGATCCTGGCGCGCGCCGCCTGAACAGCTGTCCGCGTGCGCGGGCGGACCGGCACGCGCCTGATACGTCCCGTGACGGTGACGGCCTGGAGGTCAGCCGGGCACCTCGATCGCCGTCAGGCCGGCTGCCAGCACCTGCCGCAGCGCCTCCGGCTCCAGGGCGATGCAGCCTCGCGTCGGCCGCGCGTCCCGGGTCGCGCAATGCAGGAAGATCGCCGAGCCGCGGTCGCGGACCACCGGTTCGTCGTTCCAGCCGAGCACGGCCACGATGTCGTAGAGCGCGTCCTCGCGCCACAGACGCTCGTGACGGCCCGGATGGGGCAGCCTGACCGGCCGGTTGTAGTCGGCATGTGTCGGATCGTCGCACCAGCCGTCATCCGGGGCGATCGCCTCGCGCCCGACTGCGCACGCTGGTGCTGCCACCCGGTCCGCCCGGTAGAGCACCCGTCGCAGGCGCAGCAGTCCGGCGGGCGTGGCGTCGTCGCCTTCCTGCTTGTCCTGCCGCACGCCCGCAGCACCCAGTACGGCCGGCACGCGCAGCGACGCGATCCGCAGGATTGCGCGACTTCCCCCCACCGCCTCGATCACGGCGTTCGTCATGTCCCGCTCCTTCCGATCCCCTGCCTCACGATACCCCGCTCCATCCAGGGATCACGATAAAGTGCGTAGCTTGTGCGTCGGATGACGGGTCCTGGCGGCATGTCACTGCGTTGTGATGACGACCGCCTATGAGACGGCCCCGAAACGAGTTCGGGGCTGCCGCAGGAAGTCGACGCGGCCGCGGCAGCTGCACCAGCTGACGTGTCCTGCCGCTCAGGGAAGAGAGTTTCAATGGCGGGCGAGCGACCCATACTGATTGTGGACGATGACCAGGCGCTGCGTGAGGCGCTCGTCGAGCAGCTTCAGCTCGATGGCGAATTCCTGGTCGAGCAGGCGGAGTCGATCGAGGAAGCCGGCACCCGCATGGGCGAGCCATCGGCGCGCTACGACGCGCTGATCCTCGACGTCTCGCTGCCCGACGGCGACGGACGCGACTTCTGCGCCGAGCAGCGGCGGCAGGGACGGCGCATGCCGATCATCATGCTGACCGGCTCCGACGACGAGGCGGATGTGGTGCGTGGTCTCGATGCCGGCGCCAACGACTACGTGGCCAAGCCCTTCCGCATCGCCGAGCTGCTCGCCCGCCTGCGCGCGCAGATGCGGATCTTCGAGAACAGCGAGGATGCGGTCTTCACCATCGGGCCCTACACGTTCCGCCCCTCGGCCAAGCTGCTGCAGGAGGTGGCGCGCAACCGCCGCATCCGGCTGACCGAGAAGGAGGCCGCGATCCTCAAATTCCTTTACCGCGCCGGCACTCGGCCGGTGCCGCGCCAGGTGCTGCTGAACGAGGTCTGGGGCTACAACGCCGCCGTCACCACCCACACGCTCGAGACCCACATCTACCGGCTCCGGCAGAAGATCGAGCCCGACCCTGCCAATGCGTGCCTGCTGGTCACCGAGGGCGGCGGCTACCGGCTCGATCCGGAAGGCGGCATCGCCGCCTGACGCTCACAAGGCGAGGTCGATCGCCACCGGGACGTGGTCCGACGGCATCGGCCAGTCGCGCGCCTCCGTGTGGATCACCATGCCGCGCAAGGCAGGGACCAGGTCCGGCGTCACCCAGACATGGTCCAGCCTGCGGCCGCGATTGCTGATGCGCCAGTCGCGGTTCCTGTACGACCACCAGGTATAGAGCTTGCGGTCGGGCGGCACGAAGTGGCGCAGCGCGTCGACGAAGCCGGTGCCGAGCCAGGCTTCGAACCGCTCGATCTCCGGCGGCGTGTGGCAGACGGTATCCTTGAGCTGCCGGTGGCTCCAGACGTCGTGCTCCAGCGGCGCGATGTTGAGGTCGCCCAGCAGCACGCTGCGCCGTGGCGGATGGGCTGCGAAGAATCGCGTCGCCTCGTCCACGAAGGCGAGCTTGTGCGCGAACTTTGGGTTCTCCGCCGGATCGGGGATGTCGCCGCCCGCCGGCACATAGAAGTCGTGCAGCTGCAGCGGGCCGTCGGGTGCCTGCACGGTGGCGCAGATGTGCCGCCGGTCGTTCTTCAGGCACCAGTCCGGGGCGGTGTCGTCCACCGTGAGCGGCAGCCGCGACAGGATCGCCACCCCGTTATAGGACTTCATCCCGCGCCGCACATGATGCGGGTAGCCGAGCCGGGCCGGCGCATCCTCGGGAAAGAACTCGTCCGGACATTTGGTTTCCTGCAGGCAGATCACGTCCGGCGCCAGCTCCAGCGCCAGCCGTTCGAGCAGCCCGAGCCTCAGCCGCAGCGAGTTGATGTTCCAGGTCACGATGCGCATGCCGCGTCGGATCGCGCACCGGCGCCCGGCTGGCAAGAGCGGCGGCGCTTGCAAAACCATCCGGGCTGGCGTTGCGTCGGGCGATGAGCGACACGCCCGACCTGCACGCCTCCCTGCTGACCCTGGACAGCCATATCGACATCCCATGGCCCGACGGCGACCCGTTCGTCGAGAGCCCGAACCGTCGCGTCGACCTGCCCAAGATGCGCGCCGGCGGCCTGTGGGCGGGGTGCTTCGCCGCCTACATCCCGCAGGGGCCGCTCGATCCGCCGTCGCACGCCGCCGCGCGCGACCGTGCGTTTGCCATGCTCGACCGCATCGTCGCGATGGGCGGCGAGCGGAACGGCGTGCGGTCGCGGCTCTGCACCACCGCCGACGCGATCGAGCAGGCGCGTCGCGACGGCGCCATCGCGATCGTGCCGGCGATCGAGAACGCTTATGCGTTCGGCACCGATCTCTCGGTGATCGCGGCCTTCCGCGCCAAGGGTGCCCGCTACGTCACCCTGACCCATAACGGCCACAACCTGCTGGCCGACAGCGCCAACCCCCGGCGCGATCTCGGCGATGCGGACGCGCTGCATGGCGGCCTGAGCCCGCTCGGCCGCGAGGCGATCGCGGAAATGAACCGGCACGGCATGCTCGTCGACGTTTCCCACCTGTCGCGCCAGTCGATGCTGCAGGCGGTGCAGCATTCCACCACCCCCGTGGTCGCGACGCATTCCTGCGCGCGCGCGCTGTGCGACCATCGTCGCAACCTCGACGACGCCCAGCTCGACGCGCTGCGCGACTCCGGCGGCCTGATCCAGGTCACGGCGATGCCGGTCTTCCTCCGCCCGCGCGGCGAAAGTGCCGCGGGCGGGCCGGCGAGCGTCGCCGACCTCGTCGATCACCTCGACCACGTGGTCCGGCGGATCGGCGTCGACCATGTCGGGATCAGCTCCGACTTCGACGGCGGCGGCGCCGTCCGGGGCTGGAGCAACGCCGCCGAAAGCCGCAACGTCACCCTGGAGCTCGAGCGGCGCGGCTATGGCCGCCCGGAGATCGAGGCCTTCTGGAGCGGCAACTTCCTGCGGCTGCTGCGGCGGGCGGAGCGGGAGCCGGCCGTCTGAGCAGCCCGATCCCCAGGTCAGGGCCACGGGGCGGCGTCGTGCCCTGAGTGCTGCCCGCGACCGCCTCGCCACGAGGCGTCCCGTTTCGCGAGATGGTCGGGCGTTCCGTCTCCGCAATCATTGCAGATTATCATTTCAGAGCGTTCTGGTATGAACGTCCCGTCCGGTGATCCACCGGACCGCCGGGCGATACGGGACCGTCTGTCCGGCCTATCCGAGGTCCCGTGGAGGCTTCATGTCGGGCACGAGCAGCAATACCGGCTACGACTTCAACACCGAGGGCGTCGCGCTCTACTCGCTGCATGCCGGGCAGTTCACCTTCTCGGAATACTTCAACGCCGACTTCGCGACCGACCTGAAGTTCCTGTCCGGCGTCCCGGGCTTCCCGTTCAACGCCACCGTGACGGTGCAGCCCGATGCCGGCGGCGCCGGCCTGGACGTGATCGGCACCGGCCTGTTCAGCGGCCTGTCCGAGACCGACCTGTTCTCGCACCGGCACTTCACCACGACCACCGTAGCCGATCTGCGTTTCATCGACACCAACAGCGGCGGCTTCGAGCTGACCTTCACCACGACGGTGTCCTGCTTCACCGCCGGCACCCTGATCGAGACCGCGACCGGTGCCCGCCCGGTCGAGACCATCGTCGCCGGCGACACCGTCCATGCGTCCGGACGGAAGGCGCCGGTCGTCTGGGCCGGTTCGCGCCGCATCCGGATCGCCGACATGGAGCAGGCCGACCTGGTGCTGCCGATCCGCATCCGCCGCGACGCGATCGCGGCCGGGCAGCCGACGCGCGATCTGGTGCTGTCTCCCGACCACGCGATCTGGATCGACGGCAGGCTGATCCCGGCGCGCCTGCTGGTGAACGGCGTCAGCATCGTCCAGGAGCGCTGCCACGAGATCGAGTATTTCCACCTCGCCCTCGACCGCCACGATCTGCTGCTGGCCGAAGGCCTGCGGGTGGAGTCGTATCTGGACGTGACGGGCGCGCTTGCGGCGGCGACCGACCACCACGTCGCGCCGATGCACCGGCTGGATGTCGGGCGACCGCCGGCGCTTGCCGCCTACGACACCCACGGCTTCGCGCCGCTGACGATCTCGGCCGAGATCGTCCGTCCCGTCTGGGACTCCCTCGCCGATCGTGCCGGCGCCGGCCCGGCGGCCGGTGACCAGGCCGCCGATCGGCCGGCGGGCAGCGCGCCGTTCACCGTCATCGCCGACGGGCAGGCCCATGTCCCGACGCAGGTCGAGTTCGACGGCATGGCGACCACCTTCCGCTGCATCCTGCCCAAACCCGTCCGGACCGTCACGCTGGCGTCCGGCGCCGCCTCGCCCTGGTCGACGGCGCCCTGGCTCGATGATCGTCGCTGCCTCGGCATCGCCGTTTCCGCGCTGAGCGTCGTCTGCCGCGACGGCCTTGCCGGGCTGCCGCTCGCCGGTCCCGCCCTGCAGCGCGGCTGGCACGATGTCGAGGTCGCGCAGGTCGCGTATCGCTGGACCGACGGTCGGGCGGTGCTGGAGCTGCCGGACGAGGCATCGATGCTGTTCATTTCCGTCGTCGGCGTGGCGAACCTCCGCCGGATCGCCGCCGCGGCCTGACCCGCGGTCCGCCGGTCGAGCCTGCCGCAGGCGTCCGGGCAACCGAGCGCCTGTCGTCGTTTGGCCGGTGCCGCCTGCGGGCCGCGCTTGTCAACTTGAACAAAACGGGAAGGCCCACGGGCATTTCTTGACGCCTGCCGGGCGGAATCATCCACCTGCGTCATTGACTCGCAACATTTCCAACGACCTGCCCGATTATCCGTGACGCATGACCAGTGCCTTGCGGGTAAAGTGTTCGTTTACAATGACTTGGATCAGGTGCCTAGTAATTGGGCAATGCGATGGAAGTCCAGGATTGCCGCGCCCGGCGGTGGTTTGTCACCCCTTGATCCACATACTTATCCACAAGTGCGGTGGAGAAGCAGGTCGCCCTGACGAAACCGGTGTGAATCCAACGTCGTAGGTTTTGCGGCTACGCTTTGGCACCCTGCCGCACTAGATGAGCGCCATGACGGAGAGCCAGATCACCAGCCCGGACAGCATGACGTCGGCTCAGGACCTGCCGGCCGGAAGCCAGCCGCCAGCCGCCGCAGCGGCGGGCCCGATGGGCGTCGCGGTCATCGAGCGGGCGCTGCTCACCATGCCGCTGTCTCCCGGCGTGTATCGCATGCTCGATGCCAAGGGTGAGGCGCTCTATGTCGGCAAGGCGCGCAGCCTGAAGAAGCGCGTCTACTCCTACACCCAGATCGGCCGCCTGCCGGAACGGCTGCGCCGCATGGTCAGCGACACGGTCTCGATGGAGATCGTGACCACCCATACCGAGGCCGAGGCGTTGCTGCTCGAGGCCAACCTGATCAAGCGGCTCAAGCCGCGCTTCAACATCCTGCTGCGCGACGACAAGACCTATCCCTGGCTGATGCTGACCGACGGGCACGCCTTTCCGCAGATCACCAAGCATCGCGGCAAGCCCGGCAAGGGTGCGAGCTACTGGGGGCCGTTCGCGTCGGCCTGGGCGGTCAACCAGACCGTCACCGCCATGCAGCGGGTGTTCCTGCTGCGCTCCTGTTCCGACAGCGTGTTCACGACCCGTACCCGGCCCTGCCTGCTGCACCAGATCAAGCGCTGCTCGGCGCCCTGCGTCGACCGCATCGACAAGCCCGGCTACGACCGGCTGGTGGCGCAGGCGCGCGGCTTCCTGTCCGGCAAGGCGGGCTCGGTGCAGAAGGAGCTGTCCGTCGAGATGGAGCAGGCGTCGGAGGCGATGGAGTTCGAGCGCGCCGCCGCGATCCGCGACCGCATCCGCGGCCTGACCCACGTGCAGGGCAGCGGGGTGATCAACCCGGCTTCCATCGAGGATGCCGACATCATCGCCATCCACCAGGCGGCCGGGCAGGCCTGCGTGCAGGTGTTCTTCATCCGCGGCGGCCGCAACAACGGCAATCGCGCCTTCTTTCCGGCCAACGTGAAGGGCGAGGAGGCGGGCGAGATCCTGTCGGCCTTTATCGCCCAGTTCTACGACGACAAGCCGCCGCCGCCGCTGCTGCTGCTCAACGTGGGGGTGCAGGAGCCGGAGCTGATCCAGGAGGCGCTGAGCCTGAAGGCCGATCGCAAGGTCGAGCTGGCGGTGCCCCAGCGCGGCGAGAAGCGCGCCGTGGTGGAGCATGCGGCCACCAACGCCCGCGAGGCGCTGGAGCGCAAGCTGGCCGAGGGGGCGGGGCAGGCCAGGCTGCTGGAAGGCGTGGCGTCGCTGTTCGGCCTGGCCGGGCCGCCGGAGCGGATCGAGACCTACGACAACAGCCACATCATGGGCACCAACGCCTATGGCGTGATGGTGGTCGCGGGTCCGGAGGGGTTCACCAGGCAGGCCTATCGCAAGTACTCGATCCGCGGTCCGATCACGCCCGGCGACGACTTCGCGATGATGCGCGAGGTGCTGGAGCGCCGGTTCGGCCGCAGCTTGCGCGAGCAGGCGGCCGAGCAGGAGAAGACCGGCGAGGCGCCGTCCCGCCCCGACTGGCCGGACCTGCTGCTGATCGATGGCGGGCTCGGGCAGTTCTCGGCGGTGCGCCAGGTGCTGGACGATCTCGGCGTCAACGACGTGAAGCTGGTGGCGATCGCCAAGGGCCCGGACCGCGATGCCGGGCGCGAATGGTTCCATACCGGCGACGCGGCCCCGTTCCAGCTGCCGCCGCGCGACCCGGTGCTCTACTACCTGCAGCGGCTGCGCGACGAGGCGCACCGGTTTGCCATCACCACCCATCGCGCCGGCCGCTCCAAGGCGATCGTGCAAAGCGAGCTCGACGAGATCCCCGGCATCGGTGCTGCCCGCAAGCGCGCGCTGCTGAACCATTTCGGCTCGGCCCGCGGGGTCAAGCAGGCCGGCCTGAGCGACCTGGAGAACGCGCCCGGCATCAACCGGGAGACCGCCCGCTCGATCTACGGCCACTTCCACGCCGGCTGGCGCGACACGCAGGCCTGAGCGTCATCCGGGGCACGGTATCGGCGGCGCGCCGTCTGCTGTAGGCTTCGGGACTGGACATGGACCGGACAGATGCTGACCGACCTGCCGAACCTCCTGACCCTGTCGCGGATCGCCGCCATACCGGTGCTGGTGGCGCTGGTGGCGCTGCACCGGCCGCTCGGCGACGCGCTCGCGTGCCTGCTGTTCGCCGCCGCCGGCATCACCGACTACCTGGACGGCCAGATCGCCCGCTCCCGCCGGCAGTTCTCCGACCTCGGCCGCATGCTCGACCCGATCGCCGACAAGCTGCTGATCGGCGCCTCGCTGATGGTGCTGGCCGCCTTCGCGCGGCTGCCGCTGTGGAGTCTCTATCCAGCGATCGTGATCCTGCTGCGCGAGATCCTGGTCAGCGGCCTGCGCGAGCATCTGGCCGGCCGGCGCGTGAGCCTGCCCGTCACCAGGCTCGCCAAGTGGAAGACGACGTTCCAGATGGGGGCGCTCGGCGTGCTGCTTGCCGGCGACAGCACCGCCCGGCTGCTCGGCATCGGCTGGCTCCCGGTGGGCGTGATCGGCGCGGTGATGCTCTGGCTGGCGGCGATCCTGACTTTGATCACCGGCTGGGACTACCTGGTCACCGGCCTGCGCCATGTCGGCGGCCCGGGCAGCCGTACGGCGGCGCCCGGACAGGCGCTGCCCTGACCGCGCCGGCCGCTTGAGGGTCGTCGGCATCGTCGGCCGCTCCGGCAGCGGCAAGACCACCCTGATCGAGGCCCTGCTGCCGCGGCTGCGGGCAGGCGGCCTTGCCGTCTCCACCGTCAAGCACACGCATCATTCGGTCGATCTCGATCCGCCCGGCAAGGACAGCCGCCGGCATCGCGAGGCCGGCGCGCAGGAGGTGCTGCTGGTGTCGGAGCGGCGCTGGGCGCTGCTGCGCGAGACGCCGGAGCGGCCGCCGCCGCTGTCGGCGCTGCTGGCCCGTCTGGCGCCGGTCGACCTCGTGCTGGTGGAAGGCTTCGGGCGCACTCCGGGGCCGCGCCTGGAGGTCGTCCGGGCCGCACTTGCCGTCCGGCCGGACAAGCGGCCGCTGTTCCGCGACGACCCGGCCATCGCCGCCCTGGCCGCCGATGCGCCGGTGCCGGGCTGGCAGGGCACGTTGCTGGAGCTGAACGATCCGCAGGCGATCTGTGTCTGGATTGCCGCGCTGCCACAACCACCGGTGTCCACTCCCTTGAGCTAGGCACCCGGTTGAGGGCACATTCCGTCCAGGAGCGGCATGCGGGGCCGCGAAGGGGACTGAAATGCGGCGCTCGGCTCTGCTTGGAACGTTACTGCTTCTGGGCGGCTGCTCGGGCCTTGGCCACTTCTTCTACGACACCGAGCGCCTGCCCGGTCAGAACCCCAACGCCACCACCGGCGTCAGCGAGAACCTGCAGCGCTCGCGCGGCGTCGAGCCTTCGGTGGATCCGATCGCGCCGCAGCAGGGCAATGTCTGGCCGGGTCCGCCGCAGCCGCTGCCGACGCTCAGCGACGTGTCCCATTTCGGCGGGCAGGGCAACGGCGCGCTGCTTGGCGGCAGCGGCGGCGCGCTGCCGCGCGGCGGCAGCATGAGCATGGGCGAGCAGGACTCGATCCACCGCGGCGCGCCGCTGGAGGATAGCGGCTTCTCCGGCGGCGCCGGCACGGGTGCAGGCACGGGTGCAGGCTCGGGCGGCAGTTCGGCCGGCAGCGGCCTGTCGACCACCGTCCCGGATCCGTCGGCGAGATACCAGAACAAGGGCAAGAGCGCCGGCAGCGACACCAGCGGCAACATCGTGATCCCGAACGGCGACGGCACCAGCACCGTTATCAGCCCGGATGGCAGCGTGAAGACGGTCAAGGGTGTCCCCAAGTAGCGCATTGTGGTCCCGGCCCGGGGCCGCGCCGGAGGACCATGCCGTGGACGAGGTGCAGATCCTTTATTTCGCCTGGGCGCGCGACCGGCTCGGCCGGAGCGGCGAGCGTCTGGCGCTGCCGCCCGCGATTCGCAACGTGGGCGAGCTCGTCGGCTGGCTGCAGGCCCGCGAGCCGGCGTTCGCCGCCCTCTGCGGCGAGGGGCGGACCGTGCGGGTTGCGGTCAACCAGGCCTTCGCCGACGCCGCCGATCCGGTGGCGCCCGGCGACGAGATCGCCTTTCTGCCTCCGGTGACGGGCGGCTGATGGCTACCGTCCGGGTGCAGGAGGCGGCGTTCGACGTGGCGGCCGAGATGGCGGCCCTTGGTGCCGCCTGCGGTGACGCTGTTGGTGGCATCGGCTGCTTTGTGGGCGTGGTGCGCGGCGATCCCGGCAGCAGTGGCCGCAGGCTGCAGGCGCTGACGCTGGAGCATTATCCCGGCATGACCGAGCGCGCGATCGCCGCCATCGCGCTGCAGGCCGAGCAGCGCTTCAGGCTCCTGGGCTGCACCGTGCTGCACCGCGTCGGGCGGCTGGCGGTGGGCGAGGGGATCGTGCTGGTGCTGGCCGCCGCCCCGCATCGGGGCGACGCGCTGGAGGCGACCGGCTTCCTGATCGACTGGCTCAAGACAAAGGCGCCGTTCTGGAAGCGCCAGGAGTATGACGACGGCAGCAGCGACTGGGTCGAGGCGCGCGCGGCCGACGATGCGGCGGCGTCGCGCTGGGGCTAGGCGGCAAGCACGCCGCGAATCGCCCCGGTCAGCACCGACAGCTCCGCCGGCGTCACGGTAAAGGCGGGCGTCAGATAGACGATGCTGCGGAACGGCCTGATCCACACGCCCGCTGCCGCCAGCGCCTGCTTCAGCCGGTTCATGTCCGGGATCCGCGCAAGCTCCACCACCCCGATCGCGCCCAGCACCCGCACATCGACCACGCCCGGCAGGCCCGCGCACGGCGCCAGCTCGTGCTGCAGCTGCGCCGAGATCGCGGCCACCTGGCCCAGCCGGTCCTCGCCCTCGAACAGGTCGAGCGAGGCGTTGGCGGCGGCGCAGGCGAGCGCGTTGCCCATGAAGGTCGGGCCGTGCATGAGCGCGTGCGCCGGGTCGTCAGACAGGAACGCCTCGAACACGTGGCGCCGCGCCACCGCCGCCGACAGCGCCATCGTGCCGCCGGTCAGCGCCTTCGACAGGGTGACGATGTCCGGCACGATGCCGGCGGCCTCGCAGGCGAACATCGTTCCGGTACGGCCGAAGCCGGTGAAGATCTCGTCCAGGATCAGCAGCAGCCCATGCCGGTCGGCGAGCCGGCGCAGCCGGCGCAGCACCTCGGGCGGATGGAACACCATGCCGCCGGCCCCCTGCACCAGCGGCTCGACCAGGATCGCGGCGATGCCGGCGCCCTGCTCGCGGAGCAGCCTGTCGAGTGCCGCCTCGGCGGCATCGTCCCGGGGCAGGTCGACCAGATGCTGCTGCGGCAGCACGCCCGCGAACAGGCTGTGCATGCCCTCCTCGGGATCGCACACCGCCATCGTCGCCAGCGTGTCGCCATGATAGCCGCCGCGGAACGCCACCAGCCTGGTGCGGCCGCGTTCGCCGCGGTTGAGCCAGAACTGGATCGCCATCTTGATCGCCACCTCGACCGCGACCGAGCCGCTCTCGGCGAAGAACACCCGCTCCAGGTCGCCCGGCAGCAGCGCCGCCAGCCGGTCCGCCAGCAGCAGGGCCGGCTCGTGCACCAGCCCGCCCAGCATGACGTGCGGCATCCGGCCGAGCTGGTCCGTCACCGCCTGGCGGATGTGCGGGTGGTTGTAGCCGTGGCAGGCGGTCCACCACGAGGCGATGCCGTCGATCAGCACCCGCCCGTCGGCGAGCCCGATCCGGCAGCCGTCGGTCCAGTGCGCGCGCAGCGGCGGGGCCGCGGTCTGCATCTGCGTGTAGGGCAGCCAGAGCCTGCCGGCGCCGTCGGGAAGGGCTGTCGTCATGCAGGCGGTGATGCACCGGCACGCGGCCACGGTCGACCCCGGATGCGACCATCCGCGACCGGCCGGGCCGGGCCAGTTGACCAAGCCCGCCGCCATCCGGCAGGACTGCCCGCCTGATGTCGGTTCTCGATCCCATCCTGGCGGACGCGCTGCAGGATCTCGCCCGCGGGCGGATGCGGCGCGCGCTCTCCCCCGGCAGCCGAACGGCCGGGCAGGTGACGCGCGGCGGGCGGACGCTGCTCGACGTGTCGTCCAACGACTATCTGGGCCTCGCCCATCATCCGCTGCTGGCCGAGCGTGCCGGCGACTGGGGTGCCCGCTTCGGCACCGGCGCCGGCGCGTCGCGGCTGGTGACCGGCACGCTCGAGCTGCATGAGCGCGTCGAGACCCGGCTCGCGGCCTTCAAGCAGACGGAGGCGGCGCTGCTGTTCGCGTCCGGCTGGCAGGCCAACGCCGCGGTGCTGCCGGCGCTGCTGAAGGCGGCGCGGTGCGGCTCGCCGCCGCTGGTGTTCGCCGACCGGCTGATCCACGCCAGCCTGCATCAGGGCATCCAGGCCGCCGGCCTGCGTCAGCACAGGTTCCGTCACAACGACCTCGACCAGCTCGACGCGCTGCTGGCCGAGCGCGCCGAGCTGCCGGGCCAGCGCTTCATCGTCACCGAGAGCGTGTTCAGCATGGATGGCGACCGTGCCGACATCGCCCGCCTGCGCCGCATCGCGCGCGCCCACGGCGCCTTCCTGTATGTCGACGAGGCGCACGCCACCGGCGTGCTGGGTCCGGGGGGCGCCGGGCTGTCGGTCGAGGCGGGCGGCGTCGACCTGGTGATGGGCACCTTCAGCAAGGCGTTCGGCAGCTTCGGCGCCTATGTCGCCGGCTCCGCGGTGCTGTGCGACTACCTGGTCAATGCCTGCTCGGGCTTCATCCACACCACGGCACTGCCGCCGCCGGTGCTGGGGGCGATCGATGCGGCGCTCGACCTGGTGCCGGGCATGGCGGCCGAGCGCCGGCATCTGCTCGCGTCTGCCGACCGCCTCCGGGCGGCGCTGCGCCTGCGGGGCGTCGACACCGCCGGCTCGACCACCCAGATCGTGCCGGTCCCGGCCGGCGACGCGGCGGCGGCCCTGGGGCTGGCGCTCGCGCTGGAGCGGCGCGGCGTGCTCGGCATCGCGATCCGGCCGCCCACCGTGCCGCCCGGCACCAGCCGCATCCGCGTCGCCCTGACCGCGTCCCATGACGAGGCCGCGGTCGGCCGGATCATCGAGGCGCTGCTGGCGGCGCTGACCGACGCCGGCCGATGAGCCGAGGCGTCCGCTTCCTGTTCGCGCATGGCTGGAGCTTCGACGCCACCTTCTGGAACGCCGTTCGCGACCGCCTGCCGGATGCGGACACCGGGACCGTCGAGCGCGGCTATCTCGGCGCGGCACCACGCTCGCCCGCTGCCGCGCCCGGCTGCATCGCCGTCGGCCATTCCGCCGGCACGCTCGACCTGCTGGCGGACCTGCCGGTCGGCTGCCGCGGCCTGGTCGCCATCAACGGCTTCACCCGCTTCACCGCCGCAGCCGACTTCCCGCACGGCGTGCCGGGTCGCCTGCTGGCGCGGATGCTGGGCCGGCTCGCCGCCGATCCGGCCGCCGGCGTCGCCGAGTTCCGCACCCGCTGCGGCGGCGTGCCGGATCAGGCCGGACCGCTGCGCCCGGACCGGCTGCGTGACGGGCTGCTGCGGCTGCGCGAGCAGGATGCGCGGTGCGGCCTGCGTTTCTCCGGCCTGCGCGTGCTGGCGCTGGCGGGCGCGCTCGACCGGATCGCGACGCCGGCGATGACGCGGGACTGCTTCGATGCTGCCGCGACGCGCTGGCATCCGGCCGGCGGCCACCTGCTGCCGCTGACCGATCCCGACTGGTGCGCGGAACAGCTGCGGTTCTTTGCCGGATGAGCCGCCTGCGCGCCATCGGCCGCAGCTTCGGCGCCGCCGCCGCGACCTATGACGAGGCGGCGTCGCTGCAGCGGCTGGTCGCGCACCGGCTCGCTGGGCGGATCGCCGCCCAGATCGCGCATCGGCAGCAGGCGACGCCGCGCATTCTCGAGATCGGCTGCGGCACCGGGCTGCTGACCCGTGCGCTGCGCCGCCTGCTGCCGCGCGCGCGCATCGTCGCCACCGATCTCGCGCCCGAGATGGCGGCGGCCTGCCGGGACCGGCTGCCCGGCGATCCGGACCTGCAGCTCCTGGTCATGGACGGGACGCGGCCCTGCCTGACGGCAGGCGGCTTCGACATCGTCTGCTCCAGCCTGGCCCTGCAGTGGTTCGCCGATCCTGCGGCCGCGCTGGCCGGGCTGCCGGCCTGGCTGGCGCCGGGCGGTCGGCTGATGGTGGCGACGCTGGCCGCCGGCAGCCTCGCCGAATGGCGGGCGGCGCACCGGGCTGAGGGGCTCGCGGATGGCGGCGTCGACCTCCCATCCATCGACCGGCTGCGGGCTGCCGGTGGGCGGTGGGAAACGGAAACGATCGCGGTCTCCTGCCTCGACGGAATCGCCTTCCTGCGCGGGCTGCGCGGCATCGGCGCGCACCGGCCGGCTGAGGGACATCGTCCGCTGGATGCGGGCCGGATGCGCCGCGTGCTGCGCCGGTTCGAGCGCGAGCATGCCAGCACCGCCTCCTACCAGGTCGCCTATGGCAGCATCGGCCGACCGGCCCGGCGCGGGGTGTTCGTCACCGGCACCGATACCGGCGTCGGCAAGACCGTGGTGTCGGCCGGGCTGGTCCGGGCCTGGCGGGCGGAATACTGGAAGCCGTGCCAGACCGGGCTCGACGAGGAGCCGGGCGACAGCGACACGGTGGCGCGCCTGTCGGGATGCGGGTCCGGCCGTCTGCATCCGCCAGCGCTGGCGCTGGGTGCCGCCTTGTCGCCGGAAGACGCCGCCGCCGTCGCGGCAACCAGCTTCGATGCGGGGGTGCTGGCGCTGCCGCCGCCGCTGGCTCCCGACGATCCGCCGCTGGTGGTGGAGGGGGCGGGCGGCGTGCTGGTGCCGCTCGATGCCGGCACGCTCACCTCGGCGGTGATCGAGCGGTTCGGTCTGCCGGTCGTGCTGGTGGCCCGAAGCCGCCTCGGCACGATCAACCACACGCTGCTGAGCCTGGAGGCGTTGCGCGCGCGCGGCATCGCGGTGGCCGGCGTGGTGCTGAACGGCCCGGTCTCCGCCGGCAACCGGTCCGCCATCGAGCGACATGGCCGGGTGCGCGTGCTGGCCGAGCTGCCGGTCATCGACCGGCTGGACGCGGCCGCCCTGGCACGGTTCGACGGGATCTGGGGGCCGCTTGCGCAGGCGGTAACCCCGGTTGCGGAGCAATGATGGGCTCTACGCGGCCCGAGCCGCCCGTCGCAGGACGCTGCCGGTCAGGACGATGACGACAGGCACGCCGGCCGACGACCCGACCAGGGCCCTGTTCCGGCCGCACGGTGTCGCGGATGGCCGGCTACGGGCCCTGACGCCGCCGCCGCAGGGTCAGTAGCGTCGCAGCAGGCCGACCAGCCTGCCCTGCACCCGGACGCGATCGGATGGCACGATCCGGGTCTCGTAGCGGGCGTTCGCCGGCTCCAGCGCCACGGCGCTGCCACGCCGGCGCAGGCGCTTCAGCGTCACCTCGCCATCGTCGATCAGCGCCACCACGATCTGCCCGTTCTCGGCCGAATCCTCGCGCCGGATGATGGCGGTGTCGCCATCCAGGATTCCGGCCTCGATCATCGAGTCGCCGGCGACCTCGAGTGCGTAGTGCTCGCCGCTGCCGATCAGCGCCAGCGGCACCTCGATATGCGCGCCGGTATCGCGCAGCGCCTCGATCGGCAGGCCGGCGGCGATGCGGCCATACAGCGGCAGCTGCACAGCGCCCGCATCCGCCGCCGCGCGCACGCCGGTCAGGCGCTGGCTGAAATCGCCTCTGATGACGTTCGGCAGGAACGGCGTCGCATCGGCGCCCGCCACGATGCCCGGCTCGGCGCTGCCCAGGACCGGGCCTGCGGCTTCCACATCGTCGCTGCGCAGGAGGCCGGTCGCCGCATCGGGCAGCCGCAGCACCTCGAGCGCCCTGGCGCGATGATGCCGCCGGTTCAGGAACCCGCGTTCCTCGAGGGCGGAGATCAGCCGGTGGATGCCGGACTTCGAGCGGAGGTTCAGCGCATCCTTCATCTCGTCGAAACTGGGCGAGAAGCCGGTCTCCTTGAGATGCCGGTCGATGAAGCTCAGCAACTCGTGCTGCTTGCGCGTGAGCATCGGTCATATCCCCATCGATGGGAACGCCGCCGCTGCGACCACGCCCCACCCGTCCCCGGCCAACTCAGAAACCTTCGTCGTCCGATGCGTGAGCACGGAACAAAAAGGCAACTGAACCAACGTTCTACATTGGTTCTCCGACGTTGGTCAAGCAGGTTGCTCACAGGCCGAGGCGGTCGAGCCTCAGGATCTCGACCGGCTCGCCCGCGGCGCGGGCGGGGGCATGCGGCGCACGCAGGATCAGCGCCTCGGACGCGGCAAGGCGGCGCAGCATCCCGGAATCCTGCCGCGGGAAGGGGGTCACAACAAAGCCGCCATCCGGCCCCGGCACCAGCGACGCCCGCAGATGGTCGGCGCGTGCGTCGTTCTCCGCCAGGTCGGCGCCGAGGATGGCGCGTTCCCGCTCCGGCCAAGCGCCGGTCTCGCCCGACATCACCAGCAGGGCCGGCATCATGAACAGCAGCGAGCAGACCAGGGCGGAGACCGGATTGCCCGGCAGCCCCAGCACCGGCACGCGCAGGCCGCCCATCCCGACATGGCCGTGCATCAGCGGCTTGCCGGGACGCATGGCGATCTTCCAGAAATCGACAGCGAGCCCGCGCGCGGCGAGGCCTGCCTGCACCAGATCGTAATCGCCGACGCTGGCGCCGCCGATGGTGACCAGCATGTCGATGCCGGCGAGACCGTCGATCGCGCGGGCGATTGCGTCCGCGTCGTCGCGGACCAGCGGCAGCAGCACCGGCTCGCCGCCGCCGGCACGGACCATCGCCGCCAGCATCGGCGTGTTGGAGTTGACCACGCCGCCCGCGGGGATCGGATCGCCGGGCAGGGCGAGCTCGTCGCCGGTGGCCAGCAGGGCGATGCGCGGACGCCGGTGCACCGACGCCCAGGCGTGGTTGCCTGCCGCCGCGACGCCGATGTCGCGGGCGCCCAGCCGCCGCCCGGCCGCCACCACCACGTCGCCGACGGTGAAGTCCTGTCCGCGTCGCCGGATGTGGCGGCCGGCCGCTACCGGCGCGGAGACCGCCACCGACCGCTCCTCGCGCACCGCATCCTCCTGGATCAGCACGCAGTCGGCGCCGTCCGGCATCACGCTGCCGGTGAACAGCCGCACGCAGTCGCCGGGCCCGATCCGTCCGTCGAAGGGATGGCCTGCCGGCGCCTCGCCGATCAGCCGCAGCCGGGCGTCGCGCACCGCATCGGCGCTGCGCACGGCGTAGCCATCCATCGCCGAGATGTCTCGGGGCGGATTATCGAGTCTTGCAAGCAGGGGTGCTGCCGCCACCCGGCCCCAGGCATCCGGCAGCGGCACGATCTCCGCCGGCAGCGGGCGCAGCCCGTCGAGAACACGCCGCCTGGCTTCTTCAACGCTCAACATGCGGCCAGTCTAGCCCGTCGCCCGGCCGCCCGACAGACGGCGTGGGTCCGGGCATCCGGCCGGCGACAAGACGCGACTTGACCTGGATGGCCGGGATGCGCATTTTCGCCCGCCTTGAGCCACTGCTGCGATCAGTGCGTTCCTCATGCCGTCTTGCGGGCGTCGGGGAAAGCAGCGTGACGGCGGCGGCAGGCAGAGGCTGAGGACCCCATGGCAAAGACCAACACCGTTCAGATCAAGCTCGTCTCCAGCGCGGAGACCGGGCATTTCTATGTCACCAAGAAGAACGCGCGCGCCCAGACCGGCAAGCTGTCGCTGAAGAAGTACGATCCCGTCGTGCGCAAGCACGTCGAGTATCGCGAAGCCAAGATCAAGTAGCTCGCCGCCGGGCGGCGCCCTGCCGCCCGCAGCCGGTTCGCGTCAATACAGCTTGTTGCTGCCGTAGGGCACCACCAGCTCGTTCGACTCGGCCAGGTTCAGCATCGAGCGCGAGCGCTCGTCGAGCGTATCGGCATCGAGCCCACTGTCGCGCAGGCCGGACACACGCTGCATCCAGGCCGCCTGCTCGGTGATCGCCGCCTGCTGCGCCGCGTTCGCCTGGCCCAGCAACTGCAGCTGCGCGTGGTAGCTCTTCAGGCCGTGGTCGCCCTGGGTCGCGTTCCAGCTGAAATAGCCGACCAGGGACAGGAACAGCAGCGGCGGCAGCGTCGCCTTGACCTTGCGCTTGATCGCCCGTGCAAAGCTCATCGCCACCGTCTCCAAGACATCCGACGCCCTGCGTCGCCCATGCAGTGGCAACCCTAGCGCGACGGACGCGGCGCAGGCTATGTCGCAGGCCAGATCCACACGATTTCACGGTTCTGTGACCGGCGTGCCACGCCAGCTCGTCAGCGCCGTCCCGGACGGAGCCATCGCATGACGCCGACCTTCCTGCTTGTCGAGCCGACACACTACGAGGTGTCCTACGCGATCAATCCGTGGATGAAGCCCGGCACCTGGTCGGCGAATCCGGGCCTGCACCTGGCCGAAGCGCGTGCGGCGTTCGCCGCGCTCCGGGTCGCCCTGCGCGAGGCGGGCGGGCAGGTCGAGCTGGCCCAGGGCGCCGCCGGGCTGCCTGACATGGTGTTCCCGGCCAATGCCGGCATCGTGCTCGACCGCACAGCCCTGGCGGCCTCGTTCCGCCATCCGCAGCGTCAGGGCGAGGAGCCGGTGTTCCGGGCGATCTTCGAGCGGCTCCGCGGGCAGGGCCTGCTCGACGAGGTGGTGACGCTGCCGCAGGGGGTGTTCCAGGAAGGTGCCGGGGACTGCATCTGGGACCGCACGCGCCGCCTGGCCTGGACCGGCCACGGTCCGCGGTCCAGCGCCGCCGGTCCGGACGCGATCGCCGAGACCTTCGGCATCGACCTGGTGCGGCTCGAGCTGGCGACCGAGCAGTTCTACCATCTCGACACCTGCTTCTGCGTGCTGCCGCATGGCGAGGTGTTCTTCTATCCGCCGGCCTTCACCAGGGCCGGGCTCGGGCTGATCCGCGAGGTGGTGCCAGCCGACCAGCTGATGGAGGCCGAGCCCGACGATGCCGGCCGCTTCTGCGTCAATGCCGTGGCCATCGACCGCACCGTGGTGATGGCGCATGCGACGCCGCGTCTGCGGCAGCGCCTCGGCGAGCGCGGCTACCACGTCAAGGAGGTCGGGCTGGCCCCCTTCATCCTGTCCGGCGGCGGCGCCTACTGCATGACGCTGCGGCTCGACCTCACCACCCGCGGCGCCGACGACGCCTGACCGGCGGCCGGCGCCGGGACGCGGCGGCGAGCGTCAGCTGCGCAGGATGGTCCGTCCCGCGTAGCGCGCCGCACCGTCCAGCTCCGCCTCGATGCGGATCAGCTGGTTGTACTTGGCGGTGCGGTCCGAGCGCGACAGCGAGCCGGTCTTGATCTGCCCGCAATTGGTGGCGACGGCGAGGTCGGCGATGGTGCTGTCCTCGGTCTCGCCCGAGCGATGGCTCATCACCGCGCTGTAGCCGGCGCGGTGCGCGATCTCGACCGCCTCCAGCGTCTCGGACAGCGTGCCGATCTGGTTCACCTTCACCAGCAGCGAGTTCGCGACCTTGCCCGCGATGCCGCGGCGCAGGCGCTCGGGATTGGTCACGAAGACGTCGTCGCCGACGATCTGCAGGCGCGATCCCAGCACGCTGGTCATGTGCGCCCAGCCTTCCCAGTCATCCTCGGCGCAGCCATCCTCGATCGACATGATCGGGTAGCGGCGGCTCAGCTCGTCGAGATAGGCGACCATGCCGCCGGCATCAAAGGAATGGCCCTCGCCCTCGAGCTCGTACTTGCCGTCGCGGTAGAACTCGGTGGACGCGCAGTCGAGCGCGAAGGTGATGTCGTCGCCCAGCTTGTAGCCGGCCTTCTCGACGGCCCGGCTGATGAAGCTCAGCGCCTCGTCGGCCGACTTCAGCCCCGGCGCGAAGCCGCCCTCGTCGCCGACATTGGTGTTGTGGCCCGCATCCTTCAGCCCCTTCTTGAGCTGGGCGAAGATCTCCGAGCCCATGCGGATCGCGTCCGCGACCGTCGGCGCGCCGACCGGCTGGATCATGAATTCCTGGATGTCGATCGGGTTGTCGGCGTGCTGGCCGCCATTGACGATGTTCATCATCGGCACCGGCAGGGTGCGGGCATAAACGCCGCCCACGTAGCGATACAGCGGCACCTGCAGCTCCTCCGCCGACGCCTTGGCCACCGCCAGCGACACCGCCAGGATCGCGTTGGCGCCGAGGCGGGACTTGTTGGGCGTGCCGTCCAGGTCGATCAGCGCGTTGTCGATCGCCACCTGCTCGTAGCTCTCGGCCCCCGACAGCGCCTCCAGGATCTCGCCCTCGGCGAAGGCGACGGCGGCGAGCACGCCCTTGCCGCCATAGCGGCCCTTGTCGCCGTCGCGCAGCTCCGAGGCCTCGTGGGCGCCGGTGGACGCGCCGGACGGCACGGCGGCGCGTCCCTTGGCGCCGGACGACAGCTCCACGTCGACCTCGACGGTCGGGTTGCCGCGGCTGTCCAGGATCTCGCGCGCGACGATGTCGACGATGGCGCTCATGGGTCTCTCCTTCGATGACGTTCGGCTCGGCCCTTTAGCACCATCTGCCGGGTTTTCCGAAAGCTCGTGCCGGACGGCGCGCATCCGATGCCGCGCTGGAACGTTTCCCCGCGGGCTTGCCCCCGGAGAACCTGCCGATGACCCGCCTGCCGCTGCTTGCGATCCTCCTCGGCCTGGGCGGGCTGATCCCGTTCCTCGCCTGCGCCGTCGGCATCCTGGTCTTCCCGGCAGACGTGCCGGTGCCGCGGCTGGTGCAGGCACTGATCAGCTATGGCGCGGTGATCCTGTCCTTTCTGGGAGCCGTGCATTGGGGTCTGGCGCTGGCGGGCGGTCCGGCTGGCACCGCGACCGCGCTGCGGGCCTATCGCAGCCGCCTGATCCTGGGCGTGCTGCCGGCACTGGTCGGCTGGGCCGCCCTGCTGATCCCGCTGGTCGCGGCGCCGCTGGCCTCGCTGCTGCTGCTTCTGCTGGGCTTCGGGCTGACGGCGCTGGCGGAGATGCGGGCCGGGCGACAGGGGCTGATGCCGCCGGGCTACATGGGGCTGCGCTGGCTGCTCACCGCTGTGGTCATGCTGTGCCTGCTGGCGGTGCTGCTGGCACGGCTGCTGTAGGCGGGACGGCCAGAGGTCAGTCGATCCGGTACTGGATCGGCTTGAAGGCGTGGTTGTTGGACTGCAGCGCCGAGCAGGCGGTGAGGCCGATGATCAGGTCCTGCTCGGCCAGAAAGGTGGCGTGATCGCCGGCCCGGCTCAGCGGGGGCGCCACGGTCAGCGTGCCGGACAGGCCGTCCACCTGGACATTCATGAACACGTTGAAGGCGACCGGGATCTGGTCGGGGCCGATGCCAAAGGGCGCCAGGGCGGCGGCGAGGTTGCCGAAGCAGCCGCGATGCGGCTGCGCGTCGCCATAGATGATCCGGAAGGTGTCGGCCGAGCAGGGGGTCAGCAGGAAATCGTGCCGGCCGACCGTGTCCTCGACGATCCGGAGCAGCACCCGGCTGCGGTTGGAGTAGATCGGATCGCCGGTGGTGAGGAACAGCCGGCTCGCATAATCCAGCGTGCGGCCGGACGAGATCACCTCCGCGGTGTCGTCGGCGCAGAACGCCAGCAGGTCGGCCACCTGCTCGCCCTGCGGATCGATCACCGTGAGGCGCCGGCCGCGCGCCAGCGCGAAGGCGGTCCCGGACCGCGGCGGGATCGTCACGACCCGGCCGGTCGGGTCAGGCACCGGTGGCCTCGCGGCCGCTGAACGGACAGCGCCAGTCGGCATCCACGACGCGCCCGCTATATTGCCGGGCTTCCGAGCTCTCGCCGAAGCGGGCCAGCATCGGGTTGGACGAGCCGTTCAGCGCCACGTCGCGCTGCAGGATGGTGTGCCGGAGCCGGTCATAGAGGCTGGTCTGGCGCAGCTGCTCGAACTGGTCGTGCAGGTTGAACACCAGCGCCGGCCGCTCGAAGCGGCGTCCAAGGCGGCTCGCTCCCGGATGCAGCCCGACCACAAAGAAACCCTCGCCGCCAAAGCTCAGCGAGAAATGCGGGTTGTCCGGATCCGGGCTGACCCTGCGGTCGTAGCTCTGGCCGAGCCACGCATCCTTGTCCGACAGCGACTGCACGCGGTTCCAGAGATGATGCTCGAACTCGTCCTCGGTGAGCATGTCGGGGCCTTCGAACAGCACCACGAAGCTCTGGAAAAGCTGGCGGTCGGCCTGGTAGCTGCGCACGAAGTCGAGCAGCTCGGGCAGGATGTGCAGGTCGTTCCAGGCGGAGCGGATGTCGCGCGCCACCAGGATGCGCATCTGGTTCTTCGACAGCGCCGATTTCGCCCCGACGCAGGAGAAAGCCGGCTCGCGCACAAATTCCCGGAACCGTTCGGCAAGCGGATGCCGATCATCATCGAGAAAGCCGGCCATATCGCATCCTTCCGGGACCGGTCGCGAGCAGGCGACCGGATCATTTGGGGAACGTGCGATATAGGGTGGTGGAGGCTGAGCGGAGCGGGACCCAGCCTTGCGTACCCGGCGTGGAACCCCGCCTGGGCGTCAGTGACCGGAGATGGCCACCAGCTCGATCCGGAAGACCAGCGCGGCATTGGGCGGGATCGGCCCGGCACCCTTGGCGCCGTAGGCGAGAGCGGGCGGGATGTAGAACATCCAGATGTCGCCAGGCCGCATCAGCTGCACGCCTTCGGTCCAGCCCTTGATCACGCCCGACAGCGGCAGCGTCACGATCTGGCCGTGGGAGTCGTCGAAGGTGGCGCCGTCCGACAGCTTGCCGACATAGTTCACGAGCACGCTGCTTGCCGCCGTCGGATGAGCTCCGGCCGCGTCGCCCGACTCGACGACCTTGTATTCCAGGCCCGAGGGAAGGGTGACGATGCCGGGCTCGGCCGACTTCTGCTTCAGGAAGGACGCCGCATCCGCCAGCGCGTCGGCGCGTGCCCCGGCCGGTGCGGCCAGAGCCAGGGCCGCGAGCAGGACGGGGGCGAGACGCGCGGCGCGATCGAGCAACATGATGCCTCCTGCAGGGTGGTGGACGGGCCTATAGCAGCAGATCCGCAAGGCCGGCACCCTCGGCCCGCCCGGCGGCGGGAAGCGCCTAGACCAGGCGCGCCTTTTTCAGCGACGCCCCGATGAAGCCCGAGAACAGCGGATGCGGCGCGAACGGCTTGCTCAGCAGCTCGGGATGGTACTGCACGCCGATGAACCACGGATGGTCGGGATACTCGACGATCTCCGGCAGGATGCCGTCCGGGGACAGGCCGGAGAAGACCAGGCCGGCCGCCTCCAGCCGCTCGCGGTAATGGATGTTGACCTCGTAGCGATGCCGGTGCCGCTCGCGGATGGTGACGGCGCCGTAGGCCTCCGCCACCCGGGAATGCCGTGCCAGCACGGCGTCGTAGGCGCCGACCCGCATGGTGCCGCCGAGATCGCCGCCCTCGCGACGCCGGAGCAGCTCGTTGTCGCGCGCCCACTCGGTCATCAGCCCGACCACCGGATCGTGGCTCGGCCCGAACTCGGTGGAGGAGGCGTCCGGGATGCCGGCCAGATTGCGGGCGCACTCGATCACCGCCATCTGCATGCCAAAGCAGATGCCGAAGAACGGGATGCGGTGCTCGCGCGCGAACCGCACCGCCTCGATCTTGCCTTCCGAGCCGCGCTCGCCGAAGCCGCCTGGGACCAGGATGCCGTGCACGTCCTCGAGCCGCGCGATGGCGCCGTCGGCGCTCTCGAAGATCTGGCTGTCGACCCAGTCGAGCTTGACCCGCACCTTGTTGGCGATGCCGCCATGGATCAGCGCCTCGTTCAGCGACTTGTAGCTGTCGAGCAGGGAGGTGTACTTGCCCACCACGGCGATCCGCACCTCGCCTTCCGGGCTGCGCATCGCGTGCAGCACGCTGCGCCAGGCCGACAGGTCCGGCTCGCCGTCATGGGGCAGCGCGAAGTAGCGCAGCACCTCGGTATCCATGCCCTCCGCGTGATAGGAGATGGGGCAGGCATAGATGGTGTCGACGTCGAGTGCGGAGATCACCGCCTCGGGGCGGACGTTGCAGAAATTGGCGATCTTGCGCCGCTCGTTGTCGGGCAGCGGACGGTCGGAACGGCACAGCAGCATCTGCGGCTGGATGCCGACATTCTGCAGCTCCTTGACCGAATGCTGCGTGGGCTTGGTCTTGAGCTCGCCCGCCGCCGGGATCCACGGCACCAGCGTCAGATGCACGAACATGGTGCGCGCGGGCCCGAGATCGTTGCGCAGCTGGCGGATCGCCTCCAGGAACGGCAGGCTCTCGATGTCGCCCACCGTGCCGCCGATCTCGATCAGCGCGAAATCCAGATCGTCGGTGTCGTGCACGACGATGTTCTTGATCGCGTCGGTGATGTGCGGGATCACCTGCACCGTGGCGCCGAGATAGTCGCCGCGCCGCTCGCGGGCGATCACCTCGGAATAGATGCGCCCAGTGGTGGCGTTGTCGGCACGGGTCGCATGCACGCCGGTGAAGCGCTCGTAGTGGCCGAGATCGAGGTCGGTCTCGGCGCCGTCGTCGGTGACGAACACCTCGCCGTGCTGATAGGGGCTCATCGTGCCCGGATCGACATTGAGATAGGGGTCGAGCTTGCGCAGGCGGACCCGGTAGCCGCGCGCCTGAAGCAGTGCCGCGAGGGCTGCCGAGGCGATGCCTTTGCCAAGCGAGGACACCACGCCGCCGGTGATGAATACGAACCGCGTCATGGGCGGTCGTCCTACACCGGAACCGGCCCCTGCGGATACCCGTCGCCGCGAGATTAGATGCCGGCCCCGACGAGCGCCGGCCAGGGTCCCGGATCGCCCAGCGCCCGCAGCACCGCCTGCGCCGCCCGCTCGCCGTCCAGCATGGCGCCGCCGACGGTGCCGGCCAGCCCGTCGGTTCGGCAGGCCTCGCCCGCCAGCACGAGTCGCCCATCCGCGAACGGCCGTCCCAGCCGGCCGCGCGCCCCGGCATGGCCCGGGCGGGCATAGGCGTAGGCGCCCAGGAACAGCGGGTCGCTGCCCCAGCGCGACACGAAGCCGCCGGCGCCGACCGCCGCCGCCGCGGTTGAACCGAACGCCGCCCTCAGCCGCGACCGCGCTTCCTCCAGCGCCGCGTCCTCCCGGCCTGCGTAAGACCAGGCGTGGCGGCCGCCAAGGAAGCCGCTGACATAGGGCGCCTCGTCCGGCCAGGCCGTGAGCAGCATCATCGCGTCGCCGCGACGCGCCAGCCGCTGCTCGATCAGCGTCCCGGGCGCCAGCCCCAGCCGGTCGCGGGCGCTGTCGCCGGCGGCCGGCAGCGCCAGCTTGCTCAGCAGCCCCATCGGCAGACCGTCCAGTGCCTGCAGGATGTCGTCCGGCAGCGCCGGAGTGAAGACGATGCCGCCGGCGCGCAGCACGCCGGTCGACACCGTGACGATGCAGGCCTTCGCCCGCACGCGGCCGGCCTGGGTGTCGACGGTGATGTCCCCGGGCCGGCTCCAGTCGATCGCCGTCGCCGCGACGGCGCAGCGCACCGGACCGGCCAGCGGCCCGAGCCGCCGCTCGAGCAGGGCGCCGACGCCGCCCGCCGGCCACAGATCGTCCTCGCTCAGGCCGTTGCGGTGCCAGTCCTGCAGCGACAGGCTGTCGGCATCGGCCGCCGCGATGATGGCGCCTTCCCAGGCGTCCAGGTTGCCCAGCCAGGGATTGCCCGGATCCCAGCGGTCGCCCGCCGCCGAAAGCGGCCGGTCGGGAAGGGGAGCGAGGTCGGCCGCGGCTGCCCGCCACGCGGTTTCCGCCGCGTCGTAGGCCCGTTCCTCGAGGTCGTCCGCCTGCCGCCCGCCGACCAGCAGTCGCCGGCCGCCCTGATGCGCCGCGTCCAGCCGGTCCCCGGCCGCGCGGGCAAGCGCTGCCAGCGGGTTGCGCCGCGCCTCGTGCAGCCAGGTGGCGCCCGCGTCGATCATGGCGCCGCCGAGCGAGGCCGGATGGCAGGTCCGCGCCCGTCCGCCGATGCGCGGGCCGGCTTCGAGCACGAGCACCTCGCGACGGGTGCGGCGAAGCAGCGATGCCGCAGACAGGCCGGCGGCGCCGGCGCCGATCACGACGATCTCCGGATCGCTCATCGCTGGCGGCCCGCCTGGGCGGGC
>CAXTZG010000008.1:64062-66990 GCA_964248625.1 uncultured Acetobacteraceae bacterium | reverse complement strand
GCCCGCGCCGCTGCCGGCACGCGGCGCCGCGACCGCGCGCCCCGGCTTGCGCGGCGGCCCGGCCGGAAAGAGCGGAGCCAAGGGACGCCGCTAGGCCCGGCCTCTGCCTGGCCGGCGCCGTCCGGTTCGGTGACGGTCCCGTCCGGCTCGGGGAACTTGTCGCCGCACGCGTCGATGTTATCGAATGGTCAATGTGCTTTCCTGCACATTGACGCAATGCAGCGCACCGTTCTTTCGCATCGGCATCCGTCGCCGGCGCCGCGTGTATCGCACCAGGAGTGCCATGCCCTGGTGAGCCTGGACAAAGCCGCAGGTCGCCCGTGAGATATCTGTTCGTCCACCAGAACTTTCCCGGACAGTTCCTGCACCTGGTCCGTCACCTGACGCGTCAGGGCCGGCACGAGGTGGTGTTCATCAGCGAGCCGAATGCCAACGTGCTGCCCGGCGTGCGCCGCATCTTCTACAAGATGCCGCGTGGTGCGGCACCCGACACCCATCCGGCGGCGCAGGAGTTCGAGGTCGCCACCCTGCGTGCAGAGATGGTTGCGCAGACGGCTCGAACGCTGAAGGGCCTCGGCTTCGAGCCCGACATCATCATCGGCCACCATGGCTGGGGCGAGCTGCTCAACATGCACGACGTGTATCCTGACACGCCGATGCTGGGTTATCTCGAATTCTACTATCATATCGACCGGTTCGATGTCGGCTTCGATCCGGAGTTTCCCGACGACCCCGCGATGTTTCCGCGCGTGCGCGCCAAGAACGCGGTCAACCTGCTGGCGCTCAATAATGGCGGCGCGGGTCAGACCCCGACCTTGTTCCAGAAATCGACCTATCCCGACTGGTCGCATGACCGGATCGCGGTGCTGCGCGAGGGCGTCGATCTGCAGGCCTGCGCGCCCGATCCGTCGCTGGCAAAAAAGGATTTCCTGCTTCGCAACGTGATCGTCTCACCCGGTGAGAAGCTGATCACCTACGTGTCGCGCGACCTGGAGCCGTATCGCGGTTTCCACAGCTTCATGCGAGCCCTGCCGCGCATCCTCGATGCGCGCCCGGACGGGCGCGTGATCGTCGTCGGCGGCGACGGCGTCAGCTATGGCGCGCGCCTGGCGCAGGGGTGCTGGCGCGAGGTGCTGACCGCGCAGCTCGGCAACAGGCTGGACCTGTCCCGCGTGCATTTCGTCGGCAAGCTCGACTACCAGAGCTATGCCGACCTGCTGAAACGCTCCGACGTGCATGTCTACCTGACCTACCCGTTCGTGGCGTCCTGGTCGCTGCGCGAGGCGCTGGCGTCGGGCTGCGCCATCGTCGGCAGCGATACCGGTCCGGTGCAGGAATTCATCCGGCACGGCAAGAACGGGCTGCTGGCGCCGTTCCACGACCCGGACGCGATCGCCGACAGCGTGCTGGAGCTGCTGGAGAACCGGCCGCTGGCGCTGCGCCTGCGCCGGGCCGCCCGCCGGGACGCGGAACGCACCCTGTCGATGGCCGACTATCTCGCGAACTACGAGGCGCTGATCGAGCAGACCATCGCCGCCGCCTGAGCGGCGAGCGGGGTCAGCTGCTCCGCGCGGCCTCAAGCGATTCGCGGATCACCTGCCCCGCCTCCTCCCTGCCGGCCCAGCCGGTGACCTTCACCCACTTGCCGGGCTCCAGGTCCTTGTAGCGGGTGAAGAAGTGCTCGATCACCTGTCGGGTGATCTCGGGCAGCTCCATCACGTCATGCACCTCGGTGAACTGGGTGTGCATCTTGTCGTGCGGGACGCAGATGATCTTCTCGTCCATCCCGCTCTCGTCCTCCATCCGGAGCATGCCGATCGGACGGGCGCGGATCACCGCACCCGGCACCATCGGCGCCGGCGCCAGCACCAGCGCGTCGGTCGGATCGCCATCGGCGGCCAGCGTGTTGGGAACGAAGCCGTAGGCGGCCGGGTAGGACATCGGCGTGAACAGGAACCGGTCCACGAAGACCGCCCCGCTCGCCTTGTCGATCTCGTACTTCACCGACGACCCCTGCGGGATCTCGATGACGACGTTGATGTCCCACGGGACGTCCTTGCCGGGGCTGATCTTCGAGACGTCCATCGCGCGCACCCTGTGCTGGTTCGGGGCCGGACCGTATCCACGGCCTGCCGTTTTGCCAAGCAGGCGCTGCTTGCCAAACCCGGCGCAGTGCGCAATCTGATGCCCGGCTTGTGCGCCCGTAGCTCAATGGTTAGAGCGGGCCGCTCATAACGGCTTGGTTGCGGGTTCGAGTCCTGCCGGGCGCATGCGCCGCTCCGGGCGCTGCCGGGCCCCTGAGCCGTCGCCGCCCAATCCTGCCCCGGGAGCCACGCCATGGCCGCCTACCAGTATGTCTACGTGATGAAGGACCTGACCAAGGCGTATCCGGGCGGACGCGAGGTGTTCAAGGGCATCACCCTGTCCTTCCTGCCGGGCGTGAAGATCGGCGTGCTGGGCGTCAACGGCGCCGGCAAGTCGACCCTGCTCAAGATCATCGCCGGCATCGAGACGGAGTTCGGCGGCGAGGCGTGGGCGGCCGAGGGCATCAGCATCGGCTATCTGGAGCAGGAGCCCAGGCTGGAGGAAAGCCTGACCGTCGGCGAGAACGTGGCGCTCGGCTTCGGCCCGCTGAAGCGGGCGGTCGACCGCTTCAACGAGATCTCCAACCGGTTCGCCGAGCCGATGACCGACGACGAGATGACCGATCTGCTGGCCGAGCAGTCGACCCTGCAGGAGGAGATCGAGGCCGGCGACGGCTGGGAGCTCGATCGCAAGATCGAGATGGCGCTGAGCGCGCTGGCCTGCCCGCCGGCCGAGAGCCCGGTGACCAGGCTGTCGGGCGGCGAGCGGCGTCGCGTGGCGCTGTGCCGGCTGCTGCTGGAGAAGCCCGACATCCTGCTGCTCGACGAGCCGACCAACCATCTC
>CAXTZG010000008.1:54376-64052 GCA_964248625.1 uncultured Acetobacteraceae bacterium | reverse complement strand
CGAGAGCGTCGCCTGGCTCGAGCGCACGCTGCGCGACTACGAGGGCACCGTCATGGTGATCACCCATGACCGCTACTTCCTCGACAACGTGACCAACTGGATCCTCGAGATCGAGCGCGGCCGCGGCTACCCGTTCGAGGGCAACTACTCCTCTTGGCTGACCCAGAAAAGGAAGCGCCTGCAGCAGGAGGAAAAGGAGGAGAGCGCCCGCTCCCGCGCGCTCGCCGCCGAACAGGAATGGATCGGCGCCAGCCCCAAGGCGCGCCAGGCCAAGAACAAGGCCCGCATCCAGAAGTACGAGGAGATGCTCGCCCAGAGCCACGACAAGGCCGGCGGCACCGCGGACATCGTCATCCAGCCGGGCCCCCGCCTGGGCGGCACGGTCATCCAGGCCGACGAGCTGCGCAAGGGCTACGGCAACCGGCTGCTGATCGAGGGTCTCGACTTCAAGCTGCCGCCGGGCGGCATCGTCGGCGTGATCGGGCCGAACGGCGCCGGCAAGTCCACCTTGTTCAAGATGATCATCGGCGACGACACGCCGGACGGCGGCACGCTGAAGATCGGCGAGACCGTCAAGCTCGGCTATGTCGACCAGTCGCGCAACACGCTCGACGACAACAAGTCGGTCTGGGAGGAGATCTCCGGCGGCACCGACGTGCTGTATATCGGCAAGCGCGCGGTGCCGAGCCGCGCCTATGTCGGGGCCTTCAACTTCAAGGGCTCGGACCAGCAGAAGAAGGTCGGCATCCTGTCGGGCGGCGAGCGCAACCGGGTGCATCTGGCCAAGATGCTGAAGCTCGAGAGCAACGTCATCCTGCTCGATGAGCCGACCAACGACCTTGACGTCGACACGCTGCGGGCACTTGAGGACGCGCTGTCGGAGTTCGCCGGCTGTGCGGTGATCATCAGCCATGACCGATGGTTCCTCGACCGGCTGGCCACCCACATCCTGGCCTTCGAGGGCGACAGCCACGTCGAGTGGTTCGAGGGCAACTTCCAGGCTTATGAAGAGGACAAGCGACGCCGGCTTGGCGCCAATGCCACCGAGCCGCACCGGATCAAGTACCGGCCGCTGGCCCGCTGATCACGGTCGCGGCCGCGAAACGGACGCGGCATCGACGGCCGAGCCGCAATGAGCCTGCCTCCGCAAGAGTCGCGGCCGCCGCCGATCGGGCGCGTGATCCGCACCGCCCGGCTGGTGCTGGCGCCGGTGGTCTGGGGCGACATGGACGAGATGTCGGCCCTGAAGGGCGATGCCGGCGCCTTCGGCCTGATGCTGGGCGGCGTGCGCCGGCGCACCGAGGCGGAAGCCGAGATGGCGGGCGACCTCTCCTTCTGGGCGCGGCGCGGCATCGGCATCTTCACCATCCGCGAGGACGGGCGGTTCCTGGGCATGACCGGACTGCATGAGCGTCCGGACGGCCGCGGCGTCGGCCTGCGCTTCGCGTTGTTTCCCTGGGCGCGCGGACGCGGCGTCGCCCGGGAAGCGGCGGCGGCGGCGCTGCGGTTCGCGCACGAGGCGGGCGAGCAGCGGGTGATCGCCGTGGCGCGGGAAGCCAACTTCGCGTCCCGCACCACGCTGGGCGGCATCGGCATGACCGTCTGCGACCGCTTCGAGCGCGAAGGCTACTGCATGCTGGTCTATGAGAGCGTCAGGCGATGACGGGCGGACGGGCCCGGCGACCGCCGCGCGCTACGAGGCGCGCGAGACTTGGCGGGTCAGCGCGTTCAGCAGCGCGTCGACGTTGTTGCCGTTATGCGCGAGGTAGCTTGAATAGTCGTTGCGCTGGGTGATGCTGAGGCTGACGCCCTCGGCGACCACGTCCACCACCTTCGGCGAGCCGCTGGCGTCGCTGACCACCCACTGCACGTTGGCCGTCGCCTGGCCTGGACGGGTGATGACGGTGGGCACCGTGCTCTTGCCGTCCTCGGCGGTCGCCTGGCCGACGGCGATGCTGACGCCCTTGTAGTCGCCGAGATGGCCGGTGATGGAGTTGACCAGCACCTGATGGAACAGGGTCAGGTAGCGGGTCTGCTGCGTGGGCGTCGCGGTGCGCCAGAAGCGGCCGAGGCAGAAGCGGCCGATCCCGTCCACGTCCACGTCCTGGTTCAGCAGCGGGAGGACCTGCGCCTTCTTGTCCGCAGCTCCGCCGGAGCCGTTCACCACGCTGGTCAGCTTGGTTCCGAGCGTGCGCACGAACTCGGTGTCCGCGGCCGCCGACTGCGCCCGGGCGGACGAGACGAGCGTCAGCCCGAACGGTGCCAGCATCGGCCCTGCGAGAGCCGTCGCGGCGGGCAGGAGCGCTGCAAGCGCGAAGGCAGCCGGGCGGCCGCGTGTGATGGTCTTCAGCATGGCGATCCTGCCCCGATTTAGTGGGAGTACCAGTCCGGAACGGTCATCCGGTGGTCGTCGCGCATCGCCTGGAGTTCGGCGCTGCGGTGCTGTCGGTAGAGACTGCGTATCGTCGCATACGGGTCTAGCGCATTCTTCTTCAGCTGGTCGAGGTCGCCCAGCACCTGGGCGCGCGCATCGACCACGCCGATGCCGTAGAGCGCCCAGTTCAGGGTCAGCAGCCCATAGCCGCGCGGGACGTAGGTGAGGGGCGCCAGGCCGATGTCGATGCCAAAGCCCGCCACGGCGCGCGGGCTGGACGGGCCGAGCAGCGGCAGGAACAGGTAGGGCCCTTCCGGCACGCCCCAGTTCGCCAGCGTGAGGCCGGCATCGGCGTCGTGCGCCGGGTAGCCCCAGCCCTTCGCCACGTCGAGAAGGCCGCCGATGCCGACGGTGGAGTTGATCACGAAGCGCACAAAGGTGTCGCCGGCGCGGCGCGGCTTGGTTTCGAACACGTCGTTGAAGAAGACCGCCGGCGAGGCGAAGTTCGACAAGGCGTTGTGGATGCCGTTGCGCGCCGGCAGCGGCACCGCCCAGACATAGCCCTGCGCCACCGGCCGCAGCGTGTAGGCATCGACCGTGTCGCTGACGCGGTAGAAGAAGCGGTTGGTCGGCTCGAACGGGTCGCGGGCCTGGTCGGCTTCCGCGACTCCGGCCGGATCGCTCGGTCGCGACGCGCATCCCGACAGCGACAGGCAGGCCAGCAGGCAGACAAGAGCGGTCGACCCCGCCCGGCGGAAACGGCGCTGCTCAGGACGCATTCTTGAACCTCGGCTCGCCTGTGTCGCCGGGCTCGAGATCCCAGGCGCGCAGCTTCTGGCGACGGCCTCCTCGGCCTTCCAGAACCCGCTGACCGATCTGTCTAACATGGGTTCGGCCGGGCGCAATCCCGCAGCGTCGCGGGCTGCAGGCCGACGTTGCCCCGTGTGACGCCGGTGCCATAGGATCGCGGCGGTTCCGGCGTCCGCCACCGGCGGAGCGCCTGAGCCTTGCGCGTCATGACGCCGCCTACCAGATCGGGACCAGCATGATCGATCTAGACGCCGACACCTCGCTGCGCTCCGGGCAGCTCCACGAGACCGGCGGGCGCCACGCGTCTGTTCTGGACGCGCGGCGCAGTGCCGTCCGCGACGGCATGCCGCCGCTGGAACGGTGGCTGACCGGTCCGCGCGTGGCAGGGCTGCCGGCGCCGAGCGCCGACCGCGTGCCGCCGGTGCTGTCGTTCGAGTTCTTCCCGCCCAAGACCGAGGCGCTGGAGCAGCAGCTCTGGGCCTGCATCCGGCGGCTCGAGACGCTGCGGCCGAGCTTCGTGTCGGTGACCTACGGCGCCGGCGGCTCCACCCAGGCGCGCACCCACGACACGGTCGAGCGGCTGGTGCGCGAGACCGCGCTGACGCCCGCCGCCCACCTGACCTGCGTCGGCGCCAGCCGCGGCCAGGTCGACGACGTCGCCCGGCAGTACTGGGATTGCGGAGTGCGGCACATCGTCGCCCTGCGCGGCGATCCGCTGGTGAAGGGTGGCCGGTTCGAGCCGCATGCGCAGGGCTACGCCAGCGCGGCCGAGCTGGTGGCGGGGCTGAAGCGGGTCGCCGATTTCGAGATCTCGGTGGCGGCCTATCCGGAAGTGCATCCGGAGGCGGCGAGCGCCGATGCCGACCTGGACAACCTCAAGCGCAAGCTCGATGCCGGGGCGACCCGGGCGATCACGCAGCTGTTCTTCGACGCCGACACCTATCTCCGCTTCATCGATCGCTGCCTCGCCGTCGGCATCACCGCCCCGGTGGTGCCGGGCATCATGCCGATGTCGAACTTCGGACCCTCCAAGCGCTTTGCCGAATCCTGCGGCGCCCGGGTGCCGGACTGGCTCGAGGGGATGTTCGCGGGCACCGAGAGCGACCCGGAAACCCGCCGGATGATCGGCGTCGTGGTGGCAGCCGAGCAGGTGCGGCTGCTGCAGGCGAACGGCGTCGACGAGTTCCATTTCTACACGCTGAACCGTCCCGACCTGAGCTACGCGGTCGCCCACATCCTGGGGGTGCGGCCGGTCACGGCCGCCGAACCGGCGGGCTGAAGCCGCCGATCAGGCCTGCATGTTGAGCAGGCTTCCCGGCGGGCTGTCGGAAAGCGCCGAGGCGGCGCTGCCGCTGTCGCTGCCGGACACGGTGCTGACCGAGACCACGTTGCCCTTGGCGTCGGTCACGGTGGTGGTGACGGAACCGTCGGCGTTGGTGGAAACGCTGGTGGTGTCGCTCGACGCGCTGCTGCCGCCAGATGCGGATGCGCCCGACGCGGCAGGTGCCACGCTGGCTGGACTGGCGGCGCTGGACGCGCTCACGGATCGCAGGGCGACCGCAGGGGAAACCGGGCTGATGCTGACGCTCATGAGCCGATGATCCGGTTGCTGTGACGAGACGGGCGATCATACCCGCCGGAACCTTGACCGGCGGTTAACGCGTCGCCGGAACCGCCTGCGGTCCGTTCCAGCCGAGATTGTGGATCAGCAGCGCCACCAGTCCCGACCAGCCGGTCTGGTGCGAGGCGCCGACGCCGCGGCCGGTGTCGCCGTCGTAATATTCGTAGAACAGCAGCAGGTCGCGGAAGTCGGCGTTCTGCTGCAGCAGCGCCACGTCGCCATGCACCGGCCTGCGGCCGTCGGCGCCGCGCGTGAACAGCCCGATCAGCCGGTGACTGAGCTCGCCTGCGATCTCGCCCAGCGTCGCCTGCGTGTTCGAGCCGGTCGGGCAGGCGATCCGGTAGCCGTCGCCATAATACTGGTGCAGCCGCAGCAGGCTCTCGATCAGCAGGTAGTTGACCGGCATCCAGACCGGCCCGCGCCAGTTCGAGTTGCCGCCGAACAGGCGCGACCGGCTTTCGGCCGGCGAATAGGCGAGCTCGAACGAGCGGCCGTCCCACTCGAACCGGTAGGGTGCGGCCTCATGCGCCTTGGACACGGCGCGGATCCCGCCGGGCGACAGGAACTCGCTCTGGTCCAGCATGCGGCCGAGCGTGCAGGTCATGCGGTGGGTGCGCAGGATCGAGAGCAGCATGGTGCCGCCCTGGCCGACGCGGTCCCAGCTGGAAACGAGCTCGGCGAGGTCCGGCCGATGGTGCAGGAACCAGCGCATGCGGCCTGCGAAGGCCGGCAGCCGGGCGATCTCGTCCTGCCGGAGCACGATCACCGCGAAGAGCGGGATCAGCCCGACCATCGAGCGCGCGCGCAGCGGGATCCGCCGGCCGTCCGGCAGCGACAGCGTGTCGTAGAAGAAGCTGTCCTGCTCGTCCCACAGCGCATTGCCGTCGGCGCCGGCGATCAGCAGGAAATGCTCGAAGAACTTGGTGGCGACGTCCTCGTAGACGGGGTCCTGCAGCGCCAGCTCGATGGACAGCCGCAGCATCGACAGCGCGTACATCGCCATCCAGGCGGTGCCGTCCGACTGCGACAGCGTGCCGCCGGTCGGCAGCGGCGCCGAGCGGTCGAAGATGGCGATGTTGTCGAGCCCCAGGAAGCCGCCCTGGAAGATGTTGCGGCCGTGCTCGTCCTTGCGGTTCACCCACCAGGTGAAGTTCATCGACAGCTTGTTGAAGACGCGCTTGAGGAAGTCGTGGTCCGGCCGCCCGTTGAGCTGGCGGTCGGTCTCGAACACCCGCCAGGCCGCCCAGGCATGCAGCGGCGGGTTGGCGTCGCTGAACGACCACTCGTAGGCCGGCATCGCGGCGTTCGGGTGCATGAAGCCTTCCCGCGTCAGCAGCAGCACCTGGTCCTTGGCGAAGTCCGGATCGACCAGCGCCAGCACCACGGTGTGCAGGGCGAGGTCCCAGGACGCGAACCAGGGATACTCCCACTTGTCGGGCATCGAGATGATGCAGGCGGCGTTGAAGTGGTCCCAGTCGGCATTGCGCATGGCGAGCCGCGAAGCGGGCGGCGGCGGCTCCGCCGGATCGCCCTGCAGCCAGCGATGCACGTCGTAGGCATAGAACTGCTTGGACCACAGCATGCCGGCGAGCGCCTGGCGCTGCACCAGCCGGGTGTCGGCATCCGCGGTCGGCTGCTGCAGCACGGCGTAGAAGGCGTCGGCCTCCTGTCGCCGCTCCTCGACCACGGCATCGAAGCCGGCAAACGGGTCCACGGCATCGGGCCCGAGCGTCCGGAAGCGCAGGCGAACGATGCGCTCGCCGCCTGCAGGGATCTCCAGCCTGTGCAGGGCGGCGCACTTGGTGCCGGTGCGGGCCGGATTGACCGCGGCCACGTCGCCGCCGACCACGTGGTCGTTGATCCCGTCCTTGAAGAAGCCGGCCGCGTCCTGGTTGTAGAGGCGTCGGGTGTTGGTGTCGTTGTCGCAGAACAGCAGGGTGGCGCCGGCTTCCACCGACAGCCGCATCTCCGGCAGCAGCGCGTGCGTGGCCGCGACCTCGGTGTCGGATATGGCGCGCAGCGACGGCCTGGCGTTCTTGCCGGACCACGACCAGACGTTGCGCGCCCAGAGCTGCGGCAGCAGGGAAAGCGACGCCGGCTCCGGCCCGCGATTGACCACCCGGACCCGCATCAGGATGTCGTCGGCGGCCGCCTTGGCATACTCGACGAACACGTCGAAATAGCGGTTCTCGTCGAGGATGCCGGTATCGAGCAGCTCGTATTCCGGCTGGTCCTGGCCGCGCCTGGCGTTCTCGCGCACCAGATCGTCGTACGGGTAGGCGCGCTGCGGATACTTGTAGAGCATCCGGGCGTAGGAGTGGGTCGGCGTGTTGTCGAGGTGGTAGTAGAGCTCCTTGACGTCCTCGCCGTGGTTGCCTTCCTGGTTGGTCAGGCCGAACAGCCGCTCCTTGAGGATCGGGTCCTGGCCGTTCCACAGCGCCACCCCCAGGCACCAGCGCAGATGCGCCTCGCCATACCCGGCGATCGCGTCCTCGCCCCAGCGATAGGCGCGCGAGCGCGCCTGGTCGTGCGGCAGGTAGCGCCAGGCATCGCCGTCGGCGCTGTAATCCTCGCGCACCGTGCCCCATTGCCGGTCGCTGAGGTAAGGGCCCCAGTTCTTCCAGGCGCCGTCGATCCGGGCAGCGAGCAGCCGCCTGCCTTCGGCCGTGGCCAGGATGTCGGGACCGGGTTCCGCGTCGCGCGCGGCACTCATGCCGCGAGTGCCGCGACGGCTGCGATGCGGTCGCGCGTGCCGGCATCGGCGAGCCCGGTCACCGCCTCCGGCCGCCAATGCCGCTGGAACGCCGTCAGCACCTGGCCGAGCGCCTCGTCCATGCCGCCTTCCGGCGCCGGACCATAGCCGATGCGGCGCAGCGCGGCGCGGACGGGCGCCAGCGCCGACGCCTCGCTCAGCACGTCGCCGGTGCCGCTGTCCGGCACGTCGTCCGGGTAGAGGCCGATGCCGGCTTGCGCGAGGGCCGCCCACGGGAACAGCTCGCCCGGATCCTGCTTGCGGTCGGGGGCGATGTCGCTGTGCGCCACCACGTTGATCGGCGGGACGGCATGCCGGGACAGGATGGCGAGGCACAGCCGGCGCACCGCGTCGATCTGTGCGGCGGGGAACGGCCGGTAGCCCCATTCATGACCGGGATTGACGATCTCGATGCCGATCGAGCTGTCGTTCAGCATGGATCGGCCGCGCCAGAACGAGATGCCGGCATGCGCCGCCCGAAGCTGTTCCGGCACCAGCCTGACGATGCGGCCATCCTCCTCGACCACGTAGTGCGAGGAGACCTGCGCCTGCGGGTCGCGCAGCCGGTCGATCGCCGCCTGGCCGGTCTGCATGCCGGTATAATGCAGCACCAGCGTGTCGACGATCGAGCCCGGATCGCGCTCGCGGCAGTTCGGGCTCGCCAGCTCCAGGATCGGGCTGTCCATGCTCATAACCCCCTGTCGCGCTTGATCCGGTCCCAGGCCGCGTTGACGCGCGCCACCCGCTCGGCGGAGCCGGCGATCTCGGAAGCCTTGGCGCCCCGGGCGGCCAGCGAATCCGGATGGATCTCGCGCATCAGCCGGCGCCAGGTGGCGCGCACCTCGTCGTCGCTGGCGTTGCGGCGCACGCCGAGCACGGCATAGGCGTCGGGCTCGTCGGCGGACGGGCGGGCAGCCCCGGTTTCGGCGCGGTCCCAGGCGCCGGGGAGGAGGCCGAAGGCGCGATGCACGCGGCCCAGGAAGTCGAGCTCCGGACGGCTCAGCACGCCGTCGGCGCGGCCGATGGTGAACAGCGCCGCCAGCACCTCCTCCAGCACCTGCGTCTGGTCGGCATAGGCCCGGCCGAGCTCCTCGGCGAAGGGCAGATAGTCGTCGGTGCGGGTGCGCGCCTGGTCGAACAGCCGGCCGATCTCGCGGGTCGATTCGGTTGGGATGCGGAACGAGCGCTTGAAGCTGTCGATCTCCTGGCGGTTCACCGGCCCGTCGCACTTGGCGAGCTTGGCCGACAGCACCACCACCACGATCGCGAACAGCTGGTCGCGCTTGCCGGTCACGGCCGCCATCTTCACCGCGAGGCGAAGGGCGGCGCCGTTCGGGTCGGCTGCCGGGCGGGTGCGGGGCTCGCCGCCAAGGAAGCCGTTGCCGCCCCAGGGTCCCCAGCTGCCGGCGGGAGGGTCCAGCAGCGCGCCGCGGTCGGCAGCATGGCCGAGAGCGGTGCCGACCATGGCGCCGATCGGCCCACCCATCGCGAAGCCCGTCACACCACCGAACAGCTTGCCCCAGATCGCCATGCCCTGCCTGTATCACACGCCCGCGCTGGTCGGGCTCAAGGCTTCAACGGCAAAGACGGGCAGGGTTTGCGTCGGGTTCGGCAGGAACTCGGTTTGCGGCGGCGCGGCCGGCTCAGCGACGGCGCGGACGGTCGTTGCAGACGCTGTGCGCCAGGCGGAGCAGGCGGGTGGCGCTTTGCGGCAGGCCGGCACGGTGCGCCTCCTCGGCGAGCGACAGGAGCTGGTGCGAGAGCAGCAGCGGGCTGACGGGCTGGGTCTGGCCATCGACGTGGGCATTGAGGCTGATCGCGTTCATCGGAGTTCTTCCTCGGCTGGTCGGCCCCATGTTGGTGCCGAGGTGGACTGTGGCTGCGGCGGGTTAACAGACGGTTAACCGCTGCGGCGTCATCGCCGGGCGGCGACGATTTCCTGCAGTCCGCTCATCGCGGCACCTCGCCGTGCCGGTTCAGCGCCAGGACACGCAGCGACGAGGCGAGGCTGCGCGCGGGATCGCGCGCGGCATCCTCGGCCGCGACCAGGGCGATCAGGCTCTGGCCGCGTCCGGCGGCCAGGGCCTCGAGAACTGCCCAGAACTCCGGCTCCAGCGCC
>CAXTZG010000008.1:8008-54366 GCA_964248625.1 uncultured Acetobacteraceae bacterium | reverse complement strand
GCTGGTGCGGTGGCCGGACAGCGACAGGCTTCTCTTGACCAGGCTTCTCTTGACCAGGCTGGGCTTGACCAGGCCGGGCTGGGCCGGGCGGGCCCGGGGCGGCTTGCGCGGCATCAGCCGGCTGCGGCGTCCAGCCGGGCGCAGGCCCAGGCGGCGGCCTCGGCCACCACCGGGTCGGCGTCGGCGGTGAGCCCGCGCGCGGCCGGCAGCAGCACGGGCAGGCCGGAGTTGCCGATCGCGATCAGCACGTTGCGCACGAACCGGTTGCGGCCGATGCGCTTGACCGCGGTGCCGGAGAACAGCGCCCGGAAGCCCGCATCGTCGAGCCGCGCCAGCTCGGCCAGGCGCGGCGCGCTCAGATCGTCGTGGGCCTGCAGCTTGGCAGTGCGGCCGAGTGCGGCGAAGCGATTCCAGGGGCAGGCGGCCAGGCAGTCGTCGCAGCCATAGATGCGGTTGCCGATCGCGCTCCGGAACTCGTCCGGGATCGGTCCGGGATGCTCGATGGTCAGGTAGGAGATGCAGCGTCGCGCATCGAGGCGGTAGGGCGCCGGGAAGGCATCGGTCGGGCAGGCGGCGAGGCAGCGGGTGCAGCTGCCGCAGCCGCCGGCCCGCGGCGGCGTCTGCGGCAGGGCGAGCGTGGTGTAGATCTCGCCCAGGAACAGCCACGAGCCATGGTCGCGCGACACCAGGTTGGTGTGCTTGCCCTGCCAGCCGAGGCCGGCCCGCTCGGCGAGCGGCTTCTCCATCACCGGGGCGGTGTCGACGAACACCTTCACCGCCGGCTGGTCCGGACCAGCCTGCTTCACCACGAACTGCGCCAGGTGCTTCAGCATGCCCTTGACCACGTCGTGATAGTCGCGGTGGCGGGCATAGACCGAGATGCCGCCGCGGTCCGGACGGCCCTGGATGTGGCGCGGATCGTCGCCCGGCGCATAGGACAGGCCGAGCGCGATCACGCTGCGCGCGTCCGGCCACAGCGCCTGCGGATGGCTGCGCTCGTTTGTGCGCTCGGCGAGCCAGCCCATCTCGCCGTGATGGCCCTGCGCCAGGAAGTCGGCGAGACGGCTGCGCGCTTCCGGGCCGAGCGAGGCGGCGGTGACGCCGAACGCATCGAAGCCGAGTGCCAGGGCATGGTCGCGGATGCGGTCGTGCAGCGCCTCGCCGGTCATGGCACGGCGCCGGCGGCGGGACCCGCCTCCGCCCAGCCGGCGCGGAGTGCTGCCGCATGCGCCTGCAGCCGGCGCTCGCCGATCGCCGTGCGGATGTCCTGCATCAGGCGCTGGTAGTAGGCGAGGTTGTGCCAGGTCAGCAGCATCGGCCCCAGCATCTCGCCGGCGCGGAACAGGTGGTGCAGGTAGGCGCGGCTGTGCCGGGCGCAGGCGGGGCAGGGGCAGCCGGCCTCCACCGGGTCCGGATCCCCCGCATGCCGGGCGTTGCGCAGGTTCAGCGTGCCCGAGCCGGTATAGGCGCGCGCGGTGCGGCCGGCCCGGGTCGGCATCACGCAGTCGAACATGTCGATGCCGCGCATCACCGCGCCGAGCAGGTCGTCCGGCGTGCCGACGCCCATCAGGTAGCGCGGCCGGTCGGCCGGCAGCAGCGGCGCCGTGGCCTCCAGGGTGGCGAACATCAGCGCCTGGCCCTCGCCCACCGCGAGGCCGCCGATCGCATAGCCCTCGAAGCCGATCCCCGTCAGCGCGCGCACGCTCTCGGCGCGAAGCTCCGGCTCGGTGCCGCCCTGGACGATGCCGAATTGCGCGTAGCCTGGGCGCGCCACGAACGCTTCCCGCGAGCGCGCGGCCCAGCGCATCGACAGCCGCATCGAGGCCGCGATGCTCTCGACGGGTGCGGGCAGCGCCGGGCACTCGTCGAAGCACATGGTGATGGTGGCATCCAGCATGTGCTGGATCTGCGTCGAGCGGTCCGGCGTCAGGCGATGCCTGCTGCCGTCCAGATGCGACCGGAAGGTGACGCCGTCGGCGTCCAGCGACCGCAGGCTGCCCAGCGACATCACCTGGAACCCGCCGGAATCGGTCAGGATCGGGCCCGGCCAGTCCATGAAGCGGTGCAGGCCGCCCAGCGCCTGCACCCGCTCTGGCCCCGGCCGCAGCATCAGGTGGTAGGTGTTGCCCAGCACGATGCCGGCCCCGGTCGAGCGCACCGCGTCCATGGTCATCGCCTTGACCGTGCCGACGGTGCCGACCGGCATGAAGGTCGGCGTCGGCACCGTGCCGTGCGCGGTGCGCAGACGGCCCGCGCGGGCGGCGCCGTCGGTCGCCTCCGCCTGCCAGGAGAAGCCGCTCATCCGGCGCGCTCCAGCAGGCAGGCGTCGCCGTAGGAATAGAAGCGGTAGCCGGCTGCGACCGCATGGCGGTAGGCGCCGAGCATCCGCTCCCGGCCGGCAAAGGCGCAGACCAGCATGAACAGGGTCGAGCGCGGCAGGTGGAAGTTGGTCAGCAGCAGGTCCGCGGTGCGGAAACGATGGCCGGGCAGGATGAACAGGCTGGTCTCGCCGTCGAACGGCCTGACCTGGCCGTCCGCATCGACAGCGCTTTCCAGCAGCCGCAGCGAGGTGGTGCCGACCGCGACGATCCGGCCGCCCTCGGCCCGGGTGCGGTTGATCGTCCCGGCCGTTTCCGGCGACAGGATGCCGCGCTCGGGGTGCATGCGGTGGGCCGCGACGGCATCCTCGCGCATCGGCAGGAAGGTGCCGGCGCCGACATGCAGCGTCACCGTCGCCTGCCTGACGCCGAGCGCTTGCGCCTGACGCAGCAGCTCGGGCGTGAAGTGCAGGCCGGCGGTGGGCGCCGCGACGGCGCCGTCATGGCGGGCGAAAACGGTCTGGTAGTCGGCCGCGTCCGCATCGGTGGGCCCGTCCGGACGGTCGATATAGGGCGGCAGCGCCAGCCGGCCGGCCTGGCGCAGGAAGCGGTCGAAGGCGTCGGCCTGCACGTCGAAGCGCAGCACGGCCGCACCGCCCGCCTGCCGCGCCAGCACGGTGGCGGTGGTGTCGCCGCCATCGAAGCGCAGGATGTCGCCGTCCCGCAGGCGGCGCGCGTTGCGGACCAGCACGTGCCAGCTGCCGTCGGGCAGGACCCGGTCCAGCGTGATGCCGATGCGCGCCTCGCCGCGCCGGGCCGCCAGCTGTGCCGGGATCACGCGGGTGTCGTTGGCCACCAGCAGGTCGCCGGGGCGGAGCAGGCCGGGCAGCTCGCGCACGGTCCGGTCGCGGCAGCCTTCGGCGCCGGCCTCGAGCAGGCGCGCACTTTCGCGCGGCCGCGCCGGCGCATGGGCGATGCGCTCCGGCGGCAGCGGGAAGTCGAAGTCGGACGCGAGCAGGGTCATGGCCTGGACGATCTACGTGCTGGCTCGCCGGCCGGCCAGTCCCGGCCCATCCGAAGGCGGCGCCCGGACCGCCAAAACCCGGCGCCTGATCCTGGCTTGCATCTCGCCCGGCCGTGCCTGCGCACCGGCACGCACTAGCCGGGATGCCGGCGATATGGTGTCTTGGAAGCTTATGGGCCCGTCAACGATCTCGACCCTGTCGCCTCCTGTCGCACCGCTCTGGAAGAGCTTCCTCGCCTTCCTCGCGCCGATGATGCTCAGCAACATCCTGCAGGCGCTGTCTGGCACCATCAGCAACATCTATCTCGGCCAGATGATCGGCGCGGACGCGCTGGCGGCGGCGAGCGTGTTCTTTCCGATCATGTTCTTCTTTGTGGCCCTGGTGATCGGCATGGGTGCCGGCGCCTCGGTGCTGATCGGCCAGGCCTGGGGTGCGGGCGATGACGACCAGGTGCGCCGGGTCGCGGCCACCGCGCTCACCACGGCCCTGGTCGGCGGGCTGTTCATCTCGCTCGTGCTGACGCCGTCGGCGCGGCTGATGCTGGCGGCACTCGGCACGCCCGCCAGCGTGCTGCCGGGCGCTGTCGGCTACGCCACGGTGATCCTGGCCTTCATGCCGGTGTTCTTCGCCTTTCTGCTGGCGACCCAGCTGCTGCGCGGCGTCGGCGACACCGTGACGCCGCTCTGGGCGCTGGCGGTGTCGATCGTGATCGCCATGGGGCTGACGCCGGCCCTGATCCGGGGCTGGCTCGGGCTGCCGCGGCTGGGCGCCGCAAGTGCTGCCTGGGCGGCGTCCCTGGCCTGGACGGTGACGCTCGGCTGGCTGTGCTGGTATCTGCGCCGCCTGCGCAGCCCGCTGGCGCCCGACCGGCGGTTCCTGCGGGCGATGCGCCCCGACCTGCGCATCCTGGGACTGGTGCTGAAGCTCGGCGTGCCGTCGGCGGTGCAGATGGTGATCATGGCGCTGGCCGAGATGGTGCTGCTGGGCCTCGTCAACCGCTACGGCTCGGGCGCCACCGCGGCCTATGGCGCCGTCAACCAGGTGATGGCCTACGTGCAGTTCCCGGCGATGTCGATCGCCATCACGGTGACCATCCTGAGCGCGCAGGCGATCGGCGCCGGGCACCCCGAGCGCCTGCCGCCGATCCTGCGCACCGGGCTGCTGCTCAACCTGCTGCTCACCGGCACGCTGGTGCTGATCGCCTACCTGTTCTCGCGCAGCCTGGTGTCGCTGTTCATCGTCAGCACGCCGATCGTGGCGCTGACCCAGTCGCTGCTGCACATCGTGCTGTGGAGCGTGGTGGTGTTCGGCATGGGCGGCATCCTGTCCGGGCAGATGCGCGCCAGCGGCACCGTGCTGGTGCCGACGAGCCTGTCGGTGCTGGCGATCGTGGCGGTCGAGGTGCCCGTGGCCTGGATCGGCAGCCGGCTGCTCGGCGTCGACGGCGTCTGGATCGCCTATCCCTGCACCTTTGTGGCGATGCTGCTGTTCCAGGGCCTTTATTTCCGCCTGGTGTGGCGGCACAGGACGATCACGCGGCTCGCCTGAACGGCAGCCGCCCATGGCCGGCGGATCTGGTTGGTGGCACAACCGGCCCGTGAGAACCGGCGACGCCACCACGGACCTGA
This sequence comes from uncultured Acetobacteraceae bacterium, assembly GCA_964248625.1. GTDB lineage: Bacteria > Pseudomonadota > Alphaproteobacteria > Acetobacterales > Acetobacteraceae > Lichenicola. The sequence continues at coordinate 49,395 of CAXTZG010000008.1, read as the reverse complement.
CGGGATGAGCGCTGCGGTGCTCGCCAGCCGGCGCCGGCGCTTCTGCACCGGCTCGATCATGCGCCACACCGCGGTGATGGCCGGCACCGGCGCGGTGGGGCTGATCGCGGTGTTCGTGGTCGACCTGCTCAACCTGTTCTACATCTCGCTGCTGGGCGACCGCAGCCTGACGGCGGCGATCGGCTTCACCGGGGCTGTCGGCATGCTGCAGATCGCGGTCTCGATCGGCCTGTCGATCGGACTGGGGGCGGTGGTGTCGCGCCTGATCGGCGCCGACCGGCACGAGGAGGCGGGCGCGGTCGCGAGCTCGGCCCTGGTGCTGATGGTCGCCATCATGCTGCTGATCGGGCTCGCGACGGTGCTGCTGCTGCATCCGATCCTGCACGGGCTGGGGGCCACCGGCGACACCTTCCACGCGGTCGCCGGCTTTATCCGGATCGTGTCGCCGTTCCTGCCGCTGATCACGCTGGGGATGGCGTTCTCCTCGCTGCTGCGGGCTATGGGCGAGGCCAGGCGGTCGATGACGGTGTCGCTGTGCGGTGCCGCGGTGTCGGCCTGCCTGGATCCGGTGCTGATCCTGGGGCTCGGCACCGGGCTGCATCTCGGCCTGGTGGGTGCCGCGATCTCCACCGTGATGTCGCGCGGCACCACCGCCCTGCTCGGGTTCCTGAGCGTGCGCCGGCACGGGCTGCTGCAGCGGCCGCGCCTGGACCGGCTGCTCCCCGATGCCCGGCGCATCGCCCAGGTGGCGACGCCCGCGATCCTGACCAACCTCGCGACCCCCGTCGGCAGCGCCTTCGTCACCCACTCGCTGGCCGGCTTCGGGCTGCAGGCGGTGGCGGGGCAGGCGACGATCGACCGCATCACCCCGGTCGCGTTCGCCTTCATCTATGCCCTGACCGGCTCGGTCGGCCCGATCATGGCGCAGAATCTCGGCGCCGGGCTGTGCGGCCGGGTGCGCGAAACGCTGCGGGCGTCGCTGGTGCTGGTGCTGGGCTGCGTGATGCTGGCCTGGGGGCTGCTGGCGCTGTTGCAGAACCAGGTGGTGGCGCTGTTCTCGGCCACCGGCACCGCAGCCGAGCTGATCCACGTGTTCTGCTCGCTGACGGTGGCGGGCTTCCTGTGGGTCGGTGCGCTGTTCGTGGCCAACGCGGCCTTCAACAATCTCGGCTTCCCGCTGCTCTCGACCCTGTTCAACTGGGGCCGCGCCACGCTGGGCACGATCCCGTTCGTGACCTTCGGCATGCGCTACGGGCCGGTGGGCGTGCTGCTGGGCCAGGCGGCGGGCGGCGTGGTGTTCGGCACGCTTGCCGTGGCCACCGCCTTCGTGGTGACGCGGCGGCTGAAGCCGGAGCAGGCCGGGCAGGGCCTGGCGCCCGACATTCCCGCCGGCACCGGCAAGACGGCGATGATCGAGCTGTCCGAGCTCGGCACCGGGGTCGAGAAGCGGGCCTGAGCCGGGCCGGCCGGTCACTCCTTTTCATGCGCAAGCGTTCCGCGCATCGCGGCGACCGCGTCCGCATCGACCGCGGACGCGGCATTGCCCCAGCTGTTGCGGACATAGGTGGTCACCGCGGCGATCTGCGCGTCGCTCAGCATCCAGCCGAACGCGGGCATCGCGGCCGCGGTCGGCGCCGCGTCGGTCGCAGCGCTCTTGGCGCCCTGCAGCACCACCCGGATCAGCGATGTCGGCCGACGCGACTGGATCGACGGCGCGCCGGCCAGGGTCGGGAACAGCCCGGCCACGCCCTCGCCGTGCGGTGCATGGCATGCGGAGCACTCGTCGGCGTAGATCGAGGCGCCGAGGCGCATGGCTGCCGCGGCCAGCGGCACCGCGGCGTCGGCCTGGCCGGGCAGGCTCTTCAGGTAGACCGCCATCGCCTGCAGGTCCCCATCCGACATCTGCGAGCTGGACAGCCCGACCTCCTCCGCCATCGGGCCGGACGCGGCGGCGATCCGGTTGTGGCCGCTGCGCAGATAGCCGACCACATCCTCGACCGACCAGCGGCCGAGGCCACGCCGCGTGTCGTTGGTGATGTTGGGGGCGAACCAGCCCTGGATCACCGCGCCCTGCAGCGTGCGCGAGGTGTCGTCGCTGCCCGCGACCGTCTTGGGCGTGTGGCAGGCGCCGCAATGCTCCCAGCCGGTGATCAGGTAGGCGCCCCGGTTCCAGTCGGTTGACCGCCCCGGGTCGGGCCTGAACCGGCCGGAACTGAGGAACAGCATGTTCCAGCCGATCATCGCCGCCCGGATGTCGAGCGGGAACGGCAGCTGGTTGGTCTCGACCTTGTTCCGGACCGGCGCGACCGTGGCAAGCCACGCGCGGATCGCCACGTCGTCCTCGCGAGTCGCGTGCGTGTAGTACGGGTAGGGCATCGCGGGGTAGATGTGCTTGCCCCCCCGGCCGATCCCGTGCTGCATCAGCCGCACGAACTCGTCGTCGCTCCACCTCCCGATCCCGGTCTCACGGTCCGGCGTGATGTTGGACGACAAGATGATGCCGAACGGCGTCTGGATCGGCCGCCCGCCCGCGAAGGGTTGTCCGCCGACGGCGGTATGGCAGGCGGCGCAGTCCGCCACGATCGCCAGGTAGCGTCCCTTCTCGACCTGCGCGTAATCCTGCTCGCCCGGGCTGGTGGTGCCGGCGCCGCACAGCAGCAGTGCGGCCAGCGCCAGCAGGCCGTGCGCGCTACGCATGGACCAGCGGACCGGGATTCTTCAGATACTGCCTGCGGATCGCGTCCGCGGTGCGATACGCCATCGCCGCCACGGTGTTGGTCGGATTGTAGCCCGCATTCTGCGGAAACGCGCTCATGCCGGTGACAAAGAGGTTGGGAACGTCCCAGCTCTGCGAATAGGTGTTGACCGCGCTGTCGGCCGGCGACGCGCCCGCCAGCACGCCGCCGCAGACATGCGACGTCTGGTAGGCGGTCATGCTGTAGGGACCCTTCCGCGGCTGCTTCACCACCTGCCTGGCTCCCATGTTCTGGATCACCTCGGCATACTTGTCGGTCAGAAAGGCGCTCATCCTGATCTCGTTGTCATGCAGGTCCATGGTCAGACGCAGCATCGGCCTGCCGAACCGGTCCGTGTAGGTCGGGTCGAGATCGAGGTAGTTCGTCCGGTAGCTGTAGGAGCTGCCATGCACGCCGGCACCGGCGAACACCGTGCTGTTGTAGCTGTCGCGGAGCGCCTGCTTCCAGCCCGGTCCCCAGAGGGGCGTGCCGGGGGGAACCGGCGTCGTCTCGATCGGCCTGCCGTTGGTCTGCACCTGTCCCATGTAGCCGCCGCCGACGAAGCCGTGCGGCCCATGGTCGAAGTTGTCGCCGTTGAACTCGTCGATGCACATGCCGATCGCACCGGAGGCCATGAACGGATTGAACCGGTACTTGTCCTTGTCGAAGAAGCCGATCGCGCTCGAGACCGTCTGGTGGGTGAAGTTGCGGCCGATCTGCCCTCGGCCGGTGCTGACGTCGTAGGGAACGCCGATCCCGGAATGCAGCATCATCTGCACGTTGAAGATCGAGAACGCGCAGAGCAGCACCAGATCCGCCGGCTGCTCCCATTCCTTGCCGGACGTGTCCACGTAGATCACGCCGGTCGCCCGCCTGCCGGTGTTGTCGAGCGTGATCCGCGTCACCTCGCACTGGGTGCGCGCCTCGAAGTTCGACTTGCGGGTCAGCACCGGCAGGATCGTCGTCTGCGGGCTCGCCTTGCTGTAGTTGCCGCAGCCGAACCACTCGCAGAAGCCGCAATAGGTGCAGGGGCCGAGCTTGACCCCGAGCGGATTGGTGTAGGCCTGCGAAAGGTTGCCCGACGGCTGCGGAAAGGCGTGATAGCCCATCTCGTTGGCGGCCCGGGCGAACAGCGTCGCGCTGTACGGCTGCTGCTGCGCCGGCGTCGGATAGGCCCTCGATCGCGGTCCCTCGAACGGGTTGCCGCCAGGCTGGATGGTGCCGCGCAGGTTGCCGGCCGTGCCGGAGGTTCCGCACAGATACTCGAACCGGTCGTAGAACGGCTCCAGATCCTCGTAGCTGAACGGATAATCCTGGATCGTCATGTCGGCCGGCAGGAAGCCGGCGCCGTAGCGCTCCACCAGATGCGAACGCAGCCGGAAGTCGCTCGGCAGGAAGCGCCATGTTTCGGCATTCCAGTGCGTGCCGCCGCCGCCGGCGCCGTTCGGCAGCATGAACGCGCCCCAGCTGCGGATCGGCAGGGCGTTCTGGCTGGCGTTGTTGCGGAACGTCAGCGTGTTCTGTTCCGGCCGCAGGAACAGCTCGTGCCGGATCCGGTAGCGCAGCTCGTCCGGTGCGTAAGAGGGCGGAAAGCTGGTTGCGGTGTCCCGCCAGGGACCACGCTCGATCGCCACCACGTCGAGCCCCTGGTCGGTGAGCTCATGCGCCAGGATGGAGCCGGTCCAGCCAAGCCCGATGACCACGACGTCGCGCGCGGGAAGCCGGGTCGCGGTCATGCGTGCCAGTCCGGATGCGCGCCGATCCCGATCGGCGGATAGGGATAGTTCTCGTTGTGACGACCGATCCAGTCGCGATAATCGTATCGCGCGCCCGGAAAGCCGATCATCCTCCAGGCGCACATGTCGCGGTTGCCGCCATAGATCGGATCGGCCAGGAAGCCCTGCTGCGTGTCCTTGATCAGCAGCTCGAAAAAGGCGCGGCCGCTGATCCCGTCCAGCTGCAGCAGGCCCGATTCCAGCCCGTGGATGACGTTGTCCTGCTGGCTGCCGTTCAGCTGCGCGAACCGGCGGCCGGCGAAGGCGCGCCTGCAATGGCCATCGAGGGCCGCAAGGCTGGCCCGGTAGCGCGCCGCCGGCGTCAGGGGAGACTGCGGGCCCTGCTGCTTGGTGCCGTCGCTGAAGGGCGGCCGCATATACAGCCCGCGCGCGCTGCCGTAGCCGCCTGCGAGCTGACGGTCGATGAACACCGCGCACCCGGCATCCCGGCCCCCCGGCGTGTCGGCGTCGGGCGGGATCAGCCGGTCGACCAGCGCCTCGACATCGGCACCTTCCTCGGCTGTGAACCAGACCCACGGCCCGGGCGTCGCCGGCTCGGGCGGATCCGCCTGGTTCGGCGCCCAGGGCATGCCGGACACGATGCTGGCGGCCGATGCTCCGGCGGCGACGGTGGAAAGCGCGGTGGCGAGCAGCAGGCTGCGCCGCGTGATCAGGGTCATGCCGCTCGCGCTCCGCCACGTGATCCATCCACGACGGCAACCTTGGTCCAGCCCGGAAGCCGTGGCAACGCCGGGGACCGACACGAAAACGCTATCCGCGGACAGGTTCCAGGCAGCGAAACCTGGTGGTTAAACAGCCGTTCGGCAGCGTTCGCCCGACCATCGTCGCGTTCCGACCGGCAGGGCCTCGAGGAGCATACGCGCATGGATCCACTGTCTCGCCGCTCCATCCTGGCGGCCACGGCCGGCGGCCTGGCCTTGACCGCAGGACGCGCCGCCGCGCAGCCGGCCGGCGGCATCGAGCCGATCCGCGGCAAGGACGGTGCAACCGTCATCGGGCCGCGCAACGTGCCGCTGGCGGACGAGAATCCCGACCTGCAGGCGCCTCCGGCAACCGACCACGGCGACCTGCCGAACCTCAAATGGTCGTTTGCCGACAGCCACATGCGGCTGGAGGATGGCGGCTTCGCGCGGCAGACCACCATTCGCGAGCTGCCGGTCTCGAAGTCGATTGCCGGCGTCGACATGCGGTTGAAGCCGGGCGCGATACGCGAGCTGCATTGGCACAAGGAGGCCGAGTGGCAGATCATGCTGAAGGGCAGCGCGCGCGTCACCGCCATCGACGCGAACGGCCGCAGCTATATCGCGGACGTGGACGAGGGCGATCTGTGGTACTTCCCGTCGGGCCTGCCGCACTCGATCCAGGCGCTGCAGGATGGCTGCGAATTCCTTCTGGTCTTCGATGACGGCGCCTTTTCCGAAAACAGCACCTTCCTGATCACCGACTGGTTCGCGCACACGCCGAAATCGGTGCTGGCAAAGAACTTCGGCGTCGCCGAGTCCGCGTTCGCGAACATTCCGCAGAAGGAGCTCTACATCTTCCAGGAACCGGTCCCGCCGCCGCTCGATCAGACCAGGATCTCCGATCCGAACGGCACCGTGCCTGTCCCGTTCACCTACAAGCTGATGGCGCAGAAACCTGTGATGTCGAGCGGCGGCTCCGTCAGGGTCGTCGACAGCCGCAACTTCGCCGCCTCGAAGACCATTGCCGCCGCCTATGTCGAGGTGCAGCCGGGCGGGATGCGCGAGATCCACTGGCATCCGAACGCCGACGAATGGCAGTACTATATCGAGGGCCAGGCCCGGATGACGGTCTTTGCCGCGGACGCGCGTGCGCGCACGTTCGATTTCCAGGCGGGAGACGTCGGCTACGTGGAGCGCTCCATGGGGCACTACATCGAGAACACTGGCACCTCGCCGATGAGGTTCCTCGAGATGTTCCGATCGGACCATTATGCCGACGTGTCGCTGAACCAGTGGATGGCACTGACGCCCGTCCACCTGATCAAGCAGCATCTGCATCTCGACGACGCGACCATCGCCAAGCTGCGCAAGCAGAAGGATCTGGTCACCGGCTAGAACCCGCCGCCTACCGCCACCGCGCGGTCTTGCCCCGCGCGCGCCGCGTCGGGGCGTGGAAGTCGTCGGGCTTGGTGCGCACCCAGGCAACGAAACGCGCAAGCTCCGGGTCCGCGCGCAGCGCCTCCGGCTCGGCCAGCTGGCGCGCGATCTCGGCCTCGGTGTAGCGGGCATGGATGGTGGAGTGGCAGATCTGGTGCAGGCGCACCGTGCCGAGCCGGGCGCCGCCCTTCAGCTTGGGCGTGAGATGGTGCAGCGACGATTTCGCATGCGGCGGAATGGGCCGGCCGCACAGCGCGCAGCACACGATCTCGGCCATTGCGTCGTGGTTCTTCTGCCTCATGCGGCCGAGATGGGGTGCCGGCGTCAGCCCTGGTAGGAGGTGATCTCGACCAGGTTGCCGTCCGGATCCAGGCAGTAGACCGAGGTGGTCGGACCGAGCGCGCCCAGCCGCGTGACCGGGCCCTCGGTGATGCTCACGCCGCAGCTCGCGAGGTGGTCGACCACGTCCTCGCTTTCCACGGCGGTGACGAAGCACAGATCCTGGCTGCCGGGCAGCGCGTCCTCGGCGGTGGTCCAGCCGTCGGCGCCGTAGGGGCGGAGGTTGATCTTCTGGCCGCCGAACTTCAGCGCGCAGCGCCGGTTGCGGCCGTATTCCTCGTGCTCCATGCCGAGCACGCGCTGATACCAGGACGAGGTCTTCTCCACGTCCTTGCAGGTGATGACGAGGTGGTCCAGCCGGTCGACGGTGAAGCGCATGGTGTCTAGGTCAGTCCGTCATAGAAATCGTGGCCCTTGTCGTCGATGACGATGAAGGCGGGGAAGTTCTCGACCTCGATGCGCCAGACCGCCTCCATGCCGAGCTCGGGATATTCGAGCACCTCGACGCGCCGGATGCAGTCCTGCGCCAGCCGCGCCGCCGGGCCGCCGACCGAGCCCAGATAGAAGCCGCCATGGGTCTGGCAGGCATCCCTCACCGCGCGCGAGCGGTTGCCCTTGGCCAGCATCACGAACGAGCCGCCGGCGGCCTGCAGCATGTCGACATAGCTGTCCATGCGGCCGGCGGTGGTGGGGCCGAACGAGCCGGTCGGCATCCCCTCCGGCGTCTTGGCAGGCCCGGCGTAATAGACCGGATGATCCTTGAGGTAGTCGGGCAGGCCCTCGCCGCGGTCCAGCCGCTCCTTGAACTTGGCGTGCGCGATGTCGCGCGCCACCACCACGGTGCCGGACAGCGACAGCCGCGTCTTGACCGGATGCTGCGACAGCAGGCGGCGGATCTCCCACATCGGCTGGTTCAGGTCGACCTGCACCACGTCGCCGCCCAGGATCTCGTCGGTGGCCTCGGGCAGGAAGTGCGCCGGATCGGTCTCGAGCTGCTCGAGGAAGATGCCCTCGGAGGTGATCTTGGCCTTGATCTGCCGGTCGGCCGAGCAGGACACGCCGATGCCCACCGGCAGCGACGCGCCGTGGCGGGGCAGCCGCACCACCCGCACGTCGTGGCAGAAATACTTGCCGCCGAACTGCGCGCCGATGCCGAGCGACTGGGTCAGCGCATGCACCTCCTGCTCCAGCGCCACGTCGCGGAAGGCGTGGCCGAGCGGCGAGCCCTTGATCGGCAGGGTGTCGAGATAATGCGTGGAGGCGAGCTTGACGGTCTTCAGCGTCAGCTCGGCCGAGGTGCCGCCGATCACCACCGCCAGGTGGTAGGGCGGACAGGCCGAGGTGCCCAGCGTGCGGATCTTGACCCCCAGCCATTCCAGCAGCTTCTCCTTGCTGGCCAGCAGGGCGCGGGTTTCCTGGAACAGGAAGGTCTTGTTGGCCGAGCCGCCGCCCTTGGCGATGAACATCAGATGCAGCTCGTCCGCATGGTGCTCGCCGGGTGCGGCGCCGATGTCGAACTGCACCGGCAGGTTGTTGCCAGTATTGACCTCCTCGAACATGTCGAGCGGCGCCATCTGCGAGTAGCGCAGGTTGGTCTCGGTGTAGGTGCGATGCACCCCCTGGCTCAGCGCCTCCTCCTCGTTGCCGAGGATCCAGACCCGCTGGCCCTTCTTGCCGAACACGATGGCGGTGCCGGTGTCCTGGCACATCGGCAGCACGCCGCCGGCGGCGATGGACGCGTTCTTCAGCAGGTCGAGGGCCACGAAGCGGTCGTTCGCGGATGCCTCCGCATCGGTCAGGATGCGCGACAGCTGGGCCAGGTGGCCGGGGCGCAGCAGATGCGAGACGTCGCGGAACGCCGCCGCCGCCAGGTCCGACAGCGCCTGCGGCTCGATCCTGAGCACCGTCCGGCCGTCGCAGGTCGCGGTGGAGACGCCGGCGATGTCGAGCCTGCGCCAGGGCGTCGTGTCCTCGCCGAGCGGGAACATCGGCGAATAGGCGAACGCCTTCGATGGCGCGCTGAGCGAGGCGGGCGTGGGCGACAGGGCGTTCATGGCGGGTTCCGGTTCGGACGGCTCCGGCCGTGGCGATCGGGGCTGCTTCCTGCCTCGGGCGTCCGGCGGAGGATGGTCGTCAGGCGTGTCGGGCGCGGCAGGTCAGCTGGGGGTCGAGCCGCGCTTGCGGAAGGCGTCCAGGCTCACGACCTGCGGCGTCGGATCGGGCGCCGGGCCGGCCGGGGCATCCGCCTCGGCATCGGGTGCTGCGCGCGCCACCAGCGCCGTCGCGGCCTCCGGCGCCGCCGCTCCGGCTCCGGCCGCGTCGGTGGCGGTGAAGCGCAGCACCAGGCGCACGTGCGGGTCGGCGAAGCCGGTGATCGCGCGCAGCGGCACCACCACCGTGCTCGGCACGCTGCCGAACGACAGCCCGACGCTCAGCGTCTGCGCCGTCTCGTCGACCTTCAGGTCCCAGAACTGGTGCTGCAGGACGATGGTCATCTCGTTGGGATACTGCGCCAGCATGCGCTTGGGCACGATCGTGCCCGGATCGTCGGTGCGGAAGGTGATGTAGAAATGATGCCCTTCCGGCAGGCCCTCGGCGGCGGCATGGTTGATCGCCTGCACCATCACCTGGCGATAGGCCTGCTCGATCCAGCGGTCGTAGGGCAGGAGGCTGTCGGGCATCGCGGCATCGTCGCCGCTCCCGAACGTCCCGCCGACATCGTCCTCGGCCATGCAGGCCCCCTCGGTTCGCGCCGCGCGACCTGTCGGACGCCGGACTTCTGTCGGTGCAGCCTTGCTGCAAACGCTGGTGCCGTGCAAGGCGCCGTGTCCATGGCAGGCCGGCGAAAAGTGGGGGGGCTTCTGTTGCCCGGTGCCCCCCCGAACCGCGCTTGTAGCTTATGCAGCTACAGCGAGCGCCTCATGGTTATCATTGGCACTTGTGATATGACCCGATAACGGCGGTATCATGCCGAGCAAAAGGTAGGTCTTTACCACGCGTGTCGAGCCTGTTTCGTCCCCGCACGGACCCTGGCGGGTCTGGTGGAGACGCCGGGCACTGCCCCCGGGTCCACAACGTTTATTCCACGTACCGTTTATCACCATAGCTGAGGTTGCCCTCTGGCATCGCGAGATATAGGGCGCTCCACGCGCGGCGTCCAGGGGACTCAATCGGACTTCCGTGCTACCCCCTGGCACCCGAATCCCGCCCTGCGACTCAAGGACGCCGATGCAGAACCTGACGGACAGCCAGCTTCAGGAGATCGCCGAGGCCCGCGCTGCCACCGCCACCACGCGGCGCGCCACCTCGCCCGGTCTCGAGGCGGTGCTGTTCGAGCCGATTCCGGTGCTCGACAAGGGCTTCGTGCGCGTCGTCGACTACATGGGCGACGACGCCGCCGTGGTGCAGGGCGCGCGGGTGTCCTACGGGCGCGGCACCCGCCAGGTGCAGAGCGACCGCGGCCTGATCCGCTATCTGATGCGCCACCGCCACACCACGCCGTTCGAGCTCGCCGAGCTCAAGCTCCATGTGCGCGCGCCGATCTTCGTGACCCGGCAGTGGTTCCGCCACCGCACCGCCTCGATCAACGAGTACTCCGCCCGCTACTCGGTGCTGGAGCGCGAGTTCTACATCCCCGAGGTGGAGTCCGTGGCGGCACAGTCCGCCGCCAACCGGCAGGGGCGCGGCGAGGCGATGGCGCCGGAAGCTGCCGCCCGCGTGGTCGAGATGCTGCGCGACGACGCGGCGCGCTGCTACGACAATTATCTGTGGATGCTCAACGAGGGCGAGGACGGCGCTGCCCTCGACAGCACCCGCGCCGGGGTGGCGCGCGAGCTCGCGCGCATCAACCTGCCGGTCGGCATCTACACCCAGTTCTACTGGAAGGTGAACCTGTGGAACCTGCTGCGCTTCCTCAGCCTGCGCGCCGACCCGCACGCCCAGGCGGAGATACGCGTCTATGCCGAGGCCATCCTGGGCGTGGTCCGGGCGTGGGTGCCGAACGTGTCCGACGCCTATGACGACTATGTCGCCAACGCGACCTCGCTGTCCGGCCAGGCGATGGGGCTGCTGCGCGCGGCCCTGGGCGGGCAGGAGGCGCTCGATCCGGCGTCGTTCGGCCTGGGCGGGCGCGAGCTGCGCGAGCTGGTGGAGCAGGTGCCGGAGCTGGCGGCGCGCGTCAAAGGCGCTTGAAACGAACCCGCGTCGTCCTGGACCCGCGGCCGGTCGTCGTCGGCGTGGCGGACGCGAACCCTTTCGCCACCCGGGCCGATTGCCAAGTCCCGCAGCCCGGCTAGGCTGATGCCGATGCGTCCTCCCCGCAAGCCCAGCCCGGTCCCGACCCTGCTGCCGTTCATCGTGATGGCGCTCATCCTGCTGGTCGTCTATCTCGGCGTGCTGCTGTTCCCGGCGATCCAGAGCTATGTCAGCCGCCAGGACTGCATCGCCACCGGACGCACCAACTGCGATCCCCGTTCCTGATCGTCCGATCCCTCCCTGTCACCCTGTCCCGGACCGGAGGAGCTCACCACCTGGGCCGCCATGCCCAGCCCGTCGCGTTCGGCCTTCCGTGCAGGCCGTGCGACGCCGTTCGTTTATGTCACCACGCTGTTCCTGATCTGGGGCTTCGTGTCCTCCGTGATCGACGGGCTGGCGCCGGCGGCGCGCGCGATCTTCCAGCTGAGCTACACCGAGCAGATGCTCACCCAGTTCGCCTTCTTCCTGGCATACGGCGTGATGTCGGTGCCGGCCTCGGTGCTGCTGGCCCGGACCGGCGGCCCCAACGCCATCGTGCTGGCCCTGGCGGTGATGGTGGCGGGCTGCCTGATCGTGCTGCTCGGCGTCACGGTGGAGAGCTACGCGGCGATCCTGCTGGCGCTGTTCGTGATCGCGTCGGGCACCACGCTGCTGCAGGTGGCGGCCAACCCGCTTTCGGCAGCACTCGGCATTCCGCTGCGCTCGCATTTCCGCCTGACCATGAGCCAGGCGTTCAACTCGCTCGGCACGGTGCTGGGGCCGCTGGTCGCCTCGCAGCTGCTGCTGCGCGGCGGCCTGTTCAGCAGCGATGCCGCCATCAGCATGACGCCGCAGGCGCGCGCGATCTCGCTGCGCGACATCGACCACCAGTTCGCGCTGATCGCCGTCATCGTGCTGATGCTCGGCATCGTCATCTGGTCGGTGCGCCACCGGCTGCATGCGCCGCGCGAGCGGCCGGTGGAGACGGCCCGCCTGCTGTCGGCGTTCCGCTCCGGCTGGGGCCTGTTCGGCGCGTTCGCGATCTTCATCTACGTGGGCGCCGAGGTCGGCGCCTCGACGATCATGGTCAACTTCCTGACCCAGCCCGCCATCCTGGGCGTCACGCCGGCGCAGGCGGCGCAGCTGCTCGCCACCTTCTTCTGGGGCGGCGCCATGGTGGGGCGGTTCCTCGGCAGCCAGCTGCTGCGCGTCGTGGTGGCCGGCCGGCTGCTGGGCCTGGCTGCGACCGTCGCCATCCTGCTCTGCCTGACGGTGACCCAGGCGACGGGCATCCCGGCCGCCGCCGCGGCGCTGGGACTGGGCTTCTTCAACTCGGTGATGTTTCCGACCATCTTCACCCTGACCCTGCAGCGCTCCGACGCGCCGGCGGCCGCGGTGTCGGGACTGCTCTGCACCGCCATCGTCGGCGGCGCGCTGGTGCCGCCGCTGGTGGGACTGGTGGCGGACCGGGTCAGCATCAGCGCCGCCTTCGTGGTGCCGCTGGTCAGCTATGTAGGCATCGCGGTGTTCGCCCTGTTCGGACGCGGCGAATCGCGCTCGGCGCGGCTGCGCGCGGTGGCCGCCTGACCGCGCGCTCAGCTCGGCCGCGGCTTGTCCAGGTGCGGCTGCAGCCCTTCCAGCACCCGGCCGGCGAGCGCCTGGTAGGCGCGGCCGGCCTGGCTGTCGGGGGCGGCGGCCAGGATCGGCGTGCCGGCATCGGCACTGGCGCGGATGTCGAGCAGCAGCGGGATCTCGCCCAGGAACGGCACCCCCAGCGCTTCCGCCTCGGCGCGCGCGCCGCCATGCCCGAACAGCGGCGTGGTGTGGCCGCAGTTCGGGCAGCAGAAGCTGCTCATGTTCTCGACGATGCCCAGCACCGGCACCCGCGTCTTCTCGAACATCGCCACCCCCCGCCGCGCGTCCAGCAGGGCGATGTCCTGCGGCGTCGACACGATCACCGCACCCGCCAGCGCCACCTTCTGCGCCAGCGTGAGCTGCGCGTCGCCGGTGCCGGGCGGCATGTCCACCACCAGCACGTCGAGCGCGCCCCACTCGACCTCGCCCATCAGCTGGGTCAGCGCGCCCATCACCATCGGGCCGCGCCAGATCATCGCGGTGCGCTCCTCGACCAGGAAGCCGATCGACATCGCCTTGATGCCCCAGGCCTCGATCGGGATCAGCTGCTTGCCGCGCACCTCCGGCTGGGCTGTCGCCACGCCCAGCATGCGCGGCAGGCTGGGTCCGTGGATGTCGGCATCGAGCAGCCCGACCGAGAGGCCGGTGCGCGCGAGCCCGATCGCCAGGTTGACTGCCGTGGTCGACTTGCCGACGCCGCCCTTGCCGGAGGCGACGGCAACCACCGCCCGCACCTGGGCCAGCAGCTTCCCCGCCGGCTCCGCGCCGCCGCCCGGGGCGGCACCGGCGCCTCCTCCCAGGCTGATCGGCCGGTGGCCGCCGCCGGACGGGGGAGCCGCCGGGCGCGGGTCCGGCGCCGGGGCGGCCTGCCGGTGCGCGGTCAGCACCACGGTGGCGTTGAGCACGCCTGGAAGCGCCCGCAGCCCCTGCTCGACCTGCCCGCGGATCGGCTCCAGCATGCCGACGTTGCTGCGGTCGGCGGCCAGCGCCACCTGCACCAGCCCGTTCTGCACCCGCACGCTCTCGACCAGCCCTGCTGTCACCAGATCCTGGCCGCCGCGCGGCTCGCGCACCGCTTCCAGCACCTGCCGCACCGCCTGCTCGAGCGCGTTTCCGTCCATGTCGGCCATGAGATGTCCTGTTTCCGCCCGGTCCCGTAGCACAGGTGGGCCCGGCTCGGCGCGGTGCACCCCCGGCCGCTGCCAAACCTGGCCGCCGCACGCGACGGTGCGGGCGCCCGGCCTGGAACCGTGCGGCCCGAGCACCTACTGTTTTGCCGCAATGCCATGCCAGGAGGGCTGGATGAACATGATCGCGCCATCCGCCCCGCCGTCCCGGCAGGCAGCACCCGGCACCTCCCGGGCGCAGGCGCCCGCCGCCTCGTCGCGCGACCACCGCATCGACGCGCTGCGCGGCGTGGCGCTGACGATGATGTTCTGCGACCACATCCCGCAGAATCTGCTCAACCGCTTCACCCTGCGCAACCTGGGCTTCTGCGACGCGGCCGAGGTGTTCGTGCTGCTGGCGGGCTTCGCGTCGATGCTGGCCTATGGCCGCGCCTTCGAGCGCGAGGGCGTATTGACCGGGCTGATCCGGCTCGGGCGGCGGGTGGTCAGGCTGTATCTGTTCCAGATGGGCATGCTGGTCACCACGGTGCTGGCGATCAGGCAGTGGCGGCACTACCACACGGTGCCGGTCGACTTCCTGGAGCCCGAGCTGGCGCACGGCCTGCGCAGCGTGTGGCGGGTGCTGACGCTGGAGGCGCTGCCCGGCAACCTCAACATCCTGCCGCTCTACATGGTGCTGCTGGTGCTGTTCCCGGTGATTTACCTGGCGCTGCGAACCAACCGCTGGGCAGCGCTCGCGATCAGCGCCGCGATCTGGCTGACGATCAACATCGATCCGCAGATCAACCTGCCGAACTGGTTCGATCCGGACGGCTGGTATTTCGACCCGTTCGCCTGGCAGTTCCTGTTCACCCTGGGCGCCTGGGCGGCGATCGAGACCCGGCGCACCGGCGGCGACGTGCCGCGCTCGCCCTGGATCGTGGCGGCCTGCTGGCTTTATCTCGGCTTCAGCGCGGTGCAGGCGTTTCCCTGGTCGCAATGGGGCCTGCCCGATCTGGCGCCGCTGCCGATCGATCCGCCGCAGAAGACGCCGCTTTCGCCGCTCAGGCTGATCGACGTGATGGCGATCTTCTACCTGGTGCAGAGCAGCCGGCTGGCGCGGCGGCTGGCGGGCGGCGGTCCGGGTCAGGTGCTGGCGGTGTTCGGGCGCCACTCGCTGGAGGTGTTCTCGGTCGGCACCGTGCTGGACCTGCTGGCCCGGCTGGCGATGACCACCTACGGCACCGGCTGGCCGATGCAGGTCGCGGTCAACGTGATCGGGCTCGGCACGCTCTATCTGATGGCAGTGGCCCTCGACCGTCGCAAGCAGCGCGCCCGGCGCCGCGCCGCGCCGCCTGCCGAGACCGTCTCCGTCCAGGCCGCCGCCGGATAGACGGGCGATGTCGCAGGGGGCCTTGCCCGCCGGTGCCGGGAATGGCACCCCGCCCGCCATGAGCACCCCTCCGATCCTGCCTCGCACCCATGCCCGCCGCACGGCCGCCCTGCCGCTCCGCCTCGTCGCGTTCGGCTCCTCGACCACCGAGGGCTCGGGCGCCAGCAGCCCGGCGCACAGCTATCCCTCGGTGATGCGGCGCACGCTGCTGCCGGCGTTCGGCGGCGGCATCGCGCTCAGCAATCTCGGCGTCGGCGGCGAGAACGCGGCCGACATGGACCGCAGGCTCGAGGCAGTCGTTGCCACCACCCCCGACCTGATCGTCTGGCAGACCGGCTCCAACGATCCGGTGCAGGACGTGCCGCTCGAGCGCTTCGAGCGGCTGACCTGGGCCGGCCTCGACCGGCTGGCCGCGACCGGCGCCGACCTCGTGCTGATGGACCAGCAATATTGCCGCAGCCTGGAGGAATGCCCGGCCTTTCCGGCCTTCCGCGAGGCGCTGCACCGGATCGCCGCCGAGGCCGGGCTCGCGGTGTTCCCCCGCTACGAGCGGATGCGGAGCTGGTGCGAGGCGCACTTCGCCCGCGACACCCTGTCGCCGGACGGCACCCACATGACCGATCCGGGCTACGCGCTGCTCGGCGAGGCGGTCGCCGGCTGGCTGCTGGACCGCGCCTGAGCGGCCCGCCCGCGCCGGGTCTTGCCGCCGGACCGGCCGCGTGAGCAGAGTTCCGCCCAGAGCGGCGAGGCATCCGCCGCCTTCAGGAGACAGTCCGCCCCATGCGCTTGGCGATCTTGCGGTCCGACGGCAGTGCAGTGTCCGTCCGGCTCCGGCTGTTCCGCGCCGGCCTGCTGGCCTCGGCCATGCTGCTCGCGGGCGGTGTTCTGCTGCCGGCGGCGGCCCCGGTGCCGGCGCTGGCGCGCGGCGCCCCGGACAGCTTCGCCGATCTCGCGGCCCGGCTGCTGCCCTCGGTGGTCAACATCTCGTCGACCGAGACCGTCACCGACGACAGCCAGGACGATGACGACGATCCCGGCGACCAGGCCGCCCCCGGCGGCGACAAGGCGCCGGGCGACGGGACTGGCGGCGGCAAGGACCAGGACGCGCCGCAGAACCCGGTGCCGGCGATCCCGCCCGGCACGCCATTCGACAAGTTCTTCCACGACTTCATGAACCATAACGGCGGCAAGAACGGCAGCCAGAAGGGCCAGGCGGCGCCGGGGCGCAAGCTGCAGAGCCTGGGCTCCGGCTTCGTGATCGACCCTTCCGGCCTGATCGTGACCAACAACCACGTCATCAAGGGCGCCGACAGCATCACCGTGACGCTGCAGGACAACACCGTCCTGAAGGCCCGGCTGGTCGGGCACGACGACAAGACCGACCTCGCCCTGCTCAAGGTCGAGCCCGCGCACCCGCTGCCGGCGGTGGCGTTCGGCGACAGCGACAAGGCCCGCGTCGGCGACTGGGTGGTGGCGATCGGCAACCCGTTCGGCCTGTCCGGCACCGTGACCGCCGGCATCGTGTCGTCGCGCGGCCGCTCGCTCGACAGCGGCCCGTATGACGACTTCATCCAGACCGACGCGCCGATCAATCGCGGCAACTCAGGGGGACCCTTGTTCGACATGGATGGCGGCGTGATCGGCATCAACACCGCGATCTATTCGCCGTCCGGCGGCTCCATCGGCATCGGCTTCTCGATCCCGTCCAACGAGGCGCGCGTGGTGATCGACCAGCTGCGCCAGTTCGGCAAGGCCCGTCGCGGCTGGATCGGCGTGCGCATCCAGGACGTGACCCAGGACATCGCCGACAGCCTCGGCCTCAAGACGCCCAAGGGCGCGCTGGTCGCGGGCCTGGAGGCGGGCGGGCCTGCGGCGAAGTCGGGGCTCAGGACCGGCGACGTGATCCAGCAGGTCGGCGGCCACGATGTCGACGGGCGCACCCTGCCGCGCGTGGTGGGCGAGACGCCGGTCGGGCAGTCGGTGCCGCTCGGCATCTGGCGCGACGGCAAGCCGCAGACGCTGCAGGTCACGATCCGCGCCTTCCCCGAGGAGGCGGCGAAGCCCGCGGCGGCGAGTGCTCCGGCCAAGCCGTCCGGACCGGCGTCGGTGGACCTCGCCGGGCTCGGCATGAAGCTCGCCGGGATCGACGACGCGCTGCGCCAGAAGTACCAGCTCGCCGGCGCCCAGAAGGGGGTGGTGGTGACCGATGTCGGCCAGGCCGGCGCGGCCGCCGATCGCGGCATCCGCGCGGGCGACGTGATCGTCGAGGTGCAGCAGTCCGAGGTGGCGCAGCCGTCCGACGTGCAGGCGCGGATCGACGACGCGCGCCGCCAGAAGCGCCCCTCGGTGGTGATGCTGGTGCAGAGCGGCGAGGGCATGCGCTGGGTGCCGCTGCCGATCGGCGCGGCGCCGCCGCCTGCCACCAACCATCGCAAGGCCCCGGAGTGACGCTCCGCCGGCACGGATGAGTGCCGCACGCGACGCGGGGGCGCCGGCGGGACTGCTGACACGGGCGCGCAGCCGCATCGATGGCTGGACCCCGGAGATCCGCCAGGCGATCCGGATCCTGGTCTCGGTGTTCCTGTCCGACGTGGTGGCGCGCGCCCTGCACCTGCGCGAGCCGTACTGGGCGCTGATCACCGCCGTCATCGTCACCCAGGCGCGGATCAGCTCGACGCTGGAGGCCGGCCGCGACCAGATCCTCGGCACGCTGATCGGCGCGGTCGCGGGCGCCTGTGCCATCGCGCTGGCGCTGATCGGCCTGCCGACGCTGCCGGTGTTCGCCGTGCTGCTGGTGCCGCTGGCGCTGCTGGCGGCGTTCAAGCCGAACCTGCGGCTGGCCGGGGTGACGCTGGTGGTGACGTTCCTGTTTCCGTCGCAGGGCAGCGCCTTCAACCGGCCGGTCGACCGCGTGCTGGCGATCCTGGTCGGCGCCAGCATGTCGCTGGTGGTATCCTACCTGGTGTTCCATTCGCGCGCGCGGCGTCAGGCCTTCGAGGCGGCGTCCGCGATGCTGGCAACGCTGGACGACAGCCAGAGCCGCGTGCTGACCCGCCGCCTCGACAGCGCCGAGGTGGACCGGCTCAACGAGGCGAGCACGGACTCGCTGAAGACCCTCGTGGCGGCGATCGGCGAGGCGCGTCGCGAGCGCCTGACCTCGCTCGAGCAGCACGAGCCGCTGATCGTGCGGCTGGTGCCGATGCTGCGCCGGCTGCAGAGCGACATGCTGTTCGTGGCCCGCTCGATCAACGACACGGTCTATGGCGACACGCCCGACGCGGAGCCCGTCTCCGCCCTCGTGCCGGTCTCGGCCGCGATCACCGCCGCGCTGCAGGCGCTGCGCACGGCGCTGGAGGACGAGGCGGCCCGGCACGACCACGCGCCGGACGAGGCGCTGCTGCAGTCCGGGCGCCTGTCGGCGGCGCTGGACCGGCTCGGCGACGCCACCGGCCCGCTGCCGCGCTTCACGCTGCAGATGCTCAGCCGCGACATCGCCGACATGGCGACCGCGCTCAGGCCGGAGAACAACGAGCGGGAAGGGTGAGCGGGTGCGGGTCGGATTGTGCGGCGCCACGGCGTGACGTCGACGCAAGGGCGTCCGCAGGCCAGGGCGCGTCGACCGTCTTGCGCCCTCGGCTCGGGACATCCGGCTCGTCAGGCGGAGCCGGATGACGTCACGCCCGGACGGTCCGGACAGTCCGGAGGGCATGCGACCCAGCGTTGCCAGGCCGAGCAGGGCGGCGGCATCGACCTCGAACAGCGTGCCGACCAGCACCGCATGGGTGTTGTCGCCGCTGGGCCTGGCGCTCGCTTCCTGGTCCGGATGGCTGATGAACTCGGCGAACGGATTGATCTCGGAGCCCGGCGCCACCGCGATGCGGTAGTTGGCCTGGTACGACACCTCGCTGCGGCTGGCCTGCCCGCCTCCCGCCTTGGACAGGACGCTGTCGATGCGCTCGGTGATGCGGGAGTTGACCGCGGTGTAGCTGACCGCCACGCCGACCGTGTCGACCGGCCGCGCCCGGAACGGGCCGCGCCAGTATACGCCGCCGAACAGCGTGCGGTCACGGCCGGCGGTGTTGAAGAACGGATCGGCGTAGCGGCCGGTCTTGACGAAGCCGCCGACGCTGTAGGCGCGCGGATAGCGATCGTTTGCCGTCGTCGTGCGGTAGCCGATCTGGCCCGGGATCGTGGCGCCGTTGGCGTAGTTGAGGTCCCAGTCCGGACCCGGAAAGCCGCCATGGTTGGCGTCGGCCAGCACCGGCTCGTTCTCGTACACGCCGGCATGGAGGTAGATCCGCGCGGTGAGCCGCGCCTCGACGATCCCCACCCAGGACGAGGCGAGGTAGGAGGCGAGCCGCGGTCGAAGGTGTAGGCGGCGGGCGTGCGGCACAGGTCGGTGATGAAGGTGCAGTACAGCTCGGAGCCGTCGAACTGCGTATACGCCGGAACGCGGCCGATCCGGATGTTCACGCCGCCGTGCAGCAGCTCCTGCTGGTAGGACAGCTCGTTCAGGCGCAGGGTCTGGGTGCTGGCGAACACACGGTTGTTGGCATAGGCGCTGCCGGTATAGGACGCGACTGGCTGCCCCTGCAGGTCCGACAGCAGCAGGTGCAGGGAGTCCTCGGAATGCCGGCGATGCGATGCAGGTCGAGGTCGGCGCCGACCGAGCTGTAGCCCTCGAAGAAGCCGCCGCGTTTGATGCCGCCGTCGATCGCGCCCATCTCCTCGGACAGGTCCCGGGCGACCAGGTAGATCCCGTAATCGGCCAGCGCGGCGCCGGTCGGAGCGCCGTAGGGCCGCAGGTTGAAGAAGTAGCCGTCCGGGGTGCCGGAAGCGGGCAGCGGATCGGAGGGCTCGAGCGGGATCGCGAGCGGGGCCGGCGCCAGCCGATCGACACCGTCGGCGCCGGATGCGGCGAAGGCGGCCGGACCGGGCTCGAGCGTCAGGGCCGCGGCCAGCAGGGCGAGCGGCGCGCATATCGGCAATCGCATCGAAAAACAGGCCCCAGGTGAGGGATGGCTGGCAATCGGCCGCCCGGCGGGCGGCCGTGCAGCCGCTTCAGGTCGCCGCGCTGCGAGCTGCCGCTCCAGCCGCTTGCATCGAAGCGCAGCCGCGCGGCCGTCTCGAGCTTTTGGATGGTCTGCCCGCCAGTGCCGGACGCCCGCATGACGCTCTCATGCAGCCCGGCCTCGTCCGGCGCGATCCCGGCGGCAACCCGGACCAGGGCGGTCTGGTTCGTCGTAACGCAACCGAACAGGATCGGCCGGACTGTGCGGGACCGCGTCCGCTCCGGCCGCACCCGGGGGTCCGCCACACCCGGCGATCGGCCAGCCTCACGATCCTCGCAAGCCGCTCACCGCGCCCAGGATCCTTTCTGACCGCACGCGATCGGCGGCAGGCTCGACCCGCCGTGATCAGATGCCGGCCGGTTCCGGCGCAGGATATTGCCGAAGCAGACGCTCATGTTCCATGGCGGGAATGCGGAGCGAGCTCAGGCCTGGACTTCGCTTGCCACCTGTCCGTAGTTGAGAACGGCGACCAGCGCTGTGCCTCCCACGATGTTTCCGAGCAAGGTCGGCGTGAAGAAGCGCCAAAGGTAGTCGGCGACGCTCGCCTGGTTCGAAAGAACCAGGAAGCTCGCATCGACCGAGCCGGCCACCACGTGGGCGAATCCTGCGAGCGAGATGAGCCAGGTGAGAAGCACGATGACGGTGAAGCGGGCTTCCCCGGCTCCCGGCATGAGCCATACCAGAAGCGCGATCAGCCACCCTGCGAAGATCCCCTTCAGGACGGTGGTCCCGAACGAAGCCGCGATGACGTGCCGGCTGACGGCCGAGAATGCGTCCTTGATGTCCGGGGGAAACAGGTCGCTTCCGGCAAGCACGGCCGAGATGGCCCAGGTCCCCGCGATGTTGGCGACGAGAACAAGGACCCAAAGCCGCGCGACGTTGCCAAAGGTCTGCATGGTGCGGTTATACAAAAGCGGCAGGATCGGGGTCAGGGTGTTCTCGGTGAAGAGCTGCTGGCGTCCCAGCACCACGACAAGGAAGCCCACGGCATAGCCCAGCTTGCTCACGAGGTCGCGCCACGGCGCATCGGGCAGGTGCGCACGAAGCAGGCCTTCGGTGATCAGGGACAAACCCATCGCGAGCCCGGCCGCCAGGCTGGACAGCAGCAGGGCCGACGGCGAGCGGGCCAGCTCGCTTTCGCCTTCCGCCCTGATCGTCTCGTGGATAAGGGCCGCGTTCGGACGGCCGTGCGCTTCGATAATCTCCCGCTCGGGTTCGGATACGTCCGACAGGCTCGATGCGGCGCTGAGCGCATGTCCCTCCGGATGGTCCGTCTGGTCTTCATCGGCTTGGTCCATGGGATCGTCCTTCAACGGTGACGGCCGGCCCGAGCCGTATCGGGATGCCTGCGACGTCCGCAGCCGTTGCTCTCATCCTGGCGGTTCGGCGCAGACCCGGCAAACCTCTGCACGACGTGCGGCACGTGCGCAGGCAAGACGTCCCTGAGCGGCTCCCGGAACCGCTCCCTCCCGCCCGGCTAGCGCGGCGTCGGGGTGGGCATGTTGTTGGGCAGGGCGGCGGTGGAGGCGCCCGGCTGCGGAGCGCCGCTGGGCGCGCCGGGCGGGACGCGTGCCGGCGGGCTGGCGGCGCCGGTGCGGGTCGCGGTGGCGGCACCCGTGCTCGCCGCCTCCGGATGCGCGTCCAGCCAAGCCAGGCAGGTGCGCAGGATCGGCGCGCAGTAGGCGTCGGGCGCCAGGGTCGCGGTCTTCTCGCCCGAATACAGCAGCCGCGTCACCCGTCCGTCATCGAGGCGGAAGGTGGCATGGCAATAGCCGCCGTTCGACAGAGCGAGCCCGCCGACGACGGGCAGCGCGTAGCTCGTCGAGCTGCTCGAGGTGGCGTAGTAGGTCAGCACGTCGGTGGCGCCGAAGCTCGCATGCTGGTCGGGCGCGCCGAGGCAGGATTCGAGATCCACCTCGCTCAGGCCGAGCAGCCTGCTCTGGGCGCGGCCGGCGATGCGGGAATCCTGCACGGCGCAGGCGCCGAGCAGGAGGCCCAGGCAGAGCGGCAGGACAGGCGGGTGCTGCGGCACGTCGTGGCTCCGGTGATCGGGCGCCGCCGCGGGCGCCCGGGCGGTCAGAAGCGGAAGGCCAGGGTGGACAGGTAGTAGGTGCCTTCCGACGCGCCGGCCTTCTGGATCTCGCGCGACGCGAAGAAGCGCGCCAGATCGTGGCTCCAGGTCAGGTGACGGGTGATGCGCCAGGCGAAGCTCACCTGCGGCACCGTGCCGACATAGCCGCCGCTGTAGCGGCTGCGGAAGGCGTAGGTCCGGCCCGAGCCGTAGATCGTGTCGTTGGTGTTCTCGCGCCACAGGATCGGCACCTTGAAGCGCACCAGCGTCGAGGCCGACGGGGTATATTCCACCTGCGGCGAGATCGCCACCAGGTTCGACGGCGCGAAGTAGGTGGTGGTGTCGAGATAGTTGGTCGAGGGGTTGTAGGGCGCGATGTAGGTATTCTCGGCGCCGGTCTTCTTGTTGTAGTTGCCGCCCGAATAGATGTCGGCCTGCACGCCGATCAGCGGCCGGCCATAGATGTTCTGGAAGCGATAGCCGAGAAAGTTGTTGATCGAGAACGCTTCCACGTCCCGGGTCGCGCCGTTGCGCACCGGCCGGAACTCGCCGCCCTGGTAGAGCCCGCCGAAGGAGAACTCGATCGGCCCGGCGCGGCCCCAGATGCGGGTGCCGATATTGTGGCGGATCGTGGTGCCGGACTGCGTGCTGGTGGCGGTGGTGATCGCCGCCGGCGTGCCGCCGAGCAGGTAGCCGAGATAGAACAGGTCGACGAAGGTGGTGCCGGGCTGGTTCAGGACCTTGTAGTCCGGCACGGCATAGGAGCCGTAGCCGCCCCACAGCCGGGCGCCGTAGTTCTCGGTGTCGTGGAACAGCTGCTGCGGGGCCGTGTTGGTCTGGGTGAAGTCCCAGGTGTCGAGGCGGAAGCGCGGCCAGACCGCGTAGCCGCGCACGCCGTTCCACGACAGCGGCAGGTCGGGCGTTTCGCGCAGGTAGAGCACGTAGTTGGGCGCGTCCAGGAATTCCTGGCGGCCGAACATGACGCCGGTCTGCGCGCCTGCGATCTTCGCCTTCGCCTCGACGAACAGCTGCTGCACGTCGAGACGGGTGCGGTACGTGGTGTTGTAGCCGTAGCCGCCCCAGCCGGCGGCGTCGCCGTTGATGAGCTCGCCATAGACCCGCAGATGCTCGCCGAGATGCAGGTCGGCGCCCACGGTGTTGCGCACCGTCATGCGGCCGGAATCATCGGGCTTCTGCGTGCCGAGGAAGGGCCGGTTCTCGAACCAGTTCTTGAGCCGGCTTTCCCCGCTCAGCGTCAGATAGATGTCCTTGCTGTCGTCGAGCGGGATGAACTTGAGCGGATCGAAGACGTCGCTGCGCAGCCTCGGGTCGCGCAGCGCGCTCCAGTCCTCGGCCCAGCGCACGGCGCCGTAGCGCGCCACCGGCCCGAAGCCCGCCGGCGAGCCGTCGAGCCGGTTGAACACGCCCCAGTCGAAGGTGTGGATGTCCTTGGGCGCCTGCGCCTTGGTGGGGTTGGAGCGCGTCTGCGGCAGTGCCGAGAACTCCGGCGTGGTGTGCAGCGTGGGCGAATGGCCCTGTGCGCAGGCCCGGTCGATCAGTCCGCCCGTCAGCAGCAGCCCGGCAAGCGGCCAGGCGGCGACCGGCAGGCGGTGCATGCGGGGCGGCGAGCCGGGAGCGGGAGGAACAGGCATAATGAAACCCACTCTGACGCTGGTGTTAGTTTATTGAACGACGACTTGGTCGCACAGCTGAATATAGCGGTTAAAGATCGTGCATTGGCGCTGCAAGACCGGAACGTTCCACGTCATGAGAAAGCCGGCCGCTGTGGCTTCGGTGCCGCATCCTCGTTTGGTCGCGGCCCGATGCCGTCAAATTGCCACAGCCGGGACCCCCTGATAGGACCCTGACGAGGGGTCGGACCAGGGGGATCAGGAGTGGCTTTGTTGCGACGCGATCTGGTGCAGGCCGGTGCGGGCGCCGCGGTGGCGGCACTGGCCGCGCGCGGCGTGCTGGCCTCGGCGATGGCGGCCGAGCCGACGCCGGCAGCAGGCCCCGGCGCCTTTGACGGCGCCACCGTGCGCCGCCTGGCGCAGGCGATGTCCCGGCACGGCTATGACGCGCCGGACGAGAGGCTGCCGGCTCCGATCAACGCCATGAGCTTCGACCAGTATCGCGGCGTGCGCTTCCGCAAGGACAGCGCGCTGTGGCGCGGCCAGGGGCTCAACTTCCAGGTCGAGTTCCTGCCGCGCGGCTTCCTGTACCGTCCGCGCATCGACATCTTCGAGGTGCAGAACGGCCAGGCGGCGCGCGTCGGCTACAACCCCGATCTGTTCACCTACGAGGACCCGCATCTGCGCGTTCCCGACGATCTCGGCTTCGCGGGCTTTCGCATCCACTACCCGATCAACCGGCCGGACTATTTCGACGAGATCTGCGTGTTCCTGGGTGCCAGCTACTTCCGCGCCGTCGCCAAGGGCCAGGATTACGGGCTGTCGGCGCGCGGCTTTGCCAACGGCACCGGCGAAAGCCGCGAGGAGTTCGCGCTGTTCCGCGCCTTCTGGCTGGAGAAGCCGCAAGCGGGCATGAGCGCCATCGTGGTGCATGCGCTGCTCGACAGCCCAACGGTCACCGGCGCCTACCGCTTCACCATCCGACCGGGCGACGAGACCATCTTCGATGTCGAGACCGTGCTGTATCCGCGCCGCGCGATCGCCTCGTCCGGCATCGCGCCGCTGACCGGCATGTTCTATTTCGATGCCAACGACCGCCAGCATATCGACGATGCGCGTCCGGCCGCGCATGACAGCGAGGGGCTGTCGATGTGGACCGGCAAGGGCGGCCAGCTCTGGCGCCCGCTGGTCAACCCGATCGACCTGCAGTTCAGCGCCTTTTCCGACGTGACGCCGAAGGGCTTCGGGCTGATGCAGCGCAAGCGCGCCTTTGACGACTTCCAGGACCTGGCGCTGAACTACGAGAAGCGCCCCAGCCTGTGGATCGAGCCGATCGGCGACTGGGGCGAGGGGGCCGTCGACCTGGTCGAGCTGCCGACGCCCAACGAGGTCAACGACAACATCGTCGCCTTCTGGCGGCCCAAGGCGCCGCTCGCGGCGGGCGGCGAGTATGCCTACACGTACCGAATGCACTGGTGCTGGGACAATCCGTGGTCGACCGGCCTCGCCCGCGTCAGCCAGACCCGCATCGGCGCCACCGACGACCACAAGGGCCGCTTCGTGATCCTGGACTTCACCGGCGACGCGCTGAAGGCGCTCGGCGCGGACGCGAAGCTGCATGCCGATCTCGGCGCCAGCGTTGGCGACATCCGCAACGTCGTGGTGGTGCAGAATCCCGAGATCCATGGCTGGCGCATCACCTTCGAGTTCCATCCCGGCAGCGCCCGCAGCGCCGAGCTGCATTGCGCGCTGGCGGGCGAGCAGGCGGCGCTGTCGGAGGCATGGGTGTATCGTTGGACCCCCTGACGGCCTTCCGCGCGGCGCTGCCGCCCGAAGCGCCGCTCGCCATGCCGGTGCAGTCGCTGCGCTCGGCGCCGGAAGGCGGCACGCCCGGCGCGGTCCCGGCGACGCGGCCACCGGGCCTGGCGCTGCGCCGCCTGCTGGTGATCGGCGGCGCCGTGCTGCTGACGCTCGCCGGCGGCTACGAGATGTATTTCGTGCTGAACGGGCAGGGCCCCAACACGCTGGGCCTGCTGGTGCTGGCGCTGTTCGTGGTGCTGTTCGCCTGGATCTCGCTCGCCTTCACCTCGAGCCTGGGCGGCTTCGTGTCGCTGCTCGGCCGCGGCGGGCTGGGGCTCGGCATCGAGCGCGACGGTCCGCTGCCCGAGCTCGCCACCCGCACCGCCCTGCTGCTGCCGACCTACAACGAGAGCCCGTCGCGGGTGATGGCCGGCCTCGCCGCCATCTACGAGAGCCTGCAGGCCACCGGCAGGCTGGCGCAGTTCGACCTGTTCATCCTGTCCGACACCACCAATCCGGATGTGTGGCTGGAGGAGGAGGCGGCCTTCCTGCGCTTGCGCGAGGCGACCGGCGGGCACGACCGCATCTTCTACCGCAGGCGGGCCAAGAACACCGAGCGCAAGGCCGGCAATGTCGGCGAATGGGTGCGACGCTGGGGGGCCGCCTATCCGCAGATGATCACGCTGGACGCCGACAGCGTCATGGACGGATCGACGGTCGTGCGCATCGCAGCCGCGATGGAGCGCCACCCCGCCGTCGGCCTGATCCAGACCCTGCCGGTGATCGTCAACGGCTCCACGCTGTTTGCCCGCATGCAGCAGTTCGCCGGCCGCGTCTACGGGCCGCTGATTGCCTACGGCATCGCCTGGTGGCACGGCTCGGAGGGCAACTACTGGGGCCACAACGCCATCATCCGCACCCGCGCCTTTGCGGGCGAGGCCGGGCTGCCGGTGCTGGAAGGCAGGCGCCCGATCGGCGGCCATATCCTCAGCCACGACTTCGTCGAGGCCGCCCTGATGCGACGCGGCGGCTGGGCGATCCACATGGTGCCGGGCCTGGCCGGCTCCTACGAGGAGAGCCCGCCCTCGCTCACCGACATCGCCATCCGCGACCGCCGCTGGTGCCAGGGCAACCTGCAGCATGCCGGCGTGCTGCCGGCGCGCGGCCTGCACTGGATCAGCCGGCTGCACCTGCTGATGGGGATCGGCTCCTACATCACCGCACCGCTGTGGCTGGTGTTCCTGCTCTGCGGCATCCTGATCTCGCTGCAGGCGCGCTTCGTGAAGCCGGAATATTTCGGCGGCACCAAGCTTCTGTATCCGAACTGGCCGCGCGTCGATCCGGTGCTGGCGAAATGGGTGTTCATCGGCACCATGGCGGTGCTGCTGGCGCCAAAGCTGCTGGCCTATGTGGCGCTGCTGTGCAACCCGGCCGATCGGCGCGGCGCCGGCGGGGGCGTGCGGGCGCTGCTGTCGCTGCTGATCGAGACGCTGATCGGCGGGCTGATCGCACCGGTCGCCATGCTGATCCAGACCAGCGGCGTGGTCTCGATCCTGGCCGGCCGGGACTCCGGCTGGAACGCGCAGCGCCGCGACGACGGCCGCATCCCGCTTCGCGTGGTCTGGTCCGGCTACTGGCGCTACATGGCGTTCGGGCTGGTGCTGGCGGCGATCGCCTGGGCGGTGTCGCCGGCGCTGTTCGCCTGGATGTCGCCGGTGCTGCTGGGGCTGGCGCTCGCGGTGCCGCTGGTGTCGCTCACCGCCGGGCGCGGGGCGGGCCTGGCGCTGCGCCGCCTGGGCCTGCTGCGCATCCCCGAGGAGGCCTCGCCGCCGGCAGTGCTGGCGCGCGCGGTGCAGCTGCAGTCGGCAGGCCGCGATCTGCAGCCCGGCGAGAGCCTGCGTCGCCTGCTGGACGATCCGGCGCTGATGACGGCCCACCGCGCCATGCTGCCGCCGGCTCGCGTTCCCGGCCGCGATCCGTTCGATCCGCTGCTGGCACTCGGCCTTGCCAAGCTGGGCGAGGCAGCGAGCCTCGCGGCGGCTCTCGCGCTGCTGACGCCGCCCGAGCGCGCCGCGGTGCTCGGCAGCGACGTCGGTCTCGACCGGCTGCTCGCCCTCGCCCGGGTCCCGGAGCCGCCTGCCGTCGCGTGACGACGTCGGCCTCGGCCTCCCCGGCACGATCGTCCGGCCGGAGGGTGCGGCGACGCTCCTGGCCGCCGGCTTTTCTGACTGTCACCGTAGTGAAATGTCGATATCACTTGGATGTTTGCTTGTTTCGGCGGGATGGGACTGATTAGGTTGGACGGGGCGGCACGCGGCGCGGCCTCATGGTCGAGGCACGGGATGATGCTGCAGTCGATGCAGGCACGGATGACGAGGCGACGCCACCCCGGCCCGGGATGGCCTGGCTGTCGGGCGCGGTCTCGCCAGCCCGCCCCCTGCCTGTGATCCATGCCGCCCGCTGCGGCGGCAAGCCTTTCCCGGGATTCAAGTCGATGCTCCAAAGTGAAGTGGTCGAGATCGACGGCGTGTTTGTCGGCACCGCCATCCTGCAGCCCAACCGCACCGACCACGCCTTCTTTGCCACCCACGACCGGCTGCGGCTGATGCACGGCGCGGTGCTGCCGAGCCTGGCAGCCCTCCGGCAGCAGGCGGCGCGCTATTTCCGCGGTGTCCGCTCCACCGCCGAGACGATCGTGGCCGCCGGCGGCAGCCGCCGCAGCTAGGCCCACACGCCAGCCGGCATCGGCCGGAGCCGGCCTGGTCGCGACGGCTCCCGGCGGCGGCGCCTCCATGACGAAGCATGGCAGCCGGCAACGCCGCCCCCGCCCGCGTGTTCATCCCGCCGATGGCGCATTCCTCCTCCAAGCTCGTGGTCTATGCCGCCCTGGGCGGCAATCTGCTGGTCGCGCTGACCAAGTTCGGCGCCGCGTTCTGGACCGGCAGCGCCGCGATGCTGAGCGAGGCGATCCATTCGGTGGTGGATTGCGGCAACCAGCTCCTGCTGCTGTTCGGCATGCGGGAAGCGGCACGGCCGGCCGACGCGCTGCATCCGTTCGGCTACGGGCTGCAGCTCTATTTCTGGACCTTCGTGGTCGCGGTGCTGATCTTCGGGGTCGGCGCCGGCGTGTCGGTGCTCGAGGGGATCGACCGCATCCGCCATCCGCATGCCGTCGCCGATGTCTGGGTGATCTATGCGGTGCTCGGCCTCAGCGCCCTGTTCGAGGGCGGCAGCTGGCTGGTGGCGCTGCGCGAGTTCCGCGGCCACAAGGGGCGGCGCGGCTGGCTGGAGGCCGTGCGCCACAGCAAGGACCCGACGGTCTTCACCGTGCTGTTCGAGGATACCGCCGCCCTGCTCGGGCTGCTGGTGGCGCTGCTCGGCGTCTGGCTGAGCCAGGCGCTCGAGCGGCCGGCGCTGGACGGGGCCGCGTCGGTGGCGATCGGCGGGCTGCTGGCGCTGACGGCTGCGTTCCTGGCCTGGGAATGCAAGT
Organism: uncultured Acetobacteraceae bacterium; assembly: GCA_964248625.1. Lineage (GTDB taxonomy): Bacteria > Pseudomonadota > Alphaproteobacteria > Acetobacterales > Acetobacteraceae > Lichenicola. The sequence continues at coordinate 19,974 of CAXTZG010000008.1, read as the reverse complement.
CGCTGCTGACCGGGGAAGGCGCCTCCAACGAGGTCCAGGCCGGCATCCGCCGCATCGCCGGCGAGGAACCGCTGGTGGCGCGCATCAACGAGGTGCTGACCATGCATTTCGGTCCGCGCGACGTGCTGCTGGCGCTCAGCCTCGACTTCGTCGATCGCTGCAGCGCCGTCGAGGTCGAGCAGGCGGTGTCGCGGATCGAGCGCCGCATCCGGACGGCGCATCCCGAGGTCACGCGCGTGTTCGTCGAGGCCCAGGACCGCGAAGCGCACCGGCTGGTGGAGGCCGAGCGCGTCCGCGCCCAGCAGGCGATCGAGAGCGGAACCGCGTGAGCCCGGCCGCCGCCCGCCGGTGCTGAACCCGGCCTCGCCGCTCGGACGGCTGCTCGATGCGCCGCTGCGCCCGGGGGTCGTGCGCTGGATCGGCCTGCGTCCTGCCCGCCGCGCGCCGATGCGGGCGGTGGAGGAGGCGATGCTCGATCCCGAGTCCGGCCTGGTCGGCGACCGCTATGCTGGCAGCAGCGGCCTGCGCCAGGTCACGCTGATCCAGGCCGAGCATCTCGGCGCCATCGGCGCCTGGCTCGGACGCGGACCCGTGGCGCCGGAGCTGCTGCGCCGCAACCTGGTGGTCGCCGGCATCAACCTGCTGGCGCTGACCGGCCGGCCTGTCCGTGTCGGCGACGCGCTGCTGGAGGTCACCGGCCCGTGCCATCCCTGCTCGCGCATGGAGGAGATCCTGGGTCCTGGCGGCTACAATGCCGTGCGCGGTCATGGCGGCCTGACCGCGCGCGTGCTGCAGGGCGGCCGCATCCGTCCTGGCGACGCGGTGATCCGCGACGACGCGCCGTCCGCGCCCACCGGCTGAGGCGCTGCCGCGCCTGACCGGGGCCGATCGCGCCCAGCGTGGCCACCGGAGCGTGGGCACCGGGCGGCCTTGGCCGGAACGGCGCGACCGCGGCCGGCGACATCATCGGGCAGCCGGCGGCTCTCCCGGCGCGCCCGCGGCCTCGACCGGTTCCGGCGTCGGCGCGGGACGCACGCGGACGCGACGGATGTGGCGCGCGTCGGCATCCAGCACGCGGAACTGGATGCCGCTCTCGTGGCTCAGCACCTCGCCGCGCGTCGGCACGTGGCCGGCCAGCCGGAACACCAGCCCGCCCACCGTGTCGATGTCGCTTTCGCGCTCCTGGTCGGTCAGCAGGATCCCGAGCCTGGCCTCGAAATCCTCCACCGGCATGCGCGCATCGATGTCGAGCGTGCCGTCATGCCGCTCGACCAGCATCGGCACGTCGGGCTCGTCATGCTCGTCGGCGATGTCGCCGACGATGGTCTCGACCAGGTCCTCGATCGTCACCAGCCCGTCGATGCCGCCATATTCGTCGATCACCAGCGCCAGGTGGATGCGCCGCAGCCGCATCTGCAGCAGCAGGTCCAGCACCGACATCTGCGGCGCGATCATCAGCGGCTGGCGCAGGATCGACTGCAGCCGGAAGCTCTCGCTGGGGCCGCCATAGGCGACCAGGTCCTTGACGTGGACCATGCCGACGATGTCGTCGAGCTGCTCGCCATAGACCGGCAGGCGGGAATGGTTCTCCCGCTTCATGGTCACGAGCGCCTCCTCGAAGCTGATGCCGACCGGCATCGCGACGATGTCGGCGCGCGGCACCATCACGTCGTCCACGCTGGTGCCGCGCAGCCGCAGCACGTTGGCGATCAGCACCCGCTCCTGGCGGTCGAGCTCGGGCGGCTGGCCCTCGGTCTGCGGCGCTTCCGCCGCTTCCTGCACCAGGGCGGCGACCCGCGAGCGCAGGTCCTGGTCGACGCTGCGCCTGGCCCACCATCCCAGCAACCCGCCGCGCAGCCATCCGCGCGCGCCGGCCTCCGGCGGCGGCTCGGCGCCACTCATCGGATCACCGTCCGCGGCTTCCACGGATTGGGCACGCGCAGCCGGTGGAGGATGCGGGCCTCCTGCATCTCCATCCGCCGCGCCCCGCCCACGCCGTCATGGTCGTGGCCGCGCAGATGCAGCGCGCCATGCACCACCAGATGCGCCAGATGGTGGCGCGGCCGGCGGCCGGCGGCCAGCGCTTCCCGACGCACCGTTTCCAGCGCCAGCACGATGTCGCCGCCCGGGATGCCGGCCGGGGTCTCGAAGGTCAGCACGTTGGTGGGCTTGTTCCGGCGGCGATGGCGGGCATTCAGCCGGCGCACCGCAAGATCGCGGTCCAGCACCACGGCGCCGGCGCCGCCGGCGGCGATCGCCGCCCGCCGCACCAGACGCTCGACCTGCGGCACCAGCCGGCGCCACCGCGCATCGACCACCAGCACCGCGAGGCCGTCCGGCGCGTCGCCAGGCCGTGGCTCGGCAGGAAGCAGGCGACGCGCCGCCTGCTTTCTCAGCCGCCGGGCCCGCTTTCTTTGCTTGGCCGACCGCTTGGGGCCGGCCGCCGGCTGCCGTTCCGGCGACCGGCCGATGCTACCTGGGGGTTCCATCGCTCTCCCGGCGCGTCCGGTTCCGGGTGATGTCCCGCCCGGCCGCCGCGCGCTGATCATACGCATCGACGATCGCCGCCACCAGCGGATGACGCACCACGTCGCGGCTTTCGAAGCGGGTGAAGCCGATCCCGGGCAGCCCTTCCAGCGTTTCCACCGCGTCGCGCAGCCCGGAGGACACGCCGTTCGGCAGGTCGATCTGGCTGAGGTCGCCGTTGATCGCCATGCGCGTGCCTGATCCCATGCGGGTCAGGAACATCTTCATCTGCGCGACCGTGGTGTTCTGCGCCTCGTCCAGGATAACAAAGGCGTGCGCCAGGGTGCGGCCGCGCATGAAGGCGAGCGGCGCCACCTCGATCTCGCCGGACGCCATGCGACGGATCACCTGGTCGCCCGGCATCATGTCGTGCAGCGCGTCGTAGAGCGGCCGCAGATAGGGGTCGATCTTCTCCTTCAGGTCGCCTGGCAGGAAGCCGAGCCGCTCGCCTGCCTCCACCGCCGGGCGCGACAGCACGATGCGGTCGACGCGCCCGGCCTGCAGCATCGCCACCGCCTGCGCCACCGCCAGATAGGTCTTGCCGGTGCCGGCAGGCCCGATGCCGAACACCATCTCGTGGCTGGCCAGCATTTCCATGTAGGCGGCCTGTCCGGGCGAGCGCGGCTCGATGGCGCCGCGCTTGGTGCGGATCGCCGGCAGGTCGCTGAACGGCAGCCTCGGGTCGCCCTCGCCGCTGCCGCCGAGACCGGCGGCGCCGGGCAGCCCGGGGAAGCCGTCATGGTCGCGACGGGAACTCATCGTGCGACCGCCTGCCGTCCGGCCCTGGACGTGGCCCGGCCCATGGCCCGGCACCTGGATCGCGTCGCGCCGCGGCTCCAGCACCGTGCCATGCAGGTCGGACATGCGGATCGCCGTGTCCACGTCTGCCGCATCGACCGGACGTCCTTCCTCGAGCCTGCGATAAAGTGCTGCCAGGGCGGATCGCGCCAGGGCGACCCGCCCTGGATCGCCGCTGACCGCGATGCGGTTGCCACGACAGGCCAGCCTGACCCCCAGACCCTGTTCCAGCCGCACCAGGTGCCGGTCATGGTCGCCGAGCAGGAGCTGCAGCAGCGCATTGTCGTCGAACTGCATCGTCGCCGCCCTGGCGCCTGTTCCGGCACCCCCGGAGGAGGGGGAGGGCGGGGTGCCGCCGGGTGGGGCGGAGGGGGGCGTGGCGGTCACGATCTCGTTCAAGCGCAGGCTCTCTCCAGCAGGAGGTTCTCGCCGGGATCATGCGGCGGCAACAGGGTCGCGGTGAGGGAGTTGGTGAGCATCTCCTTGATCGTCACCATCGCAACGGTGCCGATCAGGGTTTCCGGCCCGCAGGCATGCACCGCCTGCAGGTAGGGACTGCGGCCGGACAGCTGGCCCGGCTTGCGGCCGCGGCCGGTGAACAGCACCGGCATCGTCATGCCGACGCTGCCCTCGTTGAACCGGTCCTGCTGGGTGCGGACCAGCGCCTGGAGCGTCTGCAGCCGCGCATCGGCGACCGCGTCCGCCAGCGGGTTCGGCGCGCCGGCGGCCGGCGTCCCGGGCCGGGAGGAATACCTGAACGAGAAGGCCTGCGCGAAGCCGACATCGCGGATCAGCGCCAGCGTCGCCTCGAAGTCGGCGTCGGTCTCGCCCGGGTGGCCGACGATGAAGTCCGACGACAAGGCGAGATCCGGACGCGCGGCGCGCAGGCGCCCGACCAGGCGGCGATACGCGTCCGCGGTGTGGCCGCGATTCATCGCGTCCAGCATCCGGTCCGACCCCGACTGCACCGGCAGGTGCAGGAACGGCATCAGCTGCGGCAGGTCGCGATGGGCCGCGATCAGCGCGTCGCTCATGTCGCGCGGGTGCGAGGTCGTGTAGCGGATCCGCAGCAGGGCGGGGATCTCCGCCAGCGCCCCCATCAGCCGCGCCAGCCCCCAGGGGCGCCCGTCCGGCCCGTCGCCGTGATAAGCGTTGACGTTCTGCCCGAGCAGGCTGATCTCGCGCACGCCCCCCGCCACCATGCGGCGCGCCTCGGCCAGCACGGAAGCGGCCGGCCGGCTGGCTTCGGCGCCGCGCGTGTAGGGCACCACGCAGAACGAGCAGAACTTGTCGCAGCCTTCCTGCACCGTCAGGAAGGCGGTGATCCCCCCCGGCAGCTGCGGCCCGGTGGCGTCGGGCAGGAAGTCGAACTTCTGTTCCACCGGGAAGTCGGTCTCGATCACGCTGCCGCCGGCGCGCGCCGCGCGCGCCACCATCTCCGGCAGCCGGTGATAGGTCTGCGGGCCCAGCACGATGTCGACATAGGGCGCGCGGGCCAGGATCTCGGCCCCTTCCGCCTGCGCCACGCAGCCGGCGACCGCGAGCACGGTCGGCAGCCCGGCGGCGGCGCGCGCCTCCTTGATCACCCGCAGCCGGCCGAGCTCGGAGAACACCTTTTCCGCCGCGCGGTCGCGGATATGGCAGGTGTTGAGGATCACCATGTCGGCGGTATCAGGCGTTTCGGCCGGCCGGTAGCCGAGCGGCTTCAGCACGTCGGTCATGCGGGCGCTGTCGTACACGTTCATCTGGCAGCCCCAGGTGATGACGTGCAGGCGCTTGTCGGCGGTGGGCTCGGAACTGGTCACGGCGTCAGCGGCCTCGGCGGCCCGCCGGGGAAATCCGCGTGGCAGCGCGGCAGCAATCGGGTCGGACCGGCCTGCGGTCAAGTGCACGGCTCCGTCAAGCCGGGCCGCGCATCAGGCTTTCGTTCCGTCACGCCGCGTGCCGATGTCCGCTTCTCCCGGTCTGGCCGCCGGACTCGCCGGCCTGGCCACGGCAATCAGGCAAAGGAGGGCTGCTTGGTGTCAAGCGGAAAGGTGGGCTTTCCGCTGGGCGCTGCCGGACAGGGTGCGATCGTCATCCGGCTGTCATCGGCGCGGTTCTGGCGCAGGCAGGCGGCGCCCTCGGCGATAGCGGTCCAGGCCGCCGCCGACAGCTCCTTGCGCGAGCCGAAGCTCGCCGGATCGAGGGTCGGATGCAGCAGCACGGTGACCCGCATGCCGCGCCAGCGCGCCAGCTTGGCGAAGTGCGAGGCCAGGTCCATGTCGCCGTACCAGGCGAACACCGGCCGGGTCGCGCGGCCGACGGGCAGGCCGCAGAGCCGGTCATAGACGATCGAGATCGGCTGGATCAGCGGCACCAGCATCGGCGTCGCCGCCTCGTCGCTGCCGTTCGGCTTGGCGGCGGCAAAGAAGCTCGAATGGAACGGCAGCACCCGCGAGCCGTCCGAGCTGGTGCCCTCGGGGAACAGGATCAGGTCGTCGCCGGCGGCCAGCCGCGTGCGCATGTCGTCGCGCTCGCGCCCGGTGGCCTTGCGCTGCCGGCTGACGAAGATGGTGCGGCCGAGACGCGCCACCGTGCCCACCACCGGCCAGCGGCCGACATCCTCCTTGGCCACGAAGCAGGCGAACAGCCGGCCGCCCAGCACCGGCACGTCGATCCAGGAGGAATGGTTGGACACATAGATCACCGGCCGGCGCGACGGGTCCCGCGGCGGCCGGGACGGCACCGATCCGCCCACGATGCGGATCCGCATGCCAAGCAGCCGGCACACCACCGACCAGTAGGTGCGGGCGAAGCGCTTCTTGCCGTCGCCCGGCAGCACCAGCATCGTCGACTGCACGCCGCAGGCGATCGCGGTCCAGCCGACGATCAGCACGAAGCGGCGCGCCACGCGGACACTGCGCGCCAGCCTGACCGACCGGCTGCCTGCCGGCAGCGCGACCTCCGGGGCCGCATCGTCCGCGGCCATGTCGGCCGGGCTGAGCTGCGACAGGGCGGTCTTCGGCAACAGCCGGGGCAGGCTGGACGAACGGAAGGGAGAGAGACCCGGCCGGGTCTGCGACGGAACGGTTCCGTCCTGGCCGAAGCTGCGAGGGGCTGCCTGCATGGCTCGACATAGCGTGATTAGGGGCGGGACGACAATGCAACGGGATGCTACAGGACCTCCGTGCGGGAGGAACGCCCCGACAGCCGCCCGATCACCGAGGAAGCCGCCCTGACCGCACCTGCCGCGCGCGCCGCTCGCCGCCGCGACCGCGCCGCGACCGCCCGGCCATGTCGGGCCCGTTCATCTGCCGGCGCCGTCTGCGCGATCCTGCTCGCAGCCCGGTTCTGCGCGCCGGCGCGGGCCGCCGATCCGCAGCCCTACACCGTGACGCTGGCACCGACCGGCAACGCGGCGCTGGATGCAGCGCTCCGCGGCTCGTCCGGCCTGGTGGCCTTGCAGAAGACGCAGGCGGTCAGTCCGTTCGCGCTGGCCGGCCGCGCCCGCGCCGACGAGCCCCGGCTGCGCACGGCGCTGGAAAGCTTCGGCTACTACGCCGGCGAGATCGCCATCAGCGTGGCAGCCCGTCCCGCCGCCGATCCGTCGCTGCCCGACCTGCTCGCCGCCCTGCCGAAGGGCAGCCGTGCCGCCATCCGCATCACGGTCCAGACCGGCCCGATGTTCCGTCTTGGCGCGGTCAGCCTGACCCTGCCGCCTGGCGAGACCCTGACCGGGGCGGAGCAGGCGGCGTTCGGCCTGCGATCCGGCGCGCCGGCGGTGGCCAGCGACGTGCTGGCGGCGCGGGCCCGGCTGCTGACCGCGCTGCAGGAGGACGGCCACGCCTTTGCCGACGTGCAGGCGCCGGTGGCCTATCTGCGCCCGGCCGGCCGCACGCTGGACATCGCCTATGCCGCCACGCTCGGACCGCGGGTCGATATCGGCGCGATCCGTCTGGCCGGGCTGAAGCGGGTCAACGCGGCCTATGTGCGGCGCCGGCTGCTGGTGCATCCGGGCGAGCTCTACCAGCCCAGCAAGATCGAGGCGGCGCGCCAGGACCTCGCTTCCACGGGCGTGTTCTCCGATGTCGGCGTGACCGCGGCACAGGCGGTGTCGCCCGACGGCAGCCTGCCGCTCACCTTCGACTTCACCGAGGCGCTGCTGCACACGGTGGCGCTGCAGGCCGGCTACTCGACCGATCTCGGCGGCAGCGCCGGCGTCACCTGGACGCATCACGACCTGTTCGGCAACGCCGAGAAGCTCGAGCTGGCGGCCCTGCTCACCGGCCTCGGCGGCACCTCGCAGAACGGGCTCGGCTACGACATCTATGCCGACCTGCTGAAGCCCGACTTCTATCGCCGCGACCAGTCGCTGGACCTGCGCGTGGAGGGGCTGAAGCAGGATCTGGAAGCCTACGACCAGACCGCCCTGCTGGTGCGCGCGGTGGTCAACCGCAAGATCTCGCAGAGCTGGACGGTGTCGGGCGGCCTCGGCGCGGAACAGGAGCGCATCCTGCAGCAGGGCGTGGCGCGCTCCTACACGCTCGCCTTCGTTCCGCTCGCCGCCAACTACGACAGCACCGGCCTCCTCAACCCGCTCGACGACCCGACGCACGGCCTGCGCGTCTCGCTCGACGCCACCCCCTCCTACAGCCTGGGCAGCGGCTCGGGGAACGACGGCGGCACCAACAAGGGCGGCGACAGCTTCTTTGCCATCCTCCAGGGCACGGCGGCGACCTATCTCGACCTCGCCCGCATCGGCCTGACCCGGCCCGGCCGCAGCGTCATCGCGGTGCGCGGCGTCGTCGGCACCGTGCAGGGGGCCACCACCTACGAGCTGCCGCCCGACCAGCGGCTTTATGCCGGCGGCAGCGGCACCGTGCGCGGCTTCAAGTATCAGGGCATCGGCCCGCTCTTCTCCAACGGCGACCCGATCGGCGGCACCTCGCTCGATGCCGGCACCGTCGAGTTCCGGCAGCGCTTCGGCAAAAGCTACGGGTTCGCGGCCTTTGCCGATGCCGGCCAGGTGGCCAGCGGCAGCGCGCCGTTCGCGGGCAAGCTGCGGGTGGGCGCCGGCGTCGGCGCCCGCTACTACACGCCGATCGGCCCGATCCGGCTCGACGTCGCGGTGCCGCTGAACAAGCCGCCCGGCGGCGACAGCTTCGAGCTCTATGTCGGCCTCGGGGAAGCGTTCTGATGTCGGGCAGCCCGCACTCCCGGCCGCGCTGGGTCCGCATCGCCGCCTGGGCGCTCGGCCTGCTGGTCGGCTTGCCCGTCCTGCTGGCGGCGCTGGCGCTGGCCGTGGTGCTGGTCGGCGCCAACACCGAGGCCGGCCGCCGCCTGATCGAGCGGCAGGCGGCGTCGCTCAGCGGCGGCTTGGTCGGGCTGCAGGGCCTGGGCGGCCGCTTTCCTGATGCGCTCACCGTGCAGCGTCTCGTGGTCAACGACACCCGGGGCCCGTGGCTGGCCATCGACCGGCTGCGGCTGGACTGGTCGCCGCTGCGCCTGCTCACCCTGAACGCGCATGTGGAACTGGCCGATGCCGAGCGCATCGAGGTGGCGCGCCTGCCGGTGGCGGATCCGAATGCCAGGCCGGCACCTCCGAAGCCGCCCGGCGCCAGGAGCGGGCTGCATCTCGGCGTGCTGATCGACCGGCTGCAGGTCGGCCGGATCGAGCTCGGCGCGGGCGTCGCGGGCCAGCCGCTCGTGGCCGGGCTCGATGGCCATGTCCGTCTTGCCGACCTGGCGCCGATCCTGGACGGCGCCGCGGTCGCGACCCTGCCCGACACCGACATCGCCCTGGCGCTGGCGCGTCTCGACCATCCGGGTGGCGTGGACCTCGCCACGGCCGTGACCCCCGGCCGTCTCGCCCTGCACCTCAAGGTGGACGATCCCGCCGGCGGCCTGGTCGCCGTGCTGGCGCACATGCCGATCCTCGATCCGCTGCATCTCGCACTCGATCTCGACGGCCCGCGCGACCGCTCGGCGCTGCGTCTCGCCGCCACCGCCGGCGCGCCCGCGACCGGCGTGCTGACGCTGGACTCCACCGGCACGATCGACCTCCTGCATCCGCGCTTCGACCTGCAGGCGAGGCTCCAGGCGCCGGCGATGCAGCCGCTGCCGGGCGTGAGCTGGAACCGCATCGCCCTGGACGCGCACCTGCAGGGCACGCCGGCAGCACCCTTCGGCCAGGGCAGCCTGGTGCTCGACGAGCTGGCCGCCGCCGGGGCAGGGATCGGCCGGCTGACGGCCCGCTTCGACGGCGCCGCCGCGTCCGGCCCGGCGCATCTGCATGCGGTCGCGGAAGGTATCCGCATTCCCGGCCCGAAGCCGGCGCTGCTGGCGGCGGCCCCGCTCATCCTCGACGCCATCCTCGACCCGCACGCCGCCGGCCGGCCGCTCGACCTCGTGGTGTCGCATCCGCTGGCCGGGATCAGGGGCCGCATCGTGACCGCGGCACCGCTGCACGGGCAGCTGGCCGTCACCCTGCCGGACTTGGCGCCGCTCGCCGCCGCCGGCGGCACCGACCTGCAGGGCCATGCCGACCTCGCCGTCGCCTTTTCGCTGGACGGCCCGAAGGCCGACGTCACCGTCACCGGCCCGGTTGCCATCACCGGCGGCCAGCCGCAGGCGGCAGGACTCGTCGGCCCGGGCGGGCAGCTCTCGCTCGCCGCCTCCAAGGACGGCGCCGACCTGACCCTGCGCCAGCTCAGGCTGGACGGGCAGGCGCTGCATCTGGCGGCGTCCGGCACCGAGCGCGGCCGGGCGCTCGACGCCCGCTTCTCGCTGGCGCTGCCGGCGCTGCAGCAGGCGCTGCCCAGCCTGCGCGGCGCCATGACCCTGTCCGGCACCGCGAACGGCCCGCTCGCCGACCTTGCCGCCCATGTGGTCGCCGACGGCAATCCCGGCACCGCGACCATGGCGGCCGGCCCGCTGCACCTGCTGCTCGACGCGCAGCATCTGCCGACGGCGCCGCAGGGCACGCTGTCGCTCGCCGGCACGCTCGACCATGCGCCGCTGAGCCTCAGGGCGCAGGCGGCGAAGCTCGCCGGCGGCGCCCTGCACCTGACCCTGGACGCGCTGTCCTGGAAGAGCGCCAGCGGCCATGCCGACCTGACCCTGGCCGCAGGCGCGAAGCTGCCGCTCGGCACGCTCGACCTGCGCATGGCGCGCCTCGCCGACCTGCGTCCGGTGATCGGCCAGCCGATCGACGGCAGCGTGCTGGCGGGCATCCGCACCACCCGGGTCGGAGGCGCGCCGCCACGCGTCAGCCTCGACATCCGGGCCGACGGCGGCCTGCGCAACGCCAGGGTCGGACGGCTGCTGCTCGCCGGCACCGTGGACGACCCGATCGCGGCACCTTCGGTCAATTTGCGGCTGGACGCGTCCGGCATCCAGGCCGGCGCCATCGCCGGCACCGCCCATGTCGCCGCGCACGGCCCGCAGACAGCACTCGACGTCGTCGCCCAGGGCGCGTTCCAGAACGTCGCCGGCGCCCCGGCCCGGCTCGATGCCGCGCTGCGGCTCGACATGCCGCACAAGCAGGTCGCGATCTCCCGGCTTGAGGCTGTCGCCAAGGGCGAGACCGTGCGCCTGCTGGCGCCGGCCCGGATCGGCTTCGGTCCGCAGGTCGAGGTCGATCGCCTGCGCCTGTCGGCGGCACCGCCGGGCGCGGCACCGGCGACGATCGACATCGCCGGCAGGATCATGCCGCGTCTCGACCTCACCGCGTCATTGGCGAACGTCACGCCGGCGCTGGCCCGTCCGTTCGCGCCCACCCTCGACGCGGTGGGCGTGATCGCGGCGCAGGCCCGCCTCACCGGCACCACCAGCCGTCCCGAGGGCAGCGTGCGCCTGACCGGGGACGGGCTCAGGCTGCGCACCGGTCCCGCCGCCTCGCTGCCGCCGGCGCGGCTGGTGGCCAGCCTGGCGCTCGCCGGCGCCAGCGCCCGCGTCGATGCGCGGCTGAATGCCGGGCCGGACGTGGCACTCGCCGTGACCGGCACCGCCCCCACCAGCGCTGCCGGTCCGCTTGCGCTGCATGCCGACGGCGCCGTCGATCTGGCGCTCGCCAACGTCATCCTCGGCGCCCAGGGCCGCCAGGCGAGCGGCCGCCTCACCCTGGCGATGGGCGTGTCCGGCACCGCGGCCGCCCCTCGCCTCGACGGCACCGTGCAGCTGGCAGGGGGCCAGTTCCAGGACTTCGCGCAAGGGCTGCGGCTGACCGACATCGACGCCCTGATCCGCGCCGCCGGGCAGAGCCTGACGATCGAGAGCTTCACCGCCCATGCCGGCGGCGGCACCATCGGCGCCACCGGCACCGTCGGCGCGCTGCTGCCCGGCCTGCCGGTGGATCTGCATCTGACGGCGAAGAACGCCCGCCCGCTTTCCAGCGACCTGCTGACGGCGGTGCTCGATGCCGACATCCGCGCCCATGGCCAGGCCACCGCCCGTCTCGATGTCGGCGGCACCGTCACCGTCGACAGTGCGGCCATCAACATCCCGAGCGCGCTGCCGCCGTCGGTGGCGCAGCTGCACGTGATCCGGCCTGGCGACCGCCCGGCGGCGGCCGGGACGGGGGCCGCGTCCGCGCTGGTGGCACTCGCCGTCACGGTCAACGCGCCCGGCCAGATCTTCGTGCGCGGCCCTGGCCTCGATGC
>CAXTZG010000008.1:0-7998 GCA_964248625.1 uncultured Acetobacteraceae bacterium | reverse complement strand
GGCCGGCTGCATGTCGGCGGCACCTCCGGCGCGCCCGCGGTCGGCGGCGCCTTCGACATGCGCCACGGCACCTTCGACCTGGCCGGCATCTCGCTCACCTTCACCAAGGGCCGCGTCGGCTTCAACGGCACCGGCGTCGCCCACAAGATCGACCCGACGCTCGACTTCACCGCCGAGAGCGTGGTCGGCTCGACGGTCGCCATGCTGAACGTGGGCGGCTACGCGGACGCGCCGAAGATCACCCTGACCTCGACGCCGCCGCTGCCGCAGGACCAGGTGCTGGCGCTGATCCTGTTCGGCCAGGACACCAAGTCGCTGAGCGCGCTGCAGATCGCGCAGGTGGCGACGGCGCTGGCCTCGCTCACCGGCTCCGGCGGCGGCTTCGATCCGCTCGGCAGCGTGCGCAAGACGCTCGGCCTCGACCGGCTGTCGATCGGCAGCGGTTCGGGCAGCAACACCAGCGGCGCCAGCATCGAGGCCGGGAAGTATGTCGCGCGCGGCGTCTATGTCGGCGCCAAGCAGGCGACCAGCGGCGGCGGCAGCCAGGCGCAGGTGCAGATCGACCTGACCCGCCGCCTGAAGCTGCAGACCACCGTCGGCACCGGGGGCGCCACCACCGGGGTGATCACGCCGGAGAACGATCCCGGCAGCTCGGTCGCGCTGAAATACCAGTTCCAGTACTGATCCGTGGTCCGCTCCGCTGCGGGAAGATGGGCGATCACGCATTCGTTTGGAACGGTCGGCAGCCGGTGTTGGTATTTCGCCGCGTTCGCACGCATAATGCAACGTTTCGTATCAACGAGCTGATGGGTCGGCGCGTCGCCTGCCTTTGCGGGGCAGGGTACATCGTGATCAGGCTGACTCGACGATGATCGTGCACCAGCCGTTCCGGATGGCCTCACGACGCGGCGTCGCTGTCCGCTGCCTGCCTGCGCGTCCGATGGTGCTGGGCGCGTGACCGGCGGCATGCCGCCCTGTGACGACACGGTTCTGGACCCGGACGAGCCCGGCCTGGAGCTGGTGCCGGACGGGCAGCCCGATGAGGCGCTGGCGTGCCTGCGGATACCGGACGCGCTGCCGGCGCCGATGCTCGAGCGGATCGCCGGCTTCGCGGTCCGCGCGCTGGACCTGCAGCTGGTGGCGATCTCGTTCTTCGACGAGTCCGAGCAGTGGCTCCAGTGCACGGCCGGGCCGCTCGCCGATGCCGGCGGCGGCACCTGCCTGGGCCCGTTCTGCGCCCACGCGCTTCTCGAAGCCGACGCGCCGCTGGTCGTCGAGGATGCGGCGGCTGACGATCGTTTCCAAGGCAGCCCGCTCGTTTCCGGGTCGCCCGGCATCCGCTTCTATGCCGGCCTGCGGCTGCGCGACGCGGATGGGCAGGTGGTGGGGATCCTGTCGGCGGTGGATGCCAGACCGCGGCGGCTGCTTCCGGACGATCACCAGACGCTGCTCGACCTTGCGGCGTCGGTGACGGCGATGCTGGAGCTGCGCCGGCAGGTGGAAAGCGATGTGCATGCGCGCGCGCTGAACCCGCACTGTCCCTGGATCGCGGGTTCGGACGGAAGGCTGCTGCAGATGGGCCCGCGTCTGGCCGAGCTGACCGGGCTGTCGACGGACGAGATGCTGGGCGACGGCTGGATGCGGTTCGTGCATCCCGAAGAGATCGCCGGCGTGCTGGACTGCTGGAGGACGTCGCTGCAAGGCGGGGCGGTCTATGACCGCGAATATCGCGTGCGCCTGATCGACGACAGCTACCGGTGGTTCCACAGCCACGCCGAGCCGCGACGTACCCCGTCGGGCGGGATCGTCTGCTGGTACGGCCTCATCAAGGACGTCGATGATCGCCGGATGAGCCAGAATCGCATCGAGCATCTCGCCTATCACGACGAGCTGACCGGCCTCGCCAACCGGGTCCAGTTCCGCCGCATGCTCGAGCAGCAGATCGCGCGCGTCGAGCGCGGGGTCTCGTTCGCGCTGCTGCGCCTGGACGTGGACGACTTCAAGGCGATCAACGACACGCTCGGTCATACGGTCGGCGACCTGCTGCTGACGCAGGTCGCGACCCTGCTGCGCGACTGCGTGCGGCAGACCGACATCGTCGCGCGCGACGGCGACGACGAGTTCTTCGTGGTGCAAACCGATCTGGGCGAGCCCGAGGACGCGGTCCTGCTCGTCGAGCGCATCCTCACCGTGCTGTCGATGCCGATGCGGCTCGACGGGCTGGTGCTCAGCATCGGCGCCAGCATCGGCATCACGCTCTCTCCCCAGGATGGAGCGCTGCCGGACAAGCTGCTGCAGAACTCCGATCTGGCGCTGGCGCGCGCCAAGCAGGAGGCGCGAGGCGGCCACCGCTTCTTCCGGCCGGAGATGGACGAGCGCCTGCGCGTCCGCCAGGCGCTCAAGGTCGAGCTGCGCGACGCGCTCGATCGCGACGAGTTCGAGCTGGAGTATCATCCGCTCGTCTGCCTGCCGGGCGGACGCGTCTGCGGCTTCGAGGCGCTGCTGCGCTGGCGCCATCCGACGCGCGGCTTCGTGTCGCCGACCGAATTCATCCCGGCGGCCGAGAATACCGGGCTGATCGTGCCGATCGGCCGCTGGGTGCTGGAGCGCGCCTGCCGCGACGCCGCCGGCTGGCCGGACGACATCCACGTCGCGGTCAATCTGTCTGCGGTGCAGTTCCGGCAGAGCACGCTGCCGCAGGCGGTGGCAGCCGCACTCGCGCTGTCCGGACTCGATCCGCACCGCCTGGAGCTGGAGATCACCGAGTCTCTGCCGCTGCTCGACGACGACGCCAATCTCGCTCTGCTGCAGCAGCTGCGGGCCCTGGACGTGCGCATCGTGCTTGACGATTTCGGCAGCGGCTACGCCTCGCTCGGCTACCTGACGCGCTTTGCCTTCGACAAGCTCAAGATCGACCGCTCCTTCACCGCGCGCCTCACCGACACCGCCGGCACGCGGACCATCGTCAATGCCGTGCTGCGCATGAGCCAGGCGCTCGGCATCGCGGTGACCGCGGAAGGCGTCGAGACGCGCGAGCAGCTCGACATCCTCGTCCAGGCCGGCTGCGACGAGCTGCAGGGTTTCTTTTTCAGCAAACCGGTGCCGCTCGCCGCCGTGCCGGATCTGCTCGCCGGCCTCGAGCGCCGCTGCCGGCAGGAGCTCTGGTGCGGCCCGGCCTAGGGCACGCCGCCAGGCACGGACAACTGCCGCCCACCTCATCTCATTGCACGGTTGTCGGTCAGGCTCGCTGGCCTCATCTTCGCGTCGCGAGACGGAGCGGCGTCCGCGGGAGGCTCGGCGATGACCATCCTTGCATTGACGCGGAAGGCCGCGGACGACGTCGACATCTTCCATGCCGCGGTGCAGCTGAGCCCGATACCCATGGTGCTGGTGGACCCGCATCGGCCCGACCAGCCGATCATCTTCTGCAACCGCGCCTTCTGCCTGCTCACCGGCTACGAGGAGCACGAGGCGCTGGGGCGCAACTGCCGCTTCCTGCAGGGCAAGCTCAGCGATCCCGCCAGCATGACGCGGCTCCGCGAGGGTATCGCTGCGCGCGTGGACGTGCAGGTGGAGATCTGGAACTACCGCAAGGACGGCTCGGCGTTCTGGAACTCGATGTTCATCGGCCCGGTGTTCGACCCGTCCGGCACGCTGCTGTTCTTCCTGGGCAGCCAGATCGACGCGACGGCGCGTCGCGACGCCGAGGAGGCCAGCCGGCGGGCGGCGCGAATGGACACGCTGGGCTCGATGGCCGCCGGCATCGCCCATGAGTTCGCCAACCTGATGACGGTGGCGATGGGCAGCATCGAGTCTGTCGCCAGGGAGCCGCTGACCCAGCGCCAGTCGGAGCGGCTGGAGCAGGCCGCCTGGGCCACCCGCGGCGCCGGCCGGCTGACCCAGCAGATGCTGTCCTTTGCCCAGCGCCAGAGCGTCGAGGCCGACCTGGTCGACCTCAACGGCGTCATCGGCAATGTCGACCGGGTGCTGATCCAGCTCGCCGGACCGGGCATGGAGTTCGAGATCGCGCTGGCGGACGAGCCGCTGCCGGCGTCGATCGATGTCGGCCAGCTCGAGCTCGCCTTGATCAACCTGGTGCGCAACGCGGCCGACGCGTCCGGCGGGCGCGGGCGGATCTGCATCAGCACCCGCGATGCCGGGCCCAGGGCCGACGACCGGCCCGACTGCCGCTGGGTCGAGGTCGCCGTCGCCGATCGCGGCAGCGGCATGCCGCCGGAGCTGCTGGCGCGCGTGACCGAGCCGTTCTTCACCACCAAGGCCAAGGGGAAGGGCACCGGGCTCGGCCTGTCGATGGTGCAAGGCTTCGTCCAGCAGGCGGGCGGCATGCTCCGGATCACCAGCACCGAAGGGCAGGGAACGACGATCCGGCTGATGTTCCCGCGCGCCGCCGCACAGGCCTGACCGGCTCCGCGGACCCCGCCGGTCGGCTGCGCGCTAGATCCGTGCGTCGGCCATGCGCTGCAGCATCGGCACGACCCGCTCGACCACGCCGTCCCAGTCGCCGGGGCGGGTCTGCCGGACGATGGTCATGGACGGATACCACGGGCTGTCGGTGCGGTCGTGGAACCAGCGCCAGCAGTTGTCGTAGCGGTCCATCAGGATCGTCGGCACGCCGAGGCCGCCGGCCAGATGCGCCATCGAGGTGTCGACGCTGACCACCACGTCGAGGCAGCGCACCAGGCTCGCGGTGTCGTCCATGTCGTCCACGAACTCCATCGGGTCGGCGAGCGTCAGCCCGTCCGGCGGATCATGCAGCTCGCGCGCGTATTCGCCGTACTGCAGGCTCACCAGCCTGACGCCGCGCAGCCCGGCCAGCGGCGCCAGCCGGCGCAGGGCCATGCTGCGCTTGCGGTCGACCGAGTGCGCCTGCAGGTTCTCGCGCCGCGGCGCCCCGCCCCAGACCAGCCCGACCCGCAGATCCCGCCCGCCCTGTCCCCGGCCCGGGATCTGCAGCGCTGCCGCCGCCACGCGGCCGGGATCGGTGTTCAGGTAGGGCGGCGCGGCGCCCCAGGGCGTGCGGGTGCCGGCGAAGGCGCGCGGCAGGCTGATGAACGGGCAGTGCCAGTCGGCCTCCAGCCTGACCTCGTCCGTCGCCACCACCCCGGCGATGCCCTCCACCCGCGCGGCCAGGCGCGCGAGTCCGGCAGGCACCCAGGCGATGACGGTGGCGCCGAGCCGCGCCAGCAGCGGCGCGTAGCGCAGATACATCAGCGTGTCGCCGATCCCCTCCTCGTGCGTCAGCAGCACGCTGCGGCCGGTCAGGTCGGCGCCGGGCGAGATCGTCGGCAGCAGCCGGTCGAGCGGCAGCTCGGTATGGCCCGGCAGCCGGAACCGCCATTCGTGCTCCTGCCACCCCTGCACCATGCGCCCGGCCTTGAGCAGGCCGATCGAGTGGTTCAGCCTGACCTGCGCGTCCGTCGGCTTGATCTGGATGCTTTGCCGGTAGGCCGACAGCGCCTCCTCGAAGGTGCCTTCGGCCACCAGGGTGCAGCCGAGATTGGCCCAGGCCGGCGCATTGCGCGGATCCTCGGCGACGATGCGGCGGAACAGCGTCACCGCTTCCCCGATCCGGCCCAGGGCGACGAGGATGATCGCCCGCTGGTTCAGCGCCGGATAGCTGACGGGCATCAGCCGCAGGCTTTCATCCACCGCCGCCATCGCGTCGTCGAAGCGGAACATCTCGTACAGGAGCTGTCCGTAGCCCAGCTGCAGCCTGGCGTCGCCCGGCGTCAGCGCCAGGCAGGCCAGGAACACCGGCTCGGCCTCGCGCACCCGGAACCGCCGCTGCAGCAGCGACACCAGGTCCATGCAGGGATGCAGCGCCGCCGGCCTGGCGGCGGCGACCTCGGTCAGCAGCCTGGCCGCTTCCGGCGCCTCGCCGCAGGCGGCCAGGGCCAGCCCGAACAGCAGCCGCGCTTCAAGATCGCCGTCTTGCACGAACGGGCCGATCCGCGCCCGCGCGGCCTCGAACTCGCCTGCCTGCAGCGCGTCGAAGCCCGCCTTGAGCTCGGTGATCCGGTCCGCCGGCGCGGCCGGCGCAGGACGACGCGCGGGCCGGGACTTGCGGGCCGGCACGGCCGTCGCCTCAGCCGTCGCCGGTCAGGCGCCTTACCGCCGCCGAGATCGTCGACGGCAGATAGGGCTTGGTGATGTGCAGGTCGAGCGGGCTGCTGCCGGTGGTCGGATCCGGCCGGCCGCTCATGAAGATCACCGGCAGGTCCGGACGCGTTTCGCGCGCCTTCGCCGCCAGCGCCTTGCCGTCGAGCGGGCCCGGCAGCTGGATGTCGGTCAGCATCACCGACAGGTCGCTTTCGCGGGCCAGCGCCGCCAGCGCCTCGTCCGCGTCGCCTGCCTCGATCACCTCGAAGCCATCGTCGGTCAGCACCTCCGCCAGGGTCATCCTGATGAGAAACTCGTCCTCGACGATCAGCAGCCGACGTGCGGCCATGCGGGACTCCCTCAACGCGCGCAGCTCGATCACTGGCGTTCTGACCGTCGACTAGGCCCGAGGCGGCGGCGCCATGCAAGATGGCGGCGCCGCCGTCATCGACGCAAAGCCGGACGCGATCGAACGCGTCCCGCCGGCCCCGCGCCAGACGGGCTGCCGGCGCCGCCGGAGCGTGATAACGTCCGCCATGTCTCGACCGTCGCGGCGCAGCGGGCGCGCGTTCGGGACGCGGCACCAGACCGGAGACCGACGATGACCGACCCGTTCGCCTGGATCGCCGGCTGGATCCACGAGACGGTGCTGATCCCGCTGCTGTGGCAGGCCGGCTGGATGCAGTGGGAAGACACCGCCTTCATGTGGACCCTGTTCGCGGTCTATGGCGTGCTGCAGGTGGTCATCAACTACGCCATCTGCGTGCCGGCCGAGCGGTTCTGGCCGCTGGTGCGCTGGGAGCGGCGCGACGCGGTCGGCATGGACGTGTTCTACACGCTGAACGCCCGGATCGGCGTGTTCCCGCTGGTCACCTTCTTCGGCTTCTACTGGATCCAGACCGCGCTGAACGGCTGGCTCACCGATCACGGCTACATCCCGCCGACGCTGGAAAGCCTGGCACCCGCGCTGATCGGCATGCCGGTGGTCACGTTCCTGATCTATGCGGTGCTGCTCGACGCCGCCGACTACTGGCGCCACCGCTTCAGCCACACCTTCGGCTGGTGGTACGGGCTGCACGCGCTGCACCATGCCCAGCGCCAGATGACCTTCTGGTCGGACGACCGCAACCACGTGCTCGACGACGCGATCGGCTATGTCTGGTTCATCGCCGCCGGCCTGCTGATCGGCGTGCCGCCGATGCAGTTCCCGCTGCTGGTGCTGAGCCTGCGTCTGGTGGAAAGCTTCAGCCATGCCAACACCCGCCTCCGCTTCGGCTGGCTCGGCGAGCGCCTGCTGATCTCGCCGCAGTTCCATCGCGCCCATCACGGGCTCGACGCCGCCGGCCGCAACTCCTGCAACTATGGCGGCGTGTTTCCGTGGTGGGACATGCTGTTGCGCACCGCCGACTTCCGCCACGACGTGATCGAGACCGGCGACGCCCGCGCGCCCGAGGCGCTCGCCACCGGCTCGTGGCTGCAGCAGCAGATCGGCGGGCTGGCGCTGTCCTGGCGCCTGCTTACCCGCCGCCGGCGGCGCCACAAGGTCGCCGCCGCGCAATAAGGATCAGCCGTCCGGCCGCGGCACCGTCACCCGTCCGGGGGTGGCCCGCGGATCGCCGCGTTCAGGCTCCGGCGGCTAGGCTGCCTTCAGCCGCTTGGTGCAGGTGCTGAAATAGCCGCCGCCCTTCTGGATCCACTTCAGACCGCCATTGCCGCCCGAGGTCTTGTTGGCGTGATACTGGTCCAGGCACGTCTGCATCCGCGCCTTGCCCGGCTTGAGGCTGGCATACTTGCTGTTCACCGCGGTCGGGAAGGTCGCGTTGCCGGTCGGCGCGGCAGCGGCGGTGGCGGCATTGTCCGCGCCTTGCTCGTTGGACG
>CAXTZG010000007.1:49678-67900 GCA_964248625.1 uncultured Acetobacteraceae bacterium | reverse complement strand
CCGCCGGTCGTCGGCGCGGGCGGGCGGGGGGCGCGATCCCGGCTCGCGCGGCGCGTCCCGCGCGGCCGCTCGCGCCCGTTCGGCGAGCCACAGCCGGTAGTCGGCCATGTCGCCGTCGAACGGCGCCACCGTGCCGTCGCCGACCAGCCACAGCCGGTCCGCCACCAGCTCCACCAGATGCGGATCGTGGCTGATCAGCAGCACCGCACCCTCGAACTCGGCCAGCGCCCGGATCAGCGCCTCGCGCGCATCGAGATCGAGATGGTTGGTCGGCTCGTCCAGGATCAGCAGCTGCGGGGCGTCGCGCGTCGCCAGTGCCAGCAGCAGCCGCGCCTTTTCGCCGCCCGAGAGGTCGCTCGCCGGGGTGTCGGCGCGGTTGGCGTCCAGTCCGAACCGCGCCAGCTGCGCCCGGAGCGCCGTCGGCAGCGCCAGCGGCAGCGCGCGCGCCATGTGCTGCACCGGAGTCTCGCCTGCCACCAGCTCGTCCGTCTGGTGCTGCGCGAAGTAGCCCACCTTGAGCTTCGGGCTGTGCTGCATGCGTCCCGAGATCGGGGCCAGCCGTCCGGCGATCAGCTTGGCGAAGGTCGACTTGCCGTTGCCGTTCGCGCCGAGCAGCGCGATGCGGTCCTCCATGTCGATCCTGAGCGACAGGTTGGACAGCACCGCGCGGCCCTCGTAGCCGATCGTCGCCCGCTCCAGCGTCAGCATCGGCGGCGCCAGCTGCGCGGGCTCGGGAAAGGCGAACCGCGTGGCCGTGTCCTCGACCACGCTCTCGATCGCCGGCAGCCGCTCCAGCGCCTTCAGCCGCGCCTGCGCCTGCCGGGCCTTGGTGGCCTTGGCGCGGAACCGGTCCACGAAGGACTGCATGTGCGCCCGGCGCGCGGCGATACGTTCGGCCGCCCGGTTCTGCTGCAGCGCGTGCTCGGTGCGGATGCGCACGAACTCGTCGTAGCCGCCGGGCGTCAGCGACAGCCGGCCATGATCCAGATGCGCGATCGCCTCCACCGCGCGGTCCAGCAGCCCGCGATCGTGGCTGACGATCAGGGCGGCGCCGGGGAAGCGCGCCAGCCACCCTTCCAGCCAGAGCGTCGCCTCCAGGTCGAGATGGTTGGTCGGCTCGTCCAGGAGCAGCAGGTCGGGGTTCAGGAACAGCGCTGTCGCCAGCGCCACCCGCATGCGCCAGCCGCCGGAGAAGTCGTCCACCGCGCGCGCCTGCGCGTGCGCGTCGAAGCCGAGGCCGGACAGGATCGTCGCCGCCCGCGACGGCGCGCTGTCGGCGGAGATCGCCAGCAGGCGCTCGTGGATGTCGGCCAAGCGCGCGCCGTCGGTCGCGGTGTCGGCCTCGGCCAGCAGGCCGGTGCGCTCGGCATCTCCCGCCAGCACCGTGTCCAGCAGCGAGGCCGGTCCAGACGGCGCCTCCTGGCGGATCCGCGCCATGCGGGCACGGCTCGACAGCCGGATCTCGCCGCCGTCGGGCGAGATGTCGCCGGCGATGGCGCCGAGCAGGGTCGACTTGCCGGCGCCGTTGCGCCCGACCAGCCCGATCCGCCGTCCCGGCTCGACCGAAAGGTCGGCGCCGTCCAGCAGCGTGCGGCCGGCGATGCGCAGGGTGAGCGACGAGATGACCAGCAGGCTCAAGCGGTTGGTGCTCCGTTCGTGTGGCGTGTTCTAGCAGTGCGTGCAGTGGCGGGCGCGGCGTTTTTGCTCTAAAGCCCGCGCGCAATCCGACCAGCCGCCAGCATCCTACACGGAGACCTCCCATGGCCATCGAGCGCACCCTGTCGATCCTCAAGCCCGACGCGACCCGCCGCAACCTCACGGGCAAGATCAATGCCCTGTTCGAGGAGGCGGGGCTGGCGATCGTGGCGCAGAAGCGCATCCGGCTTTCCGACGCGCAGGCGGGGGCGTTCTATGCGGTGCACAAGGAGCGCCCGTTCTATGGCAGCCTGGTGTCCTCGATGACCTCGGCGCCGGTGGTGGTGCAGGTGCTGGAAGGCGAGGGGGCCGTGCTGAAGCATCGCGACGTGATGGGCGCCACCGACCCGAAGAAGGCAGAGCCGCACACCGTTCGCGCGCAGTTCGCCGAAAGCATCGAGGCGAACTCCGTGCATGGCTCGGACAGCGCCGAGAACGCCGCGACCGAGATCGCGTTCTTCTTTGCCGGCACCGAGATCCTGCCCTGATCCAGGCGGCGGCCGCACCCGCACCATCGGCGGGTGCCGCCGAGGGCGCGATGCCCGCCAACCGCCGCCGCCCGAAGATCGCGGCGGCGGTGATCGGCAACACCATCGAGGTGTTCGACTTCGCCGCCTACGGCACCTTTGCCGTGATGATCGGCCGGGCGTTCTTCCCGTCGCACGATCCGTTCGTCAGCCTGCTGCTGTCGGTGGCGACATTCGGTATCGGCTTCGTCACCCGCCCGCTCGGCGCCGTGCTCGTCGGGCTGCTGGCGGACCGGAACGGCCGCCGGCTCGGCATGCTGGTCTCGCTCGGCCTGATGGGGCTCGGCAGCCTGATGATCGCCGTGCTGCCCGGCTACCGCAGCATCGGCGTCGCCGCCCCCATCCTGCTGGTGGTGGCGCGCCTGATCCAGGGCCTCGCCTGGGGCGCCGAGACCGGTCCCGCCACCACCTACCTGCTCGAGAACGCCCCGCCCGGCCGCGCCGGGCTGTTCGCGTCCTGGCAGTCGGCCAGCCAGTGCCTGTCTTCCGTCGCCGCCGGCCTGGTCGGCTACGGCGCATCCACGCTGCTCGGCCCCGAGGGCATGGACGACTGGGGCTGGCGGGTGCCGTTCGCGCTGGGCGTGCTGGTGGTGCCGGTGGGCTTCGCCCTGCGTCGCGGGCTGGGCGACGAGACGGTCACGCCGCTGCCGGCCGCGACGACCAGCCGCTTCGCGCTGCTGGTCTCGGTCGGCCCGCTGCCGCTGCTCTACGGGCTGATGCTGCTGATCGCCGGCACGGTCAGCCAGTATTTCCTGAACTACATCACCACCTACGCCCTGACCGCGCTGCGGCTGCCGTCCGGCATCGCCCTGCTCGGCACGGTGATCGCAGGCTCGTTCGGTGCCGCAGCCGCACTGGCCGGCGGTTATCTCGCCGACCGCGCCGGGCGCTTCCCGGTCATCATCCTGCCGCGGCTGGCGCTGGCGCTGGGCATCGTGCCGATGCTGTGGCTGCTGCATCTCCACCCCGATGCCTGGATGTTCGCTGCCGTCACCGCCATCATCGCCGTGCTGCAGGTCGGCAGCTTTGCCGCCTCGATCGTGCTGCTGTGCGAGCTTTTCCCCCCCGCTGTCCGCACCACCGGCTTCGGCACGCTCTATGCGGTCGGCATCTCGCTGTTCGGCGGCACCGCGCAGATCGTCTTCACCAGCCTGATCCACTGGACCGGCGACCCGGTCTCGCCCGCCTGGTATCTGGCGCTGGTGAACCTGCTCTGCGTGGGCGCCGCGCTTGGACTGCGGCGGCGGGACCCGGGACGGCGCAGGGCCTGACCGGCGGCCGTGGCGTCTCGACGCCGATTATCGCGATGTCGATCATGAGGCTCAGTTCCGGCATGCGGCTGGCCATGGGCTGACGGAGGCGTTCCTCGTCAGCCACAGAGCCACGGCATCGATGGTCTCGTCGCCGCCACCCTGGTCCGGCTCGTTGGTCGTCGCTTCGGAATAGTTGGTCACGACGTAGATCGTCGGATCGGCACCATGGGCGTGCAGGTAGCGGGTCTCGTCCCGGACCGCTTCGGCGAAACCCGAATCGGGCTGCACCTGCGGCGTCGTGCCCGGCAGCGCCTTCATGTCGTAGGGCGACAGCAGCACCTCGGAGATCAGCCTGTTCTCGCGCGCCCACTTGATCTGCTGCACCACGACATCGCGGTATGCCTGCTCCCGCACATGGACGAAGTAGTTCGCCGGCGTGTCGAGGCCGAGACCGCCCGCCGACACGGCCAGTGCGCGATACTCGCCCCAATAGGTGCCGAGCCAGTCGGCGTTGCCGGCCGCCCTGCTGATCGTCGACATGTTCGGCGTCAGATAGGGCAGGACATATCGGATCGAGCGCGCGCGCGCCTTGACATCGGCGATGGCCGCCTTGTTCATCAGGTAATAGGGATCGTCCCGACGATCTGTGGTGCCCATGACGAAGCTGTTGAGCAGGGCGATCTGCGGCGACCATTTCGCGCCGGCCAGGATCTCCGGCCACGCCGTCCCTTTTACGGGCCCCCATGTCCAGCCGTTTTGCGGCGTCAGATACGCCGAGAACGATCTGGCGATATCGGGCATGTTGCGCGGATCGGTGCCGACCTCGATGACCCCGGGCGCGCGACCTGTCCAGACGCGCCTGATCGCGGACAGGTCGAGACCCGGGACCTGCGTCAGGGCATAGCTGGTCAGATAGAACGAGGCAGCGCCGCTGCCTCTGATCGCCGCCGTCGCGCGTGGGTCGGCCAGCTGGCCTGCCCCAATGATGGCTCCGACATAGACCGTCGCCGCAGGCTGCCGGCACTGGCCATACGCATGGGCCTGGAACAGTCCCATCATGGCCAGAAGACCGCCCCCTGCCAGTCGAACCATCGTCACGATCGTGTCTTTCCCGAAACGCCCACCATCATAGGCAACTTGTGACAGGCCGGCGAGACCGGACGCTGTCCGTCGACTTCGACCACCCCCGTCACAGGCGGCGATACACGCGACAACGGCGCAGTTCGGCGACGATATCGCAGGCTTTGGCAATCCGCCGCAAACTGGCCTAGCCTGCCATGGAACGATGGCCGAAACTGGCGGGGCAGATGGCTGTAGTGAGATGCGTCATGATGCAGCGTGACGAGGACACGTTGCTCGACAGCTGGTTCAGATATTACGGCCACCTGTTCGGCTTCGACAGCCTGTCGGTCTTCGATAACCGGTCGATGAATCCCGACGTGATTGCGACCTTGAAGAAGTATGAGGCGTTGGGGAGCCGGATCTATTGGGGGTTCGACCGCGTCGAGGACTTCGAAGGCAAGGGATTCCACTTCGCGAACGTCATCCGCTCCTGGGATCACGATCTGGACTACGACTTTGCCATACCGCTCGACTGCGACGAGTTCCTGGCCGTCTTCACGCCTCACGGCCTGTCCTGCGACCGCCAGACGATCCATGACTATCTGGACAGCCTGATCGGTAGCCGGCAGGCGATCGGCATCGAATGGTCGCTCTACAACGTGCCGGCGCAGCCGGGCTGGTTCCGGCCGGAATTATACCGCAAGGGATTCTTCCCAAGCCGATCGATCGAGTTTCTCGATCACGGTTTTCACGAGCCGAGATCGAGAGCCGTACCCGGCAGGCGCGAGACGCATCTGGCCTATGTTCACCTGCACAACAAGTCCTATCTGATGACGCTCGAGCATGCCAAGCGCAAGCTCGCGCATTTTGTCGATGTCGAGGACCGTGACGCGGTGAAAGCCTATGTCGGGCCGGGATCTCACCTGATCAATCATTTCGTGCTCACCGAGGAGCAGTTTCTCGGTAAGTACGAGACGGTGGTCACGGTCTGGTTCGGCGCGTTCGTGCGGCTGCTGGTCTCGCTGGCCGCGACTTGGCCGGACCTTGCCTCGGCCTCGACCGCCCATCCGCTCGAATCTGCTGGTGGAACGGTCGTTCGTTTCCCGCACCGACCGGCAGGCTCCTGCGCGATAGGCGAGGTTGCGTTCGATGCCAAGGACTATGTTGCGGCAAATCCGGATGTCGCCGGAAGTTCGTCGACGCCGCTGATGCACTTTATCAGGTTCGGGCACGGCGAGGGCCGCCCGCTCTCGGCGACATCCCCCGACGGACCGGACACGCCGGGTGGCGACGCGCGCCTGATCCAGAAAGGGCGGGCGGCGGCGGCGGACGACACGTCCGGCACACCACCGCCGCTCCTCCCGCCGAAGAGGCAGCCGGCCCGGTCACGGCGCCCCCCAGCCGGCGCGTCCGCAGGCGGAGGCTCGGCGAAATGAGCGTCGACGGACCGATCGGACTGGTGCTGGTGGTCAAGGATGAGGTGCACGATATCGCCGGCTGGCTGGCGTGGCATCTTGCGCTCGGGTTCGACACGATCTTCGTGATCGATGACGGCTCGACCGACGGTACCGACCAGCTCGTCAAGGCCGCAGGTCGGTCTTTCGACGTCAGGTATTCGACAGCGGTCCAGGATCACCCGTTCTTCTACGAGCGACAGCAGAGGGAGTACAGGAAGGCGCTGTCGCGATTGAAGGACGAGTTCTCCTGGCTATGCTTTCTGGACGCGGACGAATACCTGCTGTTGTCGGCGGACGCCAGCATATCGACCTTCCTGGCGCGGTTTCCCGGAGCGGACGGCGTGGGCCTGAACTGGTGTCTGCATGGCAACAACGGTCATGTTCTCAGACCGCTCCTCCCGGCGCCGATGGCCTACCCAAGACGGTCGGGTGCGGATCTCGCGATCAACCGGCACGTCAAGTCGCTCGTGCGGCCCGATCGGATCGGCAGCACCTGGATCAACGTGCACTGGTTCGACATCGAGCCGGCCGCCTATGTCAACGCGGAAGGGAGCAGGCTCGAGTGGAGCAGCACGCTCGGCATCATCAAAGGCACGCCGTCCTTCGAGACCGCCCACGTGATGCATTTCCAGAGCCGGAGCATGGAGCATTTCATCGACCGGGCGAGGAAGCGACGCGATACGCAGGTCGATGTCCGCTCGTGGAGCAACGAGGACTGGAACAGCGAAGGCGGCCGGACGCTGCCGGACCTCCTGACACCGATGTTCGAGACGCTGGCGACGATCGAGTACGAAACGAGCGCCATGCTGGTCGCCTTGCTGGCAAAGCACCTGCGGAGACCGAATTCCGAGAGTCGACCCAGCACGGACCACGCCGACACCGATATCGCTTCGGACCCGCCGCCCACTTCCCCGGACATATCATCGCCGCCTGCGGTTTCCGTGCACACCATCAGGACCCACTTCGGCAGTTACATCAGGCTTGATCCATCGACCGATCTCGTGGTCCACGTCTCGGACAACCCCGGCCTCTTTCCACCGCTCTTCCTGATCCGGTCGCCCGCGGTGCCTTCCGATGCCCTGCTGGTCGCAGTCGGGCAAAAGGGCCGACCGCTCCGCCTCATCGGGGACCGGCAGGCGGCCACCGTCATACGCCTGCACGTCACGGCTGCCCTCGATGGGCAGGTGACATTGCATCTGCCGGAAACCTCTCGCTTCCTGTCGGCCGAACCGACGGACTTCGCCAGCGGCGTGCGACGCATCGCGGCCGATCGCAAGTCAGCCCAGGCCTGGGAGATGTACACTCTTCCCGATGCGGCCTCCGGTGCACTGGAGCGGTCGGTGCTAAAGATGGCCGAGGCCTATTTCTCGCTGGTCCTCAAGGGCGTCACCGCGGCAGAACTCGGACCCTGGCTTGCCGAGCACAGCCCCGTATTGACCGCGCCGCTGTTGCAGATCGTGCTCCGGCAGATGGGGCGGAAGGAGCATCTGCGTCTGGTTTCGCGGCTTGCTGGGAACGTTCCGCTGGAGCTCCTGTCCGGCTCCTCCTATTCCTGATCCTGCGAGGTCGGGGAACGATTGGATAATGCCGGCCTTCATCTGCGCCAGCGACCGCGGCGATCCGGCGGGCCGTCCCGGTCCGCTCAGCCCAGACTGTCGATATGGGCGAGGAGCGCGTCGACGTCGTGCGATGCCAGCAGCGGAAGCATCGCGTTGATCGTCTCGTCCGGCAGGTCCCACCAGGCGCCGGCGAGCAGCCGCTCGATCTGTCTGGCTTCAAAGCGGTACTTCGCGATGGTGCCGGGATTTCCCGACACCACGGCATAGGGCGGTATCGTCCCGAAGACCACCGCGCCGGCGCCGATCACCGCACCGTGCCCGATATCGGCGCCCGGCAGAATGATGCTGTTCTCGCAGATCCAGACATCGGACCCGATCCTGACCGGCCGTGCGGTATGACAGACGGCGTCGCCGGCACCCGGCCACCAAGCGTGCAGGGCGTCGAACGGGTAGGTCGAGACGTTCCTGATGTCATGGTTGCCGAGCACGATGGTGACCGCCGCCATCGACGTGAAGTGGCCGATCTCCAGATGAGCGCGGCCCTTCTCCATGACATTGGGACGACCATAGGTGTGACGGCCGATATCCCAACGATAAAGCTCGATCTCGTGCTTGAGACAGACGCGGGTCAGGCCCGGATATGGCGGCTCCAGCATCGACGTCCACTCGCATCCCGCCAGGATTAGGACAGATCGACATGGCTGCGTCCAGACGCAGATGCGGCGAGCCGCAGGACTGCCGATGTCGGCACGAGCTCCTGGCCGCGCCTCCCGTGCGGCAGCATGGCGTGGCAGGGCCGGCATGCGGGCGGATCCCTGTAGACAGCCACCACCCCGTTGGCGACACTGCGGATCGTCAGGCACATCTCGGGTGACGATCGTGGCATTGAAGGACTGCACGAACTTCGTCGGCAGGACATTGGTGATCCCGACGCATCCGAGCGTCCGCGAGGTGCGGGACGTCGTGTTCATGCCGCCCGGCAATGGCCCGAGCTGGGGCCTGTTCGAGCGGTCCGGACGTGCGGTTCCGGAAGCAATCCCCTATGCCGGGAGACCGGACTCGCTGCATCATCCCCAGAGTTCGCTGGCCTGTCCCGAGCGACCGGAGTGCAAGGCGCAGGACCCGACCTTCGACTACGTCTACATGGGCAATGTCGAGCCGCATTACGGACACTTCCTGATCGGGCCGTTCGCCCGGCTCTGGGCGATCGCGGCCTTCTCGCGCCGGAACCTCCGCGTGGTGTTCAGCAGCCAGGCGTCGCTGGACGAGCTGATGCGCCACGACTTCTTCCGCACGCTGACTTCGGCCCTGGGCCTGCTGGACGAGAACTTCCTGCACTGCGCGAGCCCGGTCGGGTTTGATCGCATCCAGGTGGCGGCATGCCCTTTCGAGGAGCTGAGCCTGGTGCATCACGTGTTTGCCGACATGATGAACGCCGTCGGCCGGCAGGTCTCGATTCGTCACGATCGGGCCATGCCCCGTCGCATGATCTACCTGTCCAAGGAGCGGCTGCCCGGCGGCAACGTCACGGTCGACAACGAGGCTGAGGTCACGACGATTCTGTGCCGGAACGGGGTCGATATCGTGTTTCCCGAGGCGCTGCCGCTCGAGCAGCAGATCGGCTTGTGGGCATCCGATCCGATCATGATGGGCTTCTCCGGCTCGGCCCTGCATACCAGCGTCTTCTTCCCCCGCCGGACCGCACTCATCGTCTCGCACGGTCCCGACATGTGGGTGAACCAGGTGCTGATCGACCGGGCGAACCGCAACCGGTCCCGCTACCTGTATGACGAGGCCGGCTGCGAGCCGATCGGCCCCGGCCGCGGGTTCCACATGAACTTCAGGATCAAGGACCCGGCGGGCTTTGCCGCGTCACTGCTGGACATCGCGTCCGGTCTGCCATAGCGGCGTCCGGCTCAGAGGCTCAGCAGCCCTGCTTCGTCCCCAGCCGCCCAGCGCCTGGCAGGGGGAGGCGCCAGCCCGCTGGCGGAGAGATGCGCCGCCAGCGCCGCCGGATACAGGCGATGCTCCTGTGTCAGCACGCGCGCGCCGAGCGTTTCGGGCGTGTCGTCGGGATGCACCGGGATCGCAGCCTGGCCGAGGATCGGGCCCTCGTCCATCACCTCGGTCACCAGATGCACCGTGCAGCCATGCAGCTTGACGCCCGCCGCCAGCGCCCGCTCATGCGTATGCAGGCCGGGAAAGGCGGGCAGCAGGCTCGGATGGATGTTCAGCATCCTGCCCTGCCAGCGCCCGGTGAAGAAGGCGGTGAGCAGCCGCATGTAGCCCGCAAGGCAGACCAGCGCGATCCCGGCCTCCTGCAGCGCCGCATCGATCGCGCGCTCATGCGCCTCGCGGTCGCGAGGATAGGCCCGGTGGTCGATCGCCAGCGTCGGGATGCCGGCGGCGGCCGCCCACCGCAGCCCGGCCGCGTCCGGATTGTTGGCGATCACCAGCGCGACCGCGGCCGGAAAGGCGGGGTCCCGGCAGGCCTCGACCAGCGCGGTCATGTTGCTGCCGCGGCCGCTGATCAGCACCGCGACCGGCACGCGGGATGACATGGTCAGAACGCCGGCAGGTGCGAGAAGCGCAGGCTGGCCGGCGCATCGGGGCTGGGTGCCGCCTCGATCCGGCCGATCATCACGAACGCCTCGCCGAGCTCGGCCAGCAGCGCGCTGGCGCTGGTCGCGTTCGACACCACCAGCGCCATGCCGATGCCGCAGTTGAACACGCGCAGCATCTCGTCCGGCGCCACGCCGCCGGTGCGGGCCAGCCACGGGAACACCGGCGGCATCGTCCACCCGCTCGCATCGATCACCGCCGTCACGCCGGCCGGCAGCACGCGCGGCAGGTTGCCGGGCAGGCCGCCGCCGGTGATATGGGCCGCACCTCGCAGCAGGCCGGCGCGATGCAGCGCCATCACCTGGCTCACATAGAGCCGGGTCGGCGTCATCAGCGCCTCGCCCAGCGACATCGCCGGCGCGAACGGGGCGGGGTCGTCCCAGCCCAGCCCGGCCTCCGCCACGATGCGGCGCACCAGCGAGAAGCCGTTGGAATGCACCCCGCTCGACGGTAGCCCCAGGATGATGTCGCCGGGCGAGATCCGGCCCGGCAGCAGCGTGCCGCGCTCGGCCGCCCCCACCGCGAAGCCGGCAAGGTCGTAGTGGCCCGGCGCATACATGCCGGGCATCTCCGCGGTCTCGCCGCCGACCAGCGCGCAGCCCGACTGCCGGCAGCCCTCGGCGATGCCGCGCACCACCCGGGCCGCGTCGTCGACCGCCAGCCGGCCGGTGGCGAAATAATCGAGAAAGAACAGCGGCTCCGCGCCGGCGACCACCAGGTCGTTGACGCACATCGCCACCAGGTCGATGCCGACCGTCTCGTGCCGGCCGGTCTCGATGGCCAGCATCAGCTTGGTGCCGACGCCGTCGGTGGCCGACACCAGCACCGGATCGAGGAAGCCTGCCGCCTTGAGGTCGAACAGGGCGCCGAAGCCGCCGAGTCCGCCCATGGTGCCGGGCCGGTCGGTCGCCTTCGCCGCCGGCTTGATCGCCTCGATCAGCGCGTCGCCGGCCTCGATATCGACTCCCGCGTCGCGGTAGGAGGCGGCTGGCGGCTTCTCGACACTCATGCAGACGGCCCTCTGGCATTCGGTGCGATCGGCCCCGCGAGGGATCGAAGTGCCGCCGAAGCTGCGGTAATGGTCCGGACCATTTACGGCAGGCGGGGCGGCGCGCAAAGCAGTGGGACAGACGGGCAGTCATGACGGGGTGCCCGGGCATCTGCCGACCGCGGCGATCCCGGCTGCCGCCGGGCCGGCGCTCACGGGCGCGCCCGATCAGCGTCCGGGCGACGGGCTGCGCCAGCTCGCCTTGCCGTTCGCCCACCACCCGCGCTTCGAGCGCGCCGACTTCCTGGCGGCGGCATCCAACGAGGCAGCCCTGGCCTGGCTCGGGCCGGGCGGCCATGCCGGCTGGCCGTCGCGGCGGCTGGCGCTGTGCGGCGAGGCCGGCAGCGGCAAGACCCATCTGCTGCATGTCTGGGCGCGCGAGCACGACGCGCTGCTGCTGCCCGGGACGGCGCTGCGCGACCTCGACGCGCTGTTCCGCATGCCGGGCGGCTGGGGCGGCATCGCCGTCGACGATGCCGACGCCTCGCCCGACGAGCCGGCGCTGCTGCATCTGCTCAACGCTGCCCACGAGTCCGGACTGCCGGTGCTGCTGACCGCCCGCGCGGCGCCGTCCCGGTGGCCGGTGGCGCTGCCCGACCTCAGCTCGCGGCTGCGAGCGACCCATTCGGTCGCGCTCGGACGTCCGGACGCGGCCCTGCTGCGCATCCTGCTGATGCGGCTGCTGGTGGAGCGGCAGCTCGGCGTGACGCAGGGCGTGATCGACTGGCTGATGCCGCGCCTGCCGCGTACCGCCGGCGCCATGCGCGAGGCAGCCCACCGGCTGGACGAGGCGACCCTGGCGTCGGGCCGCGGCGTGACGCGGTCGCTGGCCGCCTCGGTGCTGGCCGAGCTGCTGGCGGGGCCCGCGGAGCTGCCGGCGGCGGATGGCGACACCGAGACGGCGTCCCTGCTGTGACGTGTCCGTCCCGATCGCCCGGCAGCCGGTCGCGGCCCGGCTACCGGTCCGAGATCAGCGCCCTGATCCGACCGGCCAGCACATCCATCGCGAACGGCTTGGTCAGCATGTGCATGCCCGGCTCCAGCGCCTCGTCGCCGATAATGGCGGTGGCCGCATAGCCGGTGATGAACAGCACCTTCAGGCCGGGCCTGACGCCCCGTCCGGCGTCGGCGAGCTGCCGGCCGTTGACGCCGCCGGGCAGGCCCATGTCGGTGACCAGCAGGTCGATGCGGATGTCGGACCGCAGCAGCGCCAGTCCGGTGGGACCGTCGGCCGCCTCGATCGCCCGGTAGCCGAGATCCACCAGCGTCTCGACGACCAGCAGCCGGACCATCGCCTCGTCATCGACCACCAGCACGGTTTCGCCCGGTTCGGCACCGGGTTGATCCGGCGTCGCCGTGGCATCGTCGGCATCCTCCACGCCGAGGTGACGCGGCAGATACAGGCACAGCGTCGTGCCGACATTCAGCTCGGAGCGGATGCGCACGCCGCCGCCCGACTGGCGCGCGAAGCCGTAGATCATCGACAGCCCGAGCCCGGTGCCCTGTCCAACCGGCTTGGTGGTGAAGAACGGCTCGAAGGCGCGCGCGATCACGTCCGGCGTCATGCCGCTGCCGGTGTCGCCGACGCAGAGCGACACGTAGTCTCCAGGCGGCAGGTCGAGTTCGCGTGCAGCCTTCTTGTCGAGCCGGGTGTTGGCGGTCTCGATGGTGATCCGGCCGCCGCCCGACATCGCATCCCGGGCATTGATGCACAGGTTGAGCAGCGCGTTCTCAAGCTGGTTCGTGTCAACCAGGGCGGTCCAGAGCCCGGCGGCGGGGATCACCTCGATGGCCACCGACGGTCCGACGGTGTGGCCGATCAGCTCCACCAGGCCGGTCACCAGCTGGTTGATGCCGACCGCTCTCGGGTCGAGCGCCTGGCGACGCGAGAAGGCCAGCAGCCGGTGCGTCAGCGACGCCGCCCGGCGCGCCGCACCCTGTGCCGCCGCGATGTAGCGGTCGACCTCCGCGACCCGTCCCTGCGCGATGCGGGTGCCCATCAGCTCGAGACTGCCGCTGATCCCGGTCAGCAGGTTGTTGAAGTCGTGCGCGAGGCCGCCGGTGAGCTGGCCGACGGCCTCCATCTTCTGCGACTGATGCAGCCAGTCCCCGGCCTGCCGCAGCGCGTCCGCCGCCGCCTTCTCGGCCGTCACGTCGCGCCCAACACAGTAGAACAGCCCGTCTTCCGGCACCGCGGTCCAGGACAGCCAGTGGTAGCTCCCGTCCCGGGCCCGGAGCCGGTTCTCGAACACGAGCGTCCGCTGACCGGCGGCCAGGCGCTCGACCTCGGCCCTGGTCGCGAGGCGGTCGTCGGGATGTTCCAGCCATTCGGTGGTGCGGCCGATGAAGGTGTCGGCGCTCCAGCCGAGCGAGGCTTCCCAGGCCGGGTTGACGCTGATCCAGCGCCCGTCGCTGTCGGAGATCCCGAGCAGGTCCTGGCTCACCCGCCAGATGCGGTCGCGCTCGCGGGTCCGCTGCGCCACCTGCTGCTCCAGCAGCAAGGCCAGCTCGCGCAGGCGCAGCTCGGCCCGGCGCCGCTCGATCGCGTCGCGCGTGCGCTCGGCCACGTCGCGAACGAAGCTGATGTCCGCGTCATCCCAGGGACGGGGCCGCTCGTGGTTGATGTAGAACAGCGCGACCAGGCGGTCCTGCTCGATCAGCGGCAGGTTGACCAGGGCCTGCACGCCCATCGACCGCATCGTGTCATGGCTTGCCGACGTGCGCGGGTCCTGCGTCACGTCGGCGACGGCGACGATCTCGCCGCGGCGCAGGTTCTCGATATAGGAGCCGTACTGGCGCATGAGGTGCAGGCCGGCTGCCGTCTCGCAGCCGGGCGCGGTCCAGTCGCGATCGACCAGCAAGGTGTCGCCGCCCGCATCGAGGGTCCCGTAGCCCGCGCGGCTGACGCCCAGCGTCCGCCCCATGATCTCGGCCGCGACGAACGCCATCTCCGCCGGATCGTCCAGGTCGCGCATCCGGTCGCCGAGCTCCAGCAGCGCCGTCCGCCTGACATCCGCCCGGCGCCGTTCGCGCAGGTCGCGGCTCACGATGCCGTAGCCGGTCACCACCCGCTGCACGTCGCGCAGCGGGAACACGGTAAAGAGGACCGGGATCGGGCTGCCCGTGGCGGCGTGGCGGAACTGCAGCTCGCCTTCCCAGATGCCGCGCTCGCGCACCGCCGGCAGCACGAGCCCGGCGATGACGGCCTGGTCGCCCGGCATCAGGAATGTGGCGATCTCGAGCGTCCGCACCGCTTCCCGCTCGCCCAGCCCCACCAGACGCCGCCCGGCCGGGTTGACGAACAGCATGCGGCCATCCAGGCCGGCGACGCCGATGAAATCCGACGACTGCTCCACCAGCTGCGCCAGGTTGCCGATGTCGGCATTCGCCTGCCGCCGCTCGGTGACGTCCCGCGACACCACCAGCAGCTTCTCCGGTCTGCCATCGGCGCCGGGGATCGCCGTGACCTGCACGTCCCACCATCGCGGCGTGCCGGCCAGGGTCGGCGCGAAACCCTGGAAATGGCCGGTGCCGCCCGCGCGGGCCAGTTCAACCGCCCGGACCGCGTCCTGGCCGCTCTTCTCCGGCCAGAACTCGGTCCAGCAGGTGCCGAGCATCGCTTCCGGCTCGGCCGCCTCCATCGCGCGCAGGCCGCCCTCGTTCATGAACAGCAGCCGGGCCTCCAGGTCGAGCACCTTGATGCAGTCGACCGACGCCACCAGCACCTTGTGCAGGAACTCCACGTTGCTGCGGTCGCGGTCGGCGGCGAGCCGCTGCTCGGTGCGATCGCGCAGGATCCGGAGAAAGCCCAGATGCGCGCCGTCCGGACCGCGCAACGCCGTCATCTCGCCACAGGCCCAGAAACGGCCGCCATCCTTGCGCACGCGCCAGCGCTCGTCGGTCGCGCAATCCAGCTCAAGCGCCTGGCGCATCTCCGCGCCGCACCGGTCGATCGCGCGATCCTCCGGCGTGAACAGCCGGTCGAGCGGCTGGTCCAGCATCTCCTGCGACGACCAGCCGAGCAGGCGCTCGGCGCCGACGTTCCAGTCGGTCACCCGGCCGCGGCGATCGGTGGCGATGATGGCGAAAGCGGTGGCGCTTGCAAGGATCGCCCGGTGGCGCGCTTCCCGGGTCGCCCCGGCGCCCGCGTCGTCCGCTGACGGCGTCTCCATGCCGGGCCGGTCGGATGCAGGCTCGGTCACGGAAGCGGGCGGCGCGACAACCATGGCCCCGATCTAGCAGCCGGAGGCACGACCGTCATCTCCGGCGGCCGTCCGGCTGACCCGGCTCGGCGCTTGCGACCGGGACGCGACCGCACATGACGGTCAGTAGGCGAGCGCGCAGCCATCGGCGCGCATCTCGCTGGCTGCCGCATACACACGGTCCTGCCCGCTCATCCGGTGCTCGATGCACTCATAGCGCCCGAACCCGCCATCCGACGGCGCCATGGTCCAGCCCAGATCCGCCAGCGCCTTTTTCGTCGCCTCCGGCACGCCGGCCTCAAGCCGCAGCACGCCGCTCGGCGGATAGCCCGGCCGGTCCTCGCCCATGCTTTGCGACGAGCCTTCATGGTGCCAGCGCGGGCTGTCGCCGGCGGCCTGGATGTCGAGCCCGTAATCGACGCGGTTGACGATGATCTGCTGCTGGCCCATCGGCTGCATATCGCCGCCCATCACCCCGAACGCCATCCAGGGCTGTCCGGCCTTGGTGGCGAAGCCCGGGATGATGGTCTGGAACGGCCGCTTGCCCGGCTGGTACAGGTTCGGATGCCCGTCGCGCAGCGAGAACAGCTGTCCGCGATCCTGGAACATGAAGCCCAGCCCGTCGGCCACCAGCCCCGATCCCATGCCGCGGAAGTTCGACTGGATCATCGAGATCATCATGCCCGACGAGTCCGCCACGCTGAAATAGGTGGTGTCGCCATGGCTCGGCGCGTCGCCCGGACGGACGTCGGTGTTGATCCGGTCCGGACGGATCAGCTTGGCGCGCTCGGCGCCGTACTCCTTGGACACCAGCCACTCGAACGGCACCTTGGAGAACTCCGGATCGGCGTAGTAGCGGGCGCGATCCTCGTAGGCGAGGCGCTTGGCCTCGATCTGCACCTGCAACGACTGCGCCGACTGGAAGCCCATCCCGCGCAGGTCGAAATGCTCGAGCATGTTGAGCATCTGCAGCGTCGCCGCACCTTGCGTGTTTTCCGCCATGCCGTGCACCGTCACGCCGCGATAATCGGTGGCGAGCGGGGTGTTCCAGTCCGCATGCTGGTGCTTGAGGTCGTCGCGCGTCATCCAGCCGCCGATGCGCTTGAAGTAGCGCTCGATGGTGTCGGCGATCGGCCCGTCATAGAACGCGTCGCGCCCGCCCTCGGCGACCATCCTGTAGGTGCGGGCGAGGTCGGGGTTGCGGAACACGTCGCCTTCGCGCGGCGCCTGGCCGTTCGGCGCGTAGGTGTGCAGCGCGTTGGCGGTTTCCTCCACCCCCGAACCGGGCCGGACGAACGCCTTGATGTTGCGGTAGATGTAGTAGCCGATGATCTGCGGCACCGGCGCGCCGTGCGTGGCGAGGTCGATCGCCGGTCCGAACAGCTCCTTCCATGGCAGCTTCCCGTAGCGCTGGTGCAGCGTCCACCAGCCGTCGAGCGCGCCCGGCACCGACACGCTGACCGCACCCAGCGCCGGCAGCGCGTTGTTCTTCGCCCGCGCCCGCACGGTCTCCAGGCTCAAGCCTTTCGGGCTGCGCCCTGATCCGGCCAGGCCCACCACCTTGGCCAGCTTGGGGTCCCAGATCATCGCGTAGCAGTCGCCGCCCATCCCTGAGCTGGTCGGCTCCAGGAAGCCGAGGCAGGCATTCATCGCCACCGCCGCATCGGCCGCCGAGCCGCCCCGCCGGAGCATGGCGATCGCCGCCTGCGTCGCGATCGGCTGCGCGCTGCCGGCGGCGCCGTTGCAGCCCATGGCGGCCGAGCGCGTGGCGAAGCTCGCTCCCGCCGGACGGTCGCCCGCATGCACGTCCGGACGATCGAACCGCTCCGCCCCCGCCGGCTGGAAGCCCGCCGGCGCCCCGGGCACCGCATGCGCAGTTCCGCCCTGGCCAGGGCCATCGGTGGTCGCGGGGGATCCTGAGGTCGAGGGCGGCGCTGCGGCAAAGGCGCCGGCAAGCGGGATCGCGGCGGCAGCGGGCAGGGCGGCGATGAAGGATCTGCGGCGCATGCGTGAACTCCTCGAGACAGGGACGGCATGGGGCCCTGTTATGACAGGCTTATCAACCGGGCCGGAGCGGGCGGGGCGCGGGCGGCGCTATTTCCTCCCCGCTTCGTTGTCCCTAGGTTCGGCAGCGCAGCAGGCGCAGGGGAGGGCCAGGTGGACGAGGCGAAGCCGGCAAGGACCAGGACGGGCAGGGCGCCTGCACGTTCCCTCAACAACAGGCCCGCCGGGCGCGCGGTCACGCATCATCCGACGTCCGAGGCGATCACGCCGGACTCGTCGGAGCGGTTCATCAACCGCGAGCTGTCCTGGCTCGATTTCAACCAGCGCGTCGTCGAGGAGGCCGACAACCCGCGCAACCCGCTGCTGGAACGGCTGCGCTTCCTGTCGATCAGCGCCGGCAACCTGGACGAGTTCTATTCGGTGCGCGTCGCGGGCCTGATCGGCCAGATGCGCGAGGCGCTCACCACCCGCTCGCCGGACGGCCGCACTCCGGCACAGCAGCTCGGCGCGGTCGAGGAGCGCAGCCGCACCCTGCTCGCCGAGCAGCAGCGCATCTGGAAGGAGCTTTGCGCAGCACTTGCCGGCGCCGGCATCACCGTGCTGACCGCGGGCGACCTGGACGACGAGGACCGCGCCTGGCTCGAGACCTGCTTCATGGAGCGGATCTTCCCGATCCTGACCCCGCTCGCCATCGACCCCGCGCACCCGTTCCCGTTCATCCCCAACATGGGCCTCGGCCTGGTGCTGCGCCTGTTGAGCGACGAGGACAACCGGCATGCCATGGTCGGGCTGA
>CAXTZG010000007.1:0-49668 GCA_964248625.1 uncultured Acetobacteraceae bacterium | reverse complement strand
CGGGCCAGGTCGACCGCTTCATCCGGCTCCCGGCGCGCGGGGACGCCGACGCCAAGCTGGCGCAGCAGGCCCGGTTCATCATCCTGGAGGACCTGATCGAGATGTTTCTCGACCGGCTGTTCCCGGGCTTCCATGTCGACGGTGGCGGGGTGTTCCGTGTTATCCGCGACACCGACGTCGAGTACGAGGAGGAGGCGGAGGATCTGGTCCGCTCCTACGAGACCGCGCTCAAGCGGCGCCGGCGCGGCGTGGTGATCCATCTCGACATCCGCAACAACATGCCGGCCGAGCTGATCGAGCTGGTCGCAGACGAGTTCGACGTCCCGCTCGGCGAGCTGCAGGTGCATGACGGGCTGGTCGGCGTCGTCGACGTCAAGCAGATCATCGAAGGCGATCGCACCGACCTGCTGTTCCCGCCCTACGTGCCGCGCTTCCCTGAGCGCATCCGCGACTTCGGCGGCGACTGCTTCGCCGCCATCCGCGCCAAGGACATTGTCGTCCATCATCCGTTCGAGAGCTTCGACGTGGTGGTGCAGTTCCTCCGCCAGGCGGCCCTCGATCCGGCGGTGCTGGCGATCAAGCAGACGCTGTATCGCACCTCGCGCGACAGCGCGATCGTGAAGGCGCTGATCGAGGCGGCCGAAAGCGGCAAGTCAGTCACCGCGATGGTGGAGCTGCGCGCGCGCTTCGACGAGGAGGCCAACATCCGGCTGGCCCGCACCCTGGAGGCGGCGGGCGTGCAGGTGGTGTTCGGCTTCGCCGAGCTGAAGACGCACGCCAAGCTCAGCCTCGTCGTCCGACGCGAAGGCGGCAGCGTGCGCTCGTATGCGCATTTCGGCACCGGCAACTACCATCCGATCACCGCGCGGATCTATACCGACCTCAGCTTCTTCACCGCCGACCCGGCTCTCGCGCGCGATGCGGCGCGGCTGTTCAACTACATGACCGGCTATGCCAAGCCGAACTCGATGGACGCGATCGCCTTCAGCCCGCTGACCATACGCAGCACCCTGATGGCCCTGATCGACAAGGAGATCGCCTTTGCCCGGTCGGGCAAACCCGCGCAGATCTGGCTCAAGATGAACTCGCTGGTCGATGCCGAGCTGATCGACCGTCTCTATGCCGCCTCGTCCGCGGGCGTGCGCATCCTGGTGATCGTGCGCGGCATCTGCTGCCTGCGTCCCGGCGTGCCCGGCCTGTCGGAGAACATCCAGGTCAAGTCGATCGTCGGGCGCTTCCTGGAGCACAGCCGCATCTTCGTGTTCGGCAACGGCTACCGCATGCCGTCGCGCGACGCGCTGGTCTATATCAGCAGCGCCGACTGGATGGCGCGCAACATGGACTGGCGCGTCGAGAGCATGGTGCCGATCCGCAATCCGACGGCGCATGCGCAGGTGCTCGACCAGATCATGGTGATGAACCTGAAGGACAACCTGCAATCCTGGACGCTCGGGCCCGACGGCAGCTGGAGCCGGCTGGAGCCGGGCCCCAAGCCGTTCTCGGCGCACGAGTATTTCATGACCAACCCGTCGCTGTCCGGCCGCGGCTCCGCCGGCCGCAAGGTGGCGCTGCCGGTGGCGCGTCCGGTGCCGCGCCGCCCCGACCGTATCTTGCAGGATTGACATGATGAATGCCGATGCCCCGGGCGGTTCCGCCGCATCGCCGTCCCGGCCGCCGCGCGCCGCCGTGGTCGATCTGGGCTCCAACTCGGTTCGCCTCGTCGTCTTCGAAGGCAAGGCGCGCAATCCCGTCACCATCTTCAACGAGAAGGGCGTGGTGCGCCTCGGCCGCGGCCTGGAGAGCTCGGGCCGGCTGAATCCGGACGGCATGCAGCAGGCGCTGTCGCTGATGCAGCGCTTCTATGCCGTCGCGCGCAGCATGAACGCGCAGCCCTTCGAGGTGCTGGCCACGGCCGCGGTGCGCGATGCCAGCAACGGACCGGAGTTCGTCGAGCAGCTGCGCCGGATCATGCCGGACGTGCCGATCCGCATCCTGTCGGGCGAGGAGGAGGCCGACTACGCCGCCACCGGCGTGCTCTGCGGCCTGCCCGACGCGGACGGCGTCGTCGCCGACATCGGCGGCGGCTCGCTCGAGCTGGTGCGGCTCGCGGGCGGGCAGAAATACCAGATGCGGACGCTGAAGCTCGGCGTCATCCGCCTCAGCGACCGGGCCGGCGGCGACCTCGAGCGGGCGCGGGCGCTCGTCGAGGACGACCTGCTCGGCGTCGACTGGCTGCCGGACTGCAGCGGCCGCACGCTTTATCTGGTGGGCGGCGCCTTCCGCGCGCTGGCCCGGCTGCAGATCTCGCGCACCTTCTATCCGCTCAACATCGTCCATCACTACGAGCTGCGCGCGGACGAGGCGCGCGAGATGACCGGCTGGATCATCGGGTCGAGCAAGCGCACGCTCGAACGCCTTCCCGGCGCGCCGCGCCGCCGGCTGGAGGACCTGCCGTTCGCCGCCACCGTGCTGCGCCGGCTGCTGCGCCGGGTGGCGCCCGGGCGGGTGGTGTTCTGCGTCGACGGGCTGCGCGAAGGCTGGTTCATGCGCCACGTGGCGCCGGAGGTGATGTCGGAAGACCCGCTCGAGGCGGCGTCGCGCGACATGGCCGCCCATCTCGGCCGCAACGACGCGCTGCCGCCGGCGCTGATCGACTGGACCGCCAGCCTGTTCGCAAGCCCGGCGGGCCTGCTGAGCGAGACCGCCGCCCAGACGCGGCTGCGCGTCAGCGCCTGCTGGATGTCCGACAGCGGCGCGCTCGACCATCCCGAATATCGCGCCGAGCAGACCTTCCTGCGGGTGCTGCGCCAGCCCGGCATGGCGTTCGACCACCCGACCCGCGCCTTTCTGGCCCTCACGCTGGCGATGCGCTACGAGGCCGAGCTCGACCAGCCGTTCCTGCAGCCGGCCCGCCGACTGCTGGACACCGCCGGCTTCCGCCGCGCCGAGATCCTGGGCCTGGCGCTGCGCCTCGCCTACACCCTGTGCGCCGGCGTGCCCGAACTGCTGGAAGGCACCAGCCTGGCGCCGCAGGGCACGCGGCTGGTGCTGCAGCTGAGCAGCGAGCGCGGCATGTTCACCGGCGAGAGCGTCAGCCGGCGCCTGGACCGGCTCGCCCAGGCGGTCGGACTGCAGCCGGAGATCGTCGCCGCGTGAGGCATCGTTGCCTGCTCCGCGCGCTCCTCTGCGCCGTCGCCACCGGCCTCCTCGCGGCAGAACCGGCACGGGCGCACGATCCGGACGCGCTGTGGAAGATCGTCCATGACCGCTGCGTCCCGGACCAGCTCGCGCATCGCAGCCCGGCCCCGTGCGCCAGCGTCGACCTTTCGGGCGGCGAGGCCGATGGCTCGGCGGTCCTGAAGGACATCGAGGGCACGTCGCAGTTCCTGTTGATCCCGACCGCGCGGATCAGCGGGATCGAATCGCCGGCGATCCTGGCGCCCGACGCGCCGAACTTCTTTGCCCGCGCCTGGAGCGCCACGGCGCTGGTCG
Source organism: uncultured Acetobacteraceae bacterium (assembly GCA_964248625.1). Classification (GTDB taxonomy): domain Bacteria; phylum Pseudomonadota; class Alphaproteobacteria; order Acetobacterales; family Acetobacteraceae; genus Lichenicola. Next base: position 46,176 of record CAXTZG010000007.1, on the reverse strand, counting down.
ATGAGCGCCTGCACCGGCTGCTGCCGCGCCGTGACCTGTCGCTGGCCATCAACTCCCGGAGCGGCCGCAGCCAGGAGCAGCTGCACATCCATGTCGACTGCATCGCACCCGAGGTCCGCGCCGCCCTGGATCGTGCGGCACCTGCGATCGGCGCCCAATGGCGCCCGCTGCCGGTCCGGCTGGCGCTGCATCGCTACCGCGCGATCCGGATCCCTGGCGACAGCCTGGCCGACGTCAACCCGTTCCGGCTTCTTGCAGCATCCCTCGCCGATCCGGGGCGCGAGATGGGCCGCCACACGCTGGTGCTGGTCGGCGAGGTGCGTGACGGGCAGCCCGGCTTCGTGCTGCTGGACGGCGAGGCCGGCCCGCTCGCCGCCCTGCTGGGGCCGCGGATCGCGCTCGGCTCCGGATCCGGCGAGGAGCTGCAGGACCACGCCTGCCGGATTGCCGCCCCGACCTAGACCGGATCCCGGTATGCCGCGCCGCCTCGATCGTCCCGGCTATCCCGGGACGGGCGGATGCCGGCTCGTTTCCCCGGACCCGTCAGGCGCCGCCTTGCCCCCCCTCACCGCGGCCGGGCTGCCGCCGGCCCGGCTGCCTCGCGCGAGGATGTCGGCCGATCGCGCCGGAACAGCTCGGCCAGCTCGTCGCTGACCTGCCTCGCATTCTGGATCAGCAGCGTCTCGTTGTCGCGGATCGCCAGCGTCTCCTGCAGCGCCTGCTCGTCGGTGTGCCGGAACGCCTCGACCGTGCGCCGGGCCTCGGTCCGGCCGAGCCCGAGCTCCTCCAGCGCCAGCTCCGTCATGTGCAGCGCCGAGTGGAAGGTTTCGCGCACGACCAGCGGGATGTCGCGGTCCATCAGCAGGTGTGCGTGCCGGCGGTTGCGCGCGCGGGCGACGATGCGCAGGTTCGGGAACGTCCGCCGCGCGATGTCGACCACACGCAGCACCTCGTCCGGATCGGCCAGCGTCACCACCAGAAGCCGGGCCGTCTCGGCGCCGGCCGCCCGCAGCAGGTCCGGCCGGCCCGGATCGCCGTAATACACCTTGTTGCCGAAGCGGCGGATCACCTCGATCTGCGCGGCATCCTGCTCCAGCGCGGTGTAGGCGATGTTCTGCATGCGCAGCACGCGTCCCACGATCTGTCCCATGCGCCCGAAGCCGCAGATGATCACCGGCGCGTCCTGCGCCTCCACGGTGTCGTAGACGGGGTTCGCCTGCCGGCCGAGCCTTGGCAGCAGCCGCCGCTCGGAAAGCGCGAACAGGATCGGCGTGGCTGCCATCGACAGCGCGATGACCAGGGTCGCCTGTGCCGCGATCCCGGCAGGCAGGCTCCCGGCCGCCACGGCGGCTGCGAACAGCACGAAGCTGAACTCGCTGCCCTGCGGCAGGGCGAGCGCGAACCGCACGGCTTCCGCGGTTTCCTGCCCGGCGATCCGTCCGAGCCCGAAGGAGATCGCCGTCTTCACGCACAGCAGGGCCGCCACCTCCGCCACGATCGCCCAGGGTGTTGCCGCCAGCAGGTCGAGCCGGGCGCCCATGCCGACCGACAGGAAGAAGAAGCCCAGCAGCAGCCCCTCGAACGGCCCGATATCGGCTTGCAGCTCGTGGCGGTATTCCGAGCTCGACAGCAGCACCCCGGCCAGAAAGGCGCCCAGCGACATCGACAGCCCGACCGCATCGGCGAGCCAGGCGGTTCCCGCCACCGTCAGCAGCGCCGTGGCGGTGAACACCTCCGGCGTGCGCGCGCCGCCGATGAGCCGGAAGATGCGCGGCACCACCAGCAGCCCGCCGGCCAGGATCGCGCCGATCGCCGCCAGCGCCAGCAGGACGCCCCGCCATGGCAGCGCGCCCGGCACGTGCAGCGCGTGCCCGTCCGCCAGCAGCGGCACCAGGGCCACCAGCGGAATGAACGACAGGTCCTGGAACAGCAGCACCGCGAAGCCGTCGCGGCCGGCGCGCGTTTCGCGCAGGTCCCGCTCGCCCAGCATCGGCAGCACGATCGCCGTCGAGGACAAAGCGAGCCCGGCGCCGAGGGCGATGCAGGCGGCCCAGCCCAGCCCGCGCGTCGCATGCAGCAGCGCTGCGAGTGCTGCGGCGCTTGCCGCCACTTGCGCCGCCCCGAGCCCGAACACCGAGCGCCGCAGCATCCAGAGCCGGGCCGGCCGCAGCTCAAGCCCGATCAGGAACAGCAGCATCACCACGCCGAGCCCGGACACCGCGGCGACGTCGCCGACCCGCGACACCAGCCCGAGCCCGGACGGCCCGATCGCGGCGCCGCCGACCAGGTAGCCGAGCACGCTGCCAAAGCCCGCGCGACGCGACAGCGGCACCGCCACGACGCTGGCCAGCAGCAGGGCGACGAGTGTGTTCAGCATGATCCCCGAGGCTCCGACCGCGCGGCCCAGCATGCCCCGCCGCCGCCGGATCGGCCTAGTGCCCGCCCCGGCCACGCCGGATCATCCGCACGCCCCGCCGGGCCCTGACCACTCCAGGTTGGCCTGGCGGCGCCAGCATCACACCCAGGTTGCAAATCCGGGGATTCGTCGGCACAATGGATGCGGTTACGGTCCGGCGGAAGGACCGTCAGCGCGTCTGCCGCGGCGAGGCCTCCATCATCCTGGCCCGTCGTGTTATCGGTGCCTCCGGCTCTGTCTGCGGACGACATGGCGGTCACTCTGCAACCGGACGCGACACAGGCAGATTGAGGTTAATGTTACGGTATCGTCATGCTATGTCGACGGCGCGCGCATCAGCGGTGCGGCCGGCAGCAGACACACCCACCAGGATTTCGGGATCATCGGCAATGACAGACGTGTACGGCAAATTGACGACGATCTTCCACGACGTCTTCGACGACGATTCGATCGTGCTGACCCCGCAGACAACCGCAGACGACGTGCCGGAATGGGACAGTCTCAGCCATATCAGGCTGATGCTCGCCGTGCAGAAGGCGTTCGCCATCAAGCTGTCGGCAGCGCAGATCGCATCGCTGAAGACCGTGGGCGATCTGGCCGAGCTGATCAAAACGAAAATGGCGGCATGACGGGCATTGCCCAGTCCCGTGCTGCGATCGCCGACTGCGGGCGCGACGCCACCGGCGCGCGAGGGTCGGGGTTCGTCGTCATGACGCAGCCGTCCCGCGCCCTGGGACGCGACGGCGCATCGCGGATGCGAGTCCGCCACGGCGTGCGGCGCGTCCGCGCCCGTTTCGTGACGCCTGCGCGGCGGCAGCGGCGGCTGGTGCGATGAACGTCCCGTCGCCGGTCTTCCTGCTGTTCGCGGCCGTGGCCGCCGTGGTGTTCAACCTCGGCCGCTCGGTCGGCTGGCGACGTGCGGTGCTGCTGGTCGTCAACCTGCTGTTCCTGGCCTCGTTCTCCCGCGATCCGGTGACCTTCCTGCCGCTCGCCGGCTTTATCGCGCTGGGCTACGCCGCATACCGGCTGTCGTCCGGGTCGTCCGCGCGGTGGCTGTTCGCGGCCCTGCTGGTGCTGGTGCTGGCGGTGTTCGTTTGGCTGAAGCGCTACAGCTTCGTGCCACACGCCACCTTCCTGCCGTTCCCGTATGTGCTCATCGGCCTGTCCTACGTGTTCTTCCGGGTGATGCACGTCGTGATCGACGGCCATCAGGAGGCCATCGACGGCCGGATCGGCCTGGTGTCCTACCTCAACTACACGCTGAACTTCACCAGCCTCGTGTCCGGCCCGATCCAGTTCTACCAGCCCTATCGCAGCATGGAGCTCGAGCGGCTGCCGCTCGATCTGCCGATCATGGGTGCTGCCATCGAGCGGATCGTGATCGGCTACTTCAAGGTGGCGATCGTGTCGGCGGTGCTGTCGATGCTGCAGCATGGCGCGATCGACGACCTGCTGGCCGGCGGCACGCTCGCCGACCGGGTCGGCGCCGGCGTGCTGGTTGCGGCGGTGTATCCGGTCTACCTGTATTTCAACTTCTCCGGCTACGTGGATGTGGTGATCGGCGTGGCGCGGTTCTTCCGCATCGAGCTGCCGGAGAACTTCAACCGCCCGTTCGCCGCCGAGAGCTTCATCATCTTCTGGAGCCGCTGGCACATGACGCTGTCGGGCTGGCTGAAGACCTATGTGTACAACCCGATCATGATGACCGGGATGACCCGCGTGACCGCGCCGGGCCTGGCGCCCTACATCGCCGTCTTCGCCTTCTTCGTGACCTTCTTCCTGGTCGGCCTCTGGCACGGCCAGACCACCGAGTTCCTGTTCTACGGCTTCCTGCAGGGCGGCGGCATCGCGGCGAACAAGCTGTATCAGATCAAGATGGCCGACATGCTCGGCAAGAAGGGCTATCGGACGCTGACCGCGAACCGAATCTACAGCGCCTGCTGCCGCGGGCTGACCTTCACCTGGTTCACCCTGACGCTGTTCTGGTTCTGGACCGGCTGGACGCAGATCGGCGCATTTTCCCGCGCGCTCGGTCCGACCGGGCTGGTGCTGGTCGGGCTCGCGATCCTGGTCGGCTCCACCCTGCTGCTGGAGGCGATGGAGCTTCTGCGCGCGGCGGTGCTGGGGGTGCGCTGGCAGCAGGTGCCGGTGCTCGAGTCGCGCTACACCCGGACCGCCTGGGGCACCGCCCTGGTCGCGGTCGTGGTGCTGGCGAGCGTCGTGCTGAGCGCGCCGGCACCCGACATCGTCTACAAGGCCTTCTGATGATCTTCGACCATATCGGCATCGTCGTGGCCGAGCTGTCCGCCGGCCGGCCGGTGCTCTGCCGGGCCTTGGGCGTGTGCGCCTGGACCCGGGAATTCACCGATCCGGTGAACGACGTGCACGTGCAGTTCGGCCGCGACGCGGCCGGGCTGTGCTACGAGCTGATCGCGCCGCTCTCCGAGAAGAGCCCGGTCCGTCGCGCGCTGCGCACCGGCGCCAACATCACCAACCACGTCGCCTACCGCGTGGCCGATCTGGACGCCGAGCGCGACCGGCTTCTCGCACTCGACTTCACGCCGATCGCCGACGCGCGTCCGGCGATCGCCTATGGCGGGGCGCTCATCCAGTTCTTCATGTCGCCGATCTTCTCGCTCGTCGAGCTGATCGAGGCGCCAGATCATGAGCACGACTACAGCGTCGATGGCTGAGTTCTGTCCGGCCGATCCTGCGAGGTTTCCGTCCCATGAGCTCTGATCTGTATGCCGACCTGGCCTGGCTGCCGCAGGCCCCCGACGACTTCCGGCAGCGCTGCCGCGCGGTCGCCGCGTCGACTCAGCCGGGTCCGGAGCTGCAGGCCCTGGCCGGACATGCCCTGGCCGAGCATCAGCTCGACCGGCTCGGCCGGACGATCGAGGCGCTCGCCGCTGCCGGCACCTCGCTGGCGCCGCTGATCCCGTTCCGTCTCGGCCTGATGGGCAACGGCACCCTCGACCTGCTCGTGCCCACCCTGATCGCCAGCGCCGCCCGGCACGGCATCGCGCTCGACTGTGTCCGGGCCGGCTACGACCAGGTTGTGCAGGACGCGCTCGATCCGGAGAGTGCGATGAACCTGGCCCGTCCGGACGCGGTGCTGGTGGCGCTCGATTATCGCGGCCTGCCGCTGCGGCTCGCCCCGGGCGATGCCGAGGTCGCCAATGCCGGCGTGCAGTCGGCGCTCGACCAGATCGCCTCCGTGCGCGCGGGCCTGCGCCGGCATGGCGGGGCTACCTGCATCCTGCAGACGCTGGCGCCGCCGGTCGAGACGATCTTCGGCCAGCTCGACCGCGCCGTGCCCGGCACGATGCGCTGGGCCGCGGACCAGTTCAACCGGGAGCTGGCGGGTGCGGTGTTCGGGGGCGAGGACGTGCTGCTGGACGTGGCCGGAATCGCCGAGACCGTCGGCCTGTCCGAATGGCATTCGGCCGAGCAGTACAACATGGCCAAGCTGCCCTTCAACAACCGGTTCGTGCCGCTCTATGCCGATCACGTGGCCCGGCTGCTGGGCGCGATGCGCGGCAGGAGCCGGCGCTGCCTCATCCTCGACCTGGACAACACCGTCTGGGGCGGGGTGATCGGCGATGACGGGCTGGAAGGGATCAGGATCGCCCAGGGCGACGCGGTGGGCGAGGCGCACTTGAGCGTGCAGCGCCTGGCCCTGGCCCTGCGCGACCGTGGCGTGGTGCTGGCGGTGTCGAGCAAGAACGACGACGACGTCGCCCGCAAGCCGTTCCGCGAGCATCCCGAGATGCTGCTCAAGGAGAACCACTTCGCGGTGTTCCAGGCGAACTGGAACGACAAGGCGACCAACATCAAGGCGATTGCCGACGAGCTGGCGCTCGGCATCGGCAGCATGGTGTTCCTCGACGACAACCCGGTGGAGCGCAACCTGGTCCGCCAGCATCTGCCGGCGGTCGCCGTGCCGGAGCTTCCCGCCGACCCGGCCTTGTATGCAAGAACGCTGAGTGCGGCAGGCTATTTCGAGAGCGTGACCTTCTCCGATGAGGACCGCAAGCGCGCCTCCTTCTACGAGAACAACGCCCGCCGCGTGGCGCTGCAGCAGCAGGTGGGCGATCTCTCGGCCTATCTGCGCTCGCTCGACATGGAGATCATGTTCGCGCCGTTCGACGACATCGGCCGCAGCCGCATCTCCCAGCTGATCAACAAGTCGAACCAGTTCAACCTGACCACCCGGCGCTATTCGGAGGCCGACGTCACCGACGCCGAGCGCGATCCCGCCGCCTTCACGCTGCAGGTGCGCTTGGCCGACAAGTTCGACGATAACGGCATGATCAGCGTGATCATCTGCCGCGAGGCGGGTGCGGGTACCTGGGAGCTCGACACCTGGCTGATGAGCTGCCGCGTGCTCGGGCGCGGCGTCGAGCGGGCGGTGCTGCACGAGATCCTGCGCGAGGCCAGAGGCCGCGGCATCGCGCGCCTGGTCGGGGTGTTTCGGCCGACCGACCGGAACAGCATGGTGCGCGACCATTACCGCAAGCTCGGCTTCGCGCCGATCGAGCAGGCCGGCGACGAGACGCGCTGGGAGCTGGATACCGCCACCGAGATCGAGATGCCGCCGATGCGGGTGCGCCACGGCGCCCTGCCGGTGCCCGAGGCGGCATCGTGAGCGGCATCCCGCCACGACGGCGCCTGCCGCGCCGCGACCTCTGGCTGCTGCCGCTGGTCAGCGTGCTGACGGTCGTGCTGATGGCGGCGGTGGGCGAGATCGGCTGCCGCGCCCTGTTCCCGGCGAGCGAGGGCACCGCCTGCCGCGTGCGCGATCCGGTGCTGGGCTATCGCAACCGGCCCGGCTGCTCGGACACGCTCAAGGCTTTCGAGGCCGAGCGGGTCGTCAATCGCTACAACGACTGCGGCTACCGCACCGCGCAATCCTGCAAGCCCGATCCGGCCGGCAGCTCGCGGGTAGCCCTGATTGGCTCGTCGGTGGGCGCCGGCCATTTCGTCAGCTACGAGGATTCGCTCGGCGCGCAGATCGGCGACAGGCTGACCCGCGAATGCCGCCGCCCGGTCGACGTGCAGAACCTCGCCGCCACCGAATACTACATGAAGCAGATCCGCGCGCGCGCGACCGAGGCCCTGACGCTGAAGCCCGCGGTCCTGGTCTGGGTGCTGACCCCCTATGACGTGCAGGTGGGTGATTCCGATCCCCCGACCTTCCACGCCGCCGCCGACAACGCGGCGCGCCTCCTGGTGCGCGCCCACTCCCTGCTGCTGGAAAGCCGGGCATTCGCGTTCATCCAGCACCTGTACTACGAGAAGGCCACGAACTACGTGCCGCTGTTCCTGATGAACAGCGACAAGGCCGGTTTCCTGTATCGCCACTACACGCCGTCATGGGACCAGCGCATCTCGACCTTCGGCCGGATCAGCGGCGCCATCGCCGAGGAAAGCAAAGCGGCAGGCGTGCCGATGGTGGTCGCCTTCGTGCCGCAGCGGGCACAGGCCGCCCTGCTGAAGATGACCGATCCCGGAACGGTCGATCCCTACGCCCTCAACCACGCGGTGCAGCGGATCGTCGAGGGCGAGGGCGGACACTTCGTGGATGCGACTCCCGAGCTGGGCCAGGTCCGCAGCCCGGGCAGCCTTTACCTGCCGCTCGACGGTCATCTCGACGCACGCGGCCACCGGATCGCCGGGCGGGCGATCGCCGATCAGCTCCTGGATGCCGGGCTGCCGGCTTTCGCGGAATGCCAGGCAGCACCGTCGATGGCGGCCACCGGCGGACCTGTGGGGAACCGACCCTGATCGGTGCGTTGCCTGACAGGCGTGACGCCTGGACACCCTCCCGCCGAGGCCGCCGGCCCGGGACGGCCGGCGACGAGGACAGGACACCGGGCGTCGCGCGTGTTTCTTTTCCCGAGACCGTGTGCAAGATGTGAGACGCAAAGACAGTCGGAAAGTCATTCATGAAGGTTGCGATCGGGATCCTGGCGTTCAGCGCTCCACTGATTCTGGAGCAGTCGCTGCGTCACTGGCCTGCTGACGCGTTCGAGATATTTATTCACGTGGACCAGAAGATCGATATCGGCCTTTACGAGTTCGTTTCCCAGTATTCCAACGCCCGGATCATCTCCAGCCGGTTCGACATCTTCTGGGGCGGCTTCAACATGGTGCTGGCCGAGATCGAACTGATGCGCCTGTGCGCCCAGGACCCTGGGTTCGATTACTTCATGCTGCTGTCCGACGATTCGATACCTCTGCGCGATGCAAGGTCGGTGCTGGCTGAGCTTCAAAGCCACAAGAACTGGAAGCTGTTCTCGCCGAACACGTCGAGCGGCATCAAGGAGCGCTACAACTCGTTTGTCTGCTACGACATCGAGGCCTCGCATCCGCGACACGTCAAACCCTACAAGATCGAGGATTTCGATGCGCTGCTCAGCTTGCGTCTGCTGATGGAGAAGGGAAAGGCGCCTCTCGACAACCTCTTCCACGGTCAGCAATGGATGGCGCTGACCGCCAGGGACGTCCGGTATGCGATCGATTTCCATGACACCAACCCCGACATCCAGCGATCGTTCCGGTTCTCCTCGGTGCCGGACGAGATGTATATCCAGACGATCATCGGGATGAGCGGCGAGAGGCGCCGGCACTTCGCCCGTTTCGTGTTCGCCGATTTCTCGAGGCAGCCGGCACCGTTTATCCTGGAGGACAGGTCCGACCTCGCCGGCGCGGTCGAGAACGGCTATCTCTTTGCGCGCAAGATCCGCGATCCGGACTTCGCTGCCGCGGTGCTGCAGCATGGACCCTATCTGGATTCCTAGCACCGTGCGCCGATCCGGGCGGATCGCCTGACGCCCGGCGATCATGAGCGGCTTTTTGAGGCGGGCGGCTTGCATCCTGGCCGCCGGTCAACCTCGACCGGCCGGGGCAGCCATGCCACAACCTGGGCCATGCCGCAGTCTGGAGCAGCGATGACGTTCCCGGCCCCGGCGCTGATCGTTTCCTTCGGCAGCGTCAACATCGACGTCGTCGCCTACTCCGAGACGCTGCCGCGCGCCGGCGAAACCATCCAGGCGGCACGCTACGCCATCGGTCTCGGCGGCAAAGGCGCCAATCAGGCCGCCGCCGCCTCCAGGCTGGCGGCCTCGCTGGGCCTGCAGGTCGCGCTTGCCGGTCGCACCGGCATCGACCCGTTCGCCGACCTGGCCCGGCGGCATCTCGCAGGCTTCGGGATTGATCTGGCCGCCTTGCGCAGCGATCCGGATCATCCCACCGGGATCGCCCTGATCGGGATCGACGCGGCCGGCGAGAACGCCATCACCGTCGCCGGCGGTGCCAACATGGCGATCGACGCGAGCGATGTCGCCGCCATCGCGCCGCTGCTCTCCCGGACCCGCGTGCTGCTGCTCCAGCTCGAGACGCCGCTGGCGATCAGCCTGCTGGCTGCCCGCCACATCCACGCCGCGGGCGGCCTCGTCATTCTCGATCCGGCCCCGGCACCGGCCGACGGGCTCCCCGACGACGCCTGGCCGCTGGTCGACCTCGTCACCCCGAACGAGACCGAGACCGAGCGCCTGGTCGGCATCCGTCCGGTCGATCCGCACTCGGCCGCCGCGGCTGCGGACCGGCTGCAGGCGAGGGGGCTCGGCCGCGTGATCGTCAAGCTCGGCGCGCGCGGCGTGTATTGGCGCGACGGCGCCGAGGATGGCTTCGTTTCGCCGTTCCCGGTCCGCGCGATCGACAGCGTCGCCGCCGGGGACTGCTTCAATGGCGGTCTTGCCGTCGCCCTCGCCGGCGGCGATCGCCTGGCCGATGCGGTTCGCTTCGCGGCCGCCTGCGGCGCGCTCGCCACCACCAGGGCCGGTGCCGCCGAGGCCGCGCCAACCCTCGAGGAGGTGCGCCTGCTGCTCGGCTGAGATCACCGCCGGAACGCCTGCCCGACCGCTCCGGCGGGAACCGTCGGACATCTCGATTGCCCGTCGCAGTGCACGGCCACGTCACCGCAGATCATCGACACCAGCGTCCTGTAACGGAAGCCAGCATGTCCAGCCTGTCCGCAGCAAGATCTGCCATCCAGGGTCCGTGCCCGACCGGGGAGCGGTTGTCCGGCAGTGCCGGTCTTCCGACGCCGCCGGCATGCGACCGGTCCGGTTCCGCACTGGCGCGTGCGGTCCGGATCGTGACGCCGGCGGTGTTGCCGGATGGCGGCCCTGCCTGGCGGCCGGGCGGACCGGGGCCTGCGCCCGAGCTGCCGGCCGGCATCGGGCGGCCGCGCTCGACCGGTCGGACGACATCATGACCCCGCATCGCGTCCGGGCACGGTGCCGTCTGGCCGCCAGCATTCTGCTGGCGCCGCTGCTGGGTGCTGCCGCATCCGCGCCGGGCATCCCGCACGCGCTTCCTGTCGTGCCTGCGCCGCTGGTCAGGCTCGACCAGGGCAGCCTGGCCGGTCGGATGGTGCCGGGCACCGCGGTGCAGGCCTTCCTCGGCATCCCGTATGCCGCCCCGCCGGTCGGTCCGCTGCGCTGGCGTCCGCCGCAGCCGGCGCGTGGCTGGACCGGGGTACGGGATGCCACCAGGCCGGGCTTTGCCTGCATGCAGGCGGTCCCCGCCAGCGCCGCCTACGGACCCTCCGAGGATTGCCTGACGCTGAACGTCTGGACCCCCGGTGCGACCGGACGCCGGCCTTTGCCGGTGATGGTGTTCATCCATGGCGGCGGCTTCGTGTTCGGCTCGGGCGCCGAGCCTGCCTATGACGGCACCGCGCTGGCGCGCCGCGGCGTCGTGCTGGTGACGCTGAACTACCGGCTCGGCGTCTTCGGCTTCCTGGCCCATCCCGCGCTGACCCGGGAGACCGGCACGTCGGGCAATTACGGGCTTCTCGACCAAGTCGCGGCGCTGCGCTGGGTGCGGGCCAACATCGCCGCGTTCGGCGGCGATCCGCGTCGCGTCACCCTGTTCGGCGAATCCGCCGGCGGCACCTCGGTCGCGATGCTGCTGGCCACGCCGCCGGCTGACGGCCTGTTCCAGCGGGCGATCCTGCAGAGCCCGGCGATCGGCTGGCACCTGGCGACGCTGGCGCAGGCCGAGCGCACCGGCCTCTCGATCGGCCCCGACATCGCCGCCCTTCGGCGCGCCCCCGCCACCTCGCTGCTGGCCTGGAACATCCGCATCCAGGCGCTGGCGCCGGCGATGGCGCCGGTGCCGCTGCCGTTCCCGATCGTCGACGGGCGCATCGTGCCGGAGCAGCCGAGCCTGCTGGCAGCCCACGGACGGCTGCCCGCCATGCCCATCATCATCGGCGACAACGGCGACGAGGGCGCGGTCTTCGCGCGACGCTGGGCGAGCGTGGCGCCCGGGCAGTATGCCCACAGCCTGTCGTCGCTGTTCGGCGCCCGGGCGCCCGAGGCGGCCGGCCTGTATCCGGCGCATGATCCCGCCGCGGTGCTGCGCGCCGGCGCCGACATCATCGGCGACGGCGTGTTCTATGCCGGCGCACGCACCCTGGCGCGCGCGGCAGCCGAGCGTGATCCGCGCACCTTCCGCTACCTGTTCACCCAGCCGGTCGATGGCCGGCCGCCACGACACGCCACCGAGCTGCGCTACGTCTTCGGCACGCTGGGTCCGGCGGCGACGGCGCAGGATCGCGCAGTTTCCGACACCATGATGACCGCCTGGACCCGGTTCGCCGCCACCGGCGATCCAAACGGCGGCGGACTGCCCGCCTGGCCCCGCGCCGGCGGCCATGACGATCCCTATCTGCTGATCGGCCCGGCCGTCGAGGCCGCGCATGGATTCCGCACCCGCGCGCTCGACTTCATGCAGCGCGTGCTCGACACCAGCCTCTAGCAGGCTGGGCGTTGCCCGCTCCGGCGCCGTATGCCGCCCGGAGCGTGATCCCGCCGCTCAGAACGGCTTCAGCAGCCGGTCGAGATAGTCCAGCTCCTGCTGCGGTCGGGTCCGGTCGCTGTCGCGACGACGCAGCTCCTGCTCGATCTCGCGCGAGCGGGCTGGCTCCGCATGGTCGGGCACGTGGGTGTCGGATCCGTCATCCATGCCGGCATGGCCCGAGGCCATGTGACGGCCGAGCGGATCGCGTGCGTCGTCCTGGTTCTGGCCGTCCGCGTCGTCCTGGCCCGGCTCGGCGCCGCCATCCTGGCCCGTGCCGCCCTCGCCGGGCAGCAGCGCCAGGCCGGAACCGCCGCTGCCGCCGCCGCCGCCGCCGGACATCGCGCTCCGCATCTGCTCGGCGCCCTTCTGCAGTGCCGCGAGCGCCTGCATCTGGGCATCGACGGCCGGCCGATCGCGTCCGCCGCCCAGCGCGTCGCGGGCACGATCCATCGCCCGGGCGGCATCGGCAAAGGAGTCCGCCTGCTTGCCGGTCAGCGACTTGAACTCGGTGCCGAGCTCGTCCAGGGCGCGTTGCAGCACATGCTGCGCGTGGCGATCCGCCTGCTGCTGCGGCTGCTGATCCGGCATCGGGGTCGGGGAGGTGCCGTTCTGTCCGCTTGGCCTGCCCGCATCGGATGGACTGCCATCCGGCGCCGCGCCGGCCTGCGGCGCGTCGTTCATTGGAACGCCGAGCTGGCGCATCAAGGCCCGGGTTGCCGGATCCATGGCGCCGGCCGCCTGTCCCGCTTCCGCGCCCGCATCCTCCCCGTCGCCGGGCGTCGCCCCGTCCGAGCGGGTCCGGGCCTGGTCCGCCTGCGCCTGGCGCGCCTGCGCACGATCGAGCAGCGAGGATTGGCGCTTCACCAGGTCCTGCACCGCGTCCATCTGCTGCTTCGCCTGCTGTCGCGCTTCCGCCTGCTGGCGGGCGCTTTCCAGATCCTGCGGCGTCGCTGCCCGCATCTGGTCCAGCATCGACTGCATCTGCGAGAGCTGACGCATCGCCTGGTCGGCATGGCCGCTGGCTGCGGCGTCACGCATCTTCTGCAGCATCCGCTCCAGGTCCTGGCCGCTCAGCATCGACTGGTCGGGCATCGCCGGCATCGTCGTGTGGTTCCGCGCGGCCTGGGCCGCAAGCTCCTGCATCCGCCGCGCGATCGCGGTGGTGAGGGCGGCGATCCTCGCCTGCAGCTCGGCCTGTGCGGCATCCGACTGCCCCTTGGCGCCCAGTTGCCGCATGTGCTCGAGCTGTGCCGACAGCCGGTCCTGCGCCGCGCGCACGTCGAGGGCGGCGCGCGCTCCGGCCCGGTCGTTATGCAACCCGTCCTCCAGCGCCAGCGCCAGCTCCCACATCCGCGCGGAGGCCTCGTCCACATGTTGGGCCTGCCCGTCCGGCAGGCGCAGCAGCGAGGCGTCGGTGCTGAGGTTCAGGAACAGGCTGCTGTCCTGCGCGAACGCGCCCGGCGTGTCGCCCAGCGCCTGCAGGTCGTCGGCCGCCTCGGCGGGCTGCTCTCGCCCCAGCGCCAGCCGGCGCCGGACATCCAGCACCGCGCGGGCCAGCGGGTTGCGGAACGGCCGTGCCGGCAGGCTGAAGCGGGCCTCGGCGCTGCGGCCGGTGCCGCCGGTCACGTCCGTGGCCACCAGCCTTGCCACCACCGCCTCGCCGGCCCAGGGATCCGCCGCCAGATCGGGCAGTGCCACGCCGCTCGCGGCCCGGGGCGCGCCCGGCAGCGGGATCGGCACGCGCAGCACCCGCGGCACGGGTCCGTTCGCCGGCTGCGCCAGCCGCAGTTCCGCGACCAGCGTCTGCACGCCGTAGCGGTGCGCGACCGACCAGGGCAGGCTGGTGTGCCACGGCTCCTTCAAAGCCGGCCCGGGCGGCGTCGTCCAGCTGACCACGGGCGCGGCTGCGGGCTCGACCGCGAGCGTCCAGTCCGCCAGTCCGTAGCCCGCACCCCGCACGGTGACATGGGTGCTCGACGACAGCACCTGCTCGAGCGTCCAGCTCCGCTCCGACAGCCTGCTGAAGCGCGCCCCGCCCGTCATGACGAGGGATGGCCGGTCGGCGAGACCGGTCAGGCTCACGGTCAGCCGTGCACCGGACGGCGCTGCATAATGTCCGTGCGGATCGGTCAGGAAGATCGGCGCGCCGCCGGCATAGTCCGGAGGCGTGATCCAGCCCTGCAGCACCGGGCGCGGCCCGAGCGGCACGTCAAGCCCGGGCCAGAACCCGGACGCGATCCGGATGGGTGCCTGCCGCCCCGCCATCACGAGGGCGATGCCCAGGGCGGCCAACACGATCGGGCCGAGACGGAACCGGTCATGGGCGCGCAGGCCCAGCCGAGGCGATCCGACCGACAGCGTGCGCAACGAGGCGCGGGTGCGCTCGAGATGCGCCTGCCAGATCAGGTCGGCGACGGCGTCCCCGCCGCCGGACGAGGCCGGCCGATCGCGCAGCGTCGAGAGCGGATGATGAAGCAGCCGCGACGCGCGCTCGATCCGGTGCTCGCGCTCGTGCTGCGAGGGGGCGACGACCGCGCGCAGGCGACGATGCAGCAGCCGTGCGATGCCGAGGACCACGACCGCCAGCAGCACGGCATGCAGCCAGACCGGCAGGCGCTGCGGAAGCGTCAGCAGCGACAGCACCACCAGCACCAGCAGGATGCCGACGCCGGGCAGCATCGCCGGCCAGATCCGCTCGATCCACAGCACGCGCCCCGCACGGCGGCTCGCCTGCGCGAGCGGCGCGATCCCGGTGATCGGAAGCTGGTGCTGCTCGTTCATCCGGCTTCCGCGGTCCTGGCGTGGGGCGGCAGGATCCAGTCCGGAACGATCTCGCCCGCCCAGAGCTGTTCGACCCGCTGACGGACACGGATGGTGGTCCAGCGACCGTCATCCACCAGCGCCTGCGCCGCGAGCGGTCGGGCGTTGTAGGTCGAGCTCATCACCGAGCCGTAGGCGCCGGTATCGAGGATCGCGACCCGCGCACCGGGCCGCAGTGCCGGGAGCAGACGGCCCCGCGCCAGCATGTCGCCGCTTTCGCAGACCGGACCGACCAGATGCGCCGGTGCTGGCGGCTGCACCGCGTCGCGAGAGCCGAGCGGCACCACCCCATGCCAGGAGTCGTACAGGCTCGGCCGCAGCAGGTCGTTCATCGCCGCGTCGAGCACGACGAAGGGTGCCGCCTCGCCCGCGCCCTGCTTGACCCTGAGCACCGTCGACAGCAGCAGCCCCGCCGGCGCCACCAGCCACCGACCGGGCTCGACCAGCAGCCGCACGCCGAGGCCGCCGAGGGTGCTGCGGATCGCGTGCGCAAGGGCGCGCGGCGAACCGTCGACCTCGTTGCGGTAGCCGATGCCAAGCCCGCCCCCGCAATCGACCACCGACACCGCGTGCCCGGCCTGCCGCACCTGTCCCACCAGCGTGGCGATGCGGGCGTAGGCGGCGGAGAACGGCGCCATCCGGGTGATCTGGCTGCCGATATGCACGGCAAATCCCGCCGGATCGAGGCCCGGCAGCGTGGCCGCGAGCGCATACAGCTCCGCAGCCTCGTCATAGGCGATGCCGAACTTGCTGTCGGCCAGCCCGGTGGCGATCTTGGCATGGGTGTCGGCGTCGATGTCGGGGTTGACGCGCAGCACGACCCGCGCGCGCCGCCCGACCGCGGTCGCCAGGCTCGACAGGCGCTCGAGCTCCTCGCGGCTCTCGATGTTGATCTGCGCGATCGATCGCGACACTGCCAGCGTCAGCTCGTCGTCCGACTTGCCGACCCCGGAGAACACGATCCGGTCCGGAGCGATGCCCGCCTCGACGGCACGCCGCAGCTCGCCGCCGCTGACCACGTCGGCTCCGGCGCCCTCGTCCGCCAGGACGCGCAGGACCGCCAGATGATCGTTGGCCTTCACGGCGTAGTGGATCGACGCGTTCACGCCTGCTTCCGCGAGCGCTGCATGGAGGCGTCGGTAGCGCGCGCGCAGCGTGCCGGCTCCGGTCACCCAGGTCGGGGTGCCGAGCTCGGCCGCGATGGCGCCGAGCGGAACCTGTTCCAGCATCAGCCCGTCCAGCCCGTGCAGGCGCAGATGCGGCCGGCCGGCCACCAGCTCGGCAACCGTCGGATCCTGGTCGAGATCGGCCGCATCGGCAGCCATGTGACGGGACGGAGTTGGCATCCGATCAACCTAGGGGACCCCCCGCCAGTCTCCAAGTACCTCGTCGATGGCGCCGTGACCGGCCCGGCGATACCATCCATGGATCATGCAGGCGCCAGGACAGGGTCGATGCCAGGATCGATAACAGGATCGGTGGACGACGCGATGATCGAGGCGGCCCTGGCGGCGCGCCGCCAGGCCTATGTGCGCTACTCGAACTTCCCGGTCGGCGCCGCGATCCGCTGCGAGCGCGGCCTGATCCATGCCGGCTGCAACGTGGAGAACGCAGCCTATCCTCAGGGGGTCTGCGCGGAAGCAGGCGCGATCTCGTCCCTGATCCTGGCCGGCAGCCGTCGCATCGAGGCCGTCGTCGTTGCCGGTGGCGGGCCCGCGCCCTGCACGCCCTGCGGGGGGTGCCGGCAGAAGCTGCGCGAGTTCGCAGGCCCCGGGGTCAGGATCCGCATGGTCGATCCGGCCGGCCGGGTGATCCTGGTTCGGAGCCTCGCCGAACTGCTGCCGGACGCGTTCGGTCCGGATCACCTGGGGCCGCAGCCGGCCTGAGCGCCGTTATCGCTGCGACGGCTACGCGGTATCGGCCGGTGCCGCGGGAAGCGGGACCGCGCACGTCTCGGCGAGCAGCCGCCGCAAGGACTGGTGCCAGCTCGCCCAGCTCGGACCGCCGGGCGGCGGCGGGCGGCTGGCCCGGGTTCGCCGGGCGGGACGGTTGCCGCGCGTCATGACGGCGTCGGCCATGGCGTCGAGATCGAGATAGGCGACCTCCAGCAGCCTGTCGGCGTCATCCACCGGGCCGGCGCCGGCATCGCCGCCAGCGAAGCGCACGATCGGCAGGCCGCTGCTCCGCGCCTCGAGGCCGGCGACGCCGACGGCGGCATCGCGTGCGGTCTGCAGGAACAGGTCGGCACCCAGCAGCGTCGACGCCGCCTGGTCCTGCGGCCCGAGCAGCTTCACCCGGTCCGACAGGCCGAGCCGATCGATGTCGCGCTGGCAGAGGGCGGTGAACAGCGGATCGTCGGCGCCGCCCATCCACAGGAAGCAGGACTGATGCAAGGCGCTGCCGGCCGGCGCCTCCTGCCGCGCGCGCGTCACCACCAGGCTGGCGATCCGGATGAACAGGTCGGTGCCGTTGCGGAAGTCGATCGCGCCACTGCCGACGATCACCAGCGCGTCCGGCTGCAGTCCGAGCCGTTCGCGCAGGGCAAAGCTCGCTTCCCGGGCATCCAGCCCGATCGGGGGCGGGGTGACCCCGTCAGCCAGCGAGACCACCTGCCGGGGCGGCAGCCCGTAATGCTGCACCAGGGCGTCGCGTGCCGCCTCGGAGTTGGTCAGGATGCACGCGGCCTCGCGCGACAGCGTCTGCATCGTCTGGTGGCCGCCCAGCAGGCTGTCGATCGAGACCGGCATCTCGTGCAGCCAGACGACCACGCCGAGCCGCAACCGGCTGGCGGGCGAGACCACATCGGGCATGGCAGCGCTGGTGACGATGACCACGCCATGTGCGGACAGGTCGCGGAAGGAATGAAGGATGTCGGCCAGCCGGTCCGTCTGCCTCGCCGCCTTCGTCCGCTCGCGGTCCAGGACGAGTGTCGGCACCAGGGCGGCGAAGGCTGGCGTCAGCGGCCCGTCATGCCGGATGATCACCCGACAGCTCAGATCGGCGTCGGCGGCCAGTTCCTGCAGCGCACGCAGCGCGCACAGGGCGATGTCGCCATGCGACGCTTCCTGCACCACCAGCAGGATCGGCGTCGCCGCCGCGCCGTTTGCCAGTCGGGCCTGCGCTGCCGGGCCTTCGGTCGCGGGCAGGAGCCAGTCATGGTGGTCGATCGGTGCCGGCAGCGGCGACAGCCTGGCCGCACGGCCGACCGCAAGATAATGGCTGAGAGGCGGCCTGCCGTCGGCCAGCGCCTCCGCGCAGGAGGGATGGCAGGTCGCGTAGTAGGCCGGGTCGAAATCAGCGGAAAGGCGCTGCAGGTGGGTTTCCGGCGTGCGCAGGAAATGCGCGAGCGGACCGCCGCTTTCGCCGGCGGCCTCGGGATGCTCGAGCAGATAGCGGGCCGCTGGAAAGAACGGGTTGGGATCGCGCGCTTCGCCCGCGCCGTAGCGCACGTAGTGGATGAAGGGTGCGACGTCGTTCTCGACCACGTCGCTGTTCTGGCTCCGATAGAACCAGGTGTCGAACAGCGGGTGCGGATCCCGGTTCTCCGGCAGGCCGAACTCGAGGAAGTGCAGGAACGGATCGACCCCGGAGGTCGCCAGATCCGGATGCTGATGCAGGTAGTGCACCGGATCGAACAGCGGATTCGGCGAGCGGCCGGGGCCGCAGCCGGCGGTCGCGAAATGCAGCAGCGCCTCGCTCGGCGTGATCCTGTCCGGGCAGAGGGCGGCGTAGTGGGCGGCATCGAACAGCCAGTGGGGACGCGCCTGTTCGCGAAGTCCCTGGCGCAGATAATGCGCCAGCGGATCGATGCCGACCGCCCCGATATCCGGCCGCTGCTCCAGGTAGGCGACCGGATCGAAGAGCGGATGCGGCTGCAGCCGGTCGCGCCAGCCCTGCAGCACGTAGTGGATGAGCGGGTGCAGCGCCTTGTCGCGGCCGCGCAGCCGACGCCGGTAATAGGCCATGTCGAACAGCGGGTTCGGCCGGCGGTTCTCCCGCCGTCCGGCGCCGAGCAGGTGCGTGAGCGGATTGATGCCTTCCTGAAGCGCAGGGGACTGACGGGCATAGAAGCCTGCATCCAGCAGCGGATGCGGATCGAGCCCGACCCGGATGCCGACCTTCAGGTAGTGCATGAACAGGAAGTCGCGTGTCGCCGGACCACCGGGCTGACGCAGATAGAAATCCGGATCGAACAGCGCGCAGGGCGAGCGGCCTTCGGCCAGTCCGGCGGTGAGGAAGTGATCGAGCGGATCGATGCCGCTCGCCGCCACGTCCGGATGGCTCGACAGGTAGAAGCTCCGGTCGAACAGCAGGCGGATCGTCGCCAGCGCCGGGCGGTCCGGCGTGATCGCGGCACGCTCCGGCTCGACGAGGGGCAGCATCTGCATCGGCGGCGCCTCGTCGCCGGCCATCGCCGCCATGTCCGGGTGCGTTGCGGCGTCGTGATCGCCGAGGCCGCTGCATCCGTCGGTCTGGATGCACGCCCGTTCCATGAACGCGTCCGTTGCCATCGCTTCATCCTGCCTCGATCCGATCGAACCTGACGGCTTCGCTTTAAAGCCCGGTTAATGGCCGGCCGGCAGGCGGAACCGGCCTGTGCGCCGCTCGTTCGACAGGCAGCAGACGGAGCGATCGATCTCATGGCATTCATGAAAAGCTTTGATGGAACGAGCCTGTTCTACAAGGACTGGGGTTCAGGCCGGCCGGTGGTGTTTGTTCATGGCTGGCCGCTCAACGCCGACATGTGGGAGTACCAGATGGTCCCGCTGGTGCGGCGGGGGCTGCGTACCGTCGCCTATGATCGCCGCGGATTCGGCCGGTCCGACCAGCCCGGCGGTCGTTACGACTACGACGTGCTGGCCGACGACCTGGCAGCGCTTCTGGACGCGCTGGACCTGCATGAGGTGACGCTTGTCGGGTTCTCGATGGGCGGCGGCGAGGTGGCGCGATATCTCGCGCGTCACGGCAGCGCGCGGATCGCCAGGACCGTGCTGCTGGCCGGAGTGCCGCCGTTCCTGCTCAAGACTGCAGACAACCCCGACGGTGTCGATCGCGGCGTGTTCGATCAGATGGTCGAGCAGATCGTCGCCGATCGTCCGCACTTCCTGGCGAGCCTCGGCAAGATGCTCTACGGCGTCGGCCTGCTGACCTCTCCGGTATCGGCCGAGTTGCTGGCCTGGACCGGAAGCATGGCGCTGCAGGGCTCGGCGCTGGCGACGATCGACTGCGTGCGGCTGTTCTCGGAGACGGATTTCCGACGCGACCTCCCGAAATTCGACAAGCCGACTCTGGTGATCCACGGCACCAGCGATGCGACGGTGCCGTTCGAGGTGTCGGGCCAGCGCAGTGCTGCGATGATCGCAGGCTCGCGGTTGATCGAATACGAGGGCGCGCCGCATGGGCTGTTCTATACCGAGCGCGACAAGCTCAACGCCGACCTGCTGGCCTTTATCGGCGCGTGATGGCCGCCGCCACCGGTATCCGGCGGCGGCGTGCCGACGCGGTTCAGCGGTCGGACCGCACCGTGCCGTCGAACGTGCGGTCGGCGCCTGGATCATCCGGGAACATGCGGCCGTAGAGCCTGTCTTTCGCGGCGTCCGACCACGCTGCCCGGCGTCCTGAGCCGGTGACGGCGCGATTGCCGCCGAGGGCTCGCGCCGTGATCCAGTCGAGCCTGGCTGCGATATCCGGCGCCACCTCGTCGCAGCCAGTGATGGATCTCCGCTCGGTTTCCGTCACGATGCGCTCCCGTCTCCACGACGCCGCTCAAGCTGAGGACGCTCTGTGGCGCCTTGATGGCGCAGATGCAGGGTGAGCCTGCCCGGGGAAACGAATGGTTAAGAACGGCATCCGGGCGCTGGCGGCGGCGATGCTGGCGACGGTTCCGGCGCGGCCCGGCCTGGCTGCCGACCCCGCCCAACGGCCTGGCGTGGGGCAGGCCGATCATCGCGTCGCGGTTGATGTGCTGCGGCCGCCCTGGAACAGCCTGGTCCGCGTGCAGACCGAGCTCGGCGGCCGCTGCACCGGCTTCGTGGTCGCGCCGCAGGTGGTCGTCACGGCGGCGCACTGCCTGTTCCTGTTCCGGGTCGGCCGCTTCATCCAGCCGGGCTCGGTGCATGTGCTGCTGTCGTATCGCATGGGACAATATGCAGCCCATGCTCGCGTGGCAGGCTTCACCATCCCGTCCGACTACCGGCCGCTGGACGAGTCGGGCAGTGCCGGCCTGGACCGCGCGGTGCTGCTGCTGGAGCACAGGCTGCCGGGCGCTGCCATCCTCCCGATCGAGCCGGTGCCCGGCTCGCTGCCGTCGCCGGTGCGGCTGGGCGGTTACGGCCAGGACCGCGACGAGGTGGCGATCGCCGATCCGGCCTGCCGGCTGACCGGCTACGCGACGGACGGGCAGGGTCGGCCTCTGCTGACGCATGACTGCGAGGCCACCCGCGGCACCAGCGGCGCGCCGCTGCTGTGGCAACGCCCGGACGGACGCTGGGCCGCGGTGGCGATCCAGATCGAGGCGGTATCGGCCGGCGCCGGCGGACGCGCGGTGCCGCTTGCCGGCCTGCCTACTCCGTCGGGTACGTCCGCGGGTAGGTGATCAGGTTGCCGGGCCCGGGCGCTTCCGGCGAGCTCTTCTTGCCGCAGGCCGCAAGACCCAGGGCCATCGTCGTGCACAGCAGCACCGCGAGCACCACGGGTCGCCCGCTCATGCCACAGCGCCCGGATCGGCGCGCAGCCGATCGAGCCAGGCCGCCGCCTGTGCGGAAACGTTGGCCGGGGCGGTGCCGCCTTCGCTGACCCGCGAGGCGATGGAGGCCTCGACCGTCAGCACGGCGAACACGTCTGCGGTGATGCGCGGCTCTTCCGCCTGCATCTCCTCCAGCGACAGCTCCGCAAGATCGACGCCCAGCACCTCCGCCCGTCCGACCAGCCGGCCGGTGACGTGATGGGCGGTGCGGAACGGCAGCTTCAGCACCCGCACCAGCCAGTCGGCGAGGTCGGTCGCGGTGGAATAGCCCGAGCCGGCCAGCGCGCGCATTCGGGCGGTCACCGCCACCAGGTCGCGCACCATGCCGTCGATGGCGGCAAGGCTGAGCGCCGCCGCCTCGGTCGCGTCGAACACCGGCTGCTTGTCCTCCTGCATGTCCTTGGCATAGGCGAGCGGCAGCCCCTTCATCACCGTCAGCAGGCCGACGAGGCCGCCGATGATGCGTCCGGTCTTGGCGCGCGCGAGCTCGGCCGCGTCCGGATTGCGCTTCTGCGGCATGATCGAGGAGCCGGTGGTGAAGGCGTCCGACAGCCGCACGAAGCCGAACGGCGCCGAGCACCAGACGACGATCTCCTCGGCGAGGCGCGACAAATGCACCGACAGGATCGACAGCGCCGACAGGTATTCGAGCGCGAAGTCGCGGTCCGACACCGCATCGAGCGAGTTGCGGGTCGGTCGGTCGAAGCCGAGCAGGGCGGCGGTCAGGCGGCGGTCGATGGGAAACGACGTCCCAGCCAGCGCCGCCGAGCCGAGCGGGCACTCGTTCAGCCGCCGGCGCGCATCCGCCAGCCGTCCCCGGTCGCGCGCCAGCATCTCCACGTAGGCCAGCAGGTGGTGGCCGAACGTCACCGGCTGCGCGGTCTGCAGGTGCGTGAAGCCCGGCATCGGATCGGCGGCGTGCTCGGCCGCGCGCACCGACAGGCTCAGCATCAGCGACGCCGCCTGCGCGTCGATGCCGTCGATCGCGTCGCGCACCCAGAGCCGGAAGTCGGTCGCCACCTGGTCGTTGCGCGAGCGCGCCGTGTGCAGCCGCTTGCCGGCCTCGCCGATCCGCTCAGACAGGCGTGCCTCGATGTTCATGTGGACGTCCTCGAGCGTGGTCTCGAACACGAAGCGGCCCGCCTCGATCTCGGCGCCGATCGCTTCCAGCCCGCCCTGGATCGCAGCCGCGTCGGCTTCGTCCAGGATGCCCACCGCCGCCAGCATGCGGGCATGCGCCATCGAGCCGCGCAGATCCTGCCGCCACAGGGCCTGGTCGAAGCCGATCGAGGCGTTGATCTCCTGCATGATCGCCGACGGGCCGGCGTCGAAACGGCCGCCCCATTGCGCGTTGGCCGCCAGCGCCGGCGACGGGCTGGCTGCCGATCCTGCCGGGGACGGCTTTGCGGCCGGGCCGTCCTCTTCTAAAGACATGCGATGTCCAGGATCATGCGCACCATTCTCCGCCGCAGCGTGCTGGCGGCCGGCGGGACCCTAATGGCCGCCCTCGTCTCGCGCAAATTCCTGGAGGCGGAAGCGGACGCGGAGCAGGACCCGCCGCGATCGCCGTTCCAGGGGCTCGATGCCGTCAAGGCGCATGCCCCGTCGCCGCTGCCGGTGCTGTCCTTCACCGACGCGGACGGCGCGCCGCAGACCCTCGAGCGCTACCGGGGACATGGGCTGGTGCTGAATCTGTGGGCCACCTGGTGCGTCCCCTGCGTCGCCGAGCTGCCGGCACTCGACCGCCTGGCACGCCTGCTGGCGCCGTCGGGCGCGCAGGTGCTGACGGTGTCGCTCGACCGGGGCGGGGCGGCGCAGGTGCGGCCGTTCTTTGCCGCCCATGCGATCTCGTCGCTGCCGATCCTGCTCGATCCGCACAGCGCGATGCTCAGCGCCCTGCAGCTGGACGGCATCCCGACCACCCTGCTGGTGAACAAGGCCGGCCTGGAGGTCGCCCGCCTGCAGGGACCGGTCGACTGGTCCGCGCCGGCAACGGTGGCGCTGGTCAGGACGCTGCTGGCCTGAGGCGGTCCGGCGCGGCCGCCGTGGTCAGGCCGCGACCTGCTCGTAGGTGATGACCTCGAAGCCTGCCAGCCAGGCGCTGCCGAAGGCGGTCGAGATCGCGACGTCGGTGGCGTCCCGTCCGCGCGCCATCAGGATGCGGCCGATGCGCGGCCGGTTGTGGCGCGCGTCGAAGGTGTACCAGCGGCCGCCGAGATAGACGTCGAACCACGCGCTGAAATCCATCGGATCATCCACCGGCGGTATGCCGATGTCGCCGAGATAGCCGGTGCAGTAGCGTGCCGGGATGTTCATGCAGCGGCACAGCGCCACCGCCAGATGCGCGAAGTCGCGGCACACGCCGTGGCGCTCCATGAAGCCCTCGTAGGCCGTGCGGGTGGAGCGGGCATGCTCGTAGCCGAAGCTGATGCGGTCGTGCACGTAGTCCACGATCGCCTGCACCCGTGACCAGCCGGGCCGGACATGTCCAAACAGCGACCACGCGGTGTCCGACAGGCGGTCGGTCTCGCAGTAGCGGCTGCCCAGCAGATAGATCAGCACGTCGTCCGGCAGATCCTCGACCGCGAGCTGCGGCGCATCCGGCGCGTAGGCATCCGGCTGGCCGTGATCGGCCACGGTGAACTGGCTGGTGATGCGCAACAATCCGCCCGGTGCCACCACGCGCGTGCAGACGTTGCCGAAGGAGTCGTGATAACCGTGCGACGGCACCGGCGGATCGAACATCAGCTGCTGCGACGTCTGCAGGTCCGGCTCGCGCTCGGGGTGGAGGCTCAGCATCAGCATGAGCGGCGTCGGCGCCGGAGCGTTGAAGGCGATGTCGTAGCCGGCGCGGATCAGCATGCGGATTCCTCTTCTGGCGCCGGTCGGTTGTTGCGGGACCGAGGCTCCTGCCCGTTGCGGTCTGCCGCGTCCGGCTCCGGGCCCGGCTCCGGGCGATGTGTTTCAGCCGACCTGAAGCGTCGGACGGTCCGGTCCGCTCCAGTTGCCTGCCTCGGCGACGGAGGCTGCATCGCGCAGCGTCACGATCACGGCCGGCGGCCTGGCATCCACCAAAGATGTCGGCTCGCCCGCGTCGGCGAGCGGTTTGTTGCCCGACTCCGGCCAGGCGTCCACCATCGAATCGCGCATACCGACCTTGACCGAGACGCTCATGCCGAGGCTGTCGGCAGGAAAGCCGGTCCAGGTTCCGGCGAGCGGCACCGCCTGGCGCCAGCTCCGCACCGAGGCGACGCGGATCAGGTCCCGGCTGCCGACGATGCCGTTGGTCGGATCGAACTCGGTCCAGCCGCAGCCTGGCAGGAACACCTCGACCCAGGCGTGGGTGGAGCCGCCGCCGACATGGGCGACCCCGTCGGAGCCCGGCGAATAGACGTATCCCGACACGAAGCGCGCCGCCATGCCGAGTGCCCGCACCGCCTCCATCATCAGCACCGCGTAGTCCCGGCAGGTGCCGTTGCGCAGCGCCAGCGTCCGCGCCGGCTCCTGCACGCCCTCCTCGTATCGTGCCGAGTAGGTGAAGGAGCGCCGGATCTCCTCGGTGATGTCGACCAGCAGATCCAGGGTGCCGCCGGTCGGACGGTTGCGGAGGAAGCCGCGCGCCCAGGCATCCACCGTGTGCTCCGGATCGTCGCAATGGCGCTCGCGCAGCCGGGCGAGGTCGATCGCATCGTCGGGGTCGTAGGTGAAGGGCCAGGTGCGGGCATAGGGCGCCAGGCGGTCGGCATGGGGGACCACCGGCGTGTGATCGATCACCAGCCGGTTCTCGAAGCGCAGCTCCTTGGCGCGCCCCGCGAACCGGGCGAGCGTGGTGATGTTGCCGAACGCGTCCGGCACCGAACGCAGCTCGATCGGCTTTGGCGTGATCGCCAGCTCCCAGGACAGCAGATGCTGGTCGGCGGAGTCGCGCGGCCGGAACATCATCCGATGCTCCCCGAAGCCCACCGGGCGGCGGTAGCTGTAGGTCGTGACGTGCTGAACTGTCAGAACCGGCATCAGGCGGTTCCTTCCGCGCTTCCTGGGTGCAGTCGGGATCGGGCTATAAGGACCGGGACGCGAGCCCGTTTCGGCAGCGTCATGCCTTTCCACGCCGGGAGCAAGAAATGCCGCATGAACCGTGCCGATCGTGAGCAGGAACGCCTGCGGATGAACGACGACTCGATGCTGCCTGCGCCAGCGCTTCTGGGCGACGACGATCCGCCCCCGGTTGAGCGCCTGCACACCCGGGGTGGTTCCGACATGCTTCTGGTGATCGATCATGCCGGGCGCGCGGTGCCGGCGCGGCTCGGTCGCCTCGGCCTGCCCGACGCCGAGTTCGAGCGCCATATCGCCTGGGACATCGGAGTCCTCGGCGTCGGCCGGCGGCTCTGCGCGCTGCTTGACGCGTCCGCGATCGCCCAGCGCTATTCGCGGCTGGTGATCGACTGCAACCGCAGGCCGGGCCACGGGACCTCGATCGCGCCGCGCAGCGACGGCACCACGGTCCCGGCCAACCAGGATCTGGACCAGGCGGCCCGCGACGCCCGCCGCGACGAGATCTTCCTGCCCTACCAGGACGCGATCGCGGCCGAGATCGATGCGCGCGATGCCGCCGGCCGGCGCACGGTGCTGGTGGCGGTGCACAGCTTCACGCCGTCGATGGCGGGCCGCGACCGGCCCTGGCATGTCGGCCTGCTCTACAACCGCGACCCGCGCCTCGGGCGCGCGCTGCTGGCGCTGCTGGAGGCGGAAGGCGACCTCGTCGTCGGCGACAACGAGCCCTATTTCCTGTCCGACGCGGACGACTACACGGTGCCGGTGCATGGCGAGCGTCGCGGCCTGCTGCATGTCGAGCTCGAGATCAGGCAGGACCTGATCGCGACGGTCGACGGCGAGCGCGCCTGGGCCGAGCGCCTGGCGCGGCTGCTGCCGCAGGCACTGGCGATGTGCGAGGACGGCCGGGCAGACCCTGCCATATGAGCGTCGGTTCTGACCGCGCTCCGGGCCTCAGCGGCCGCACCCGCCTCGCCGGCGTGGTCGGCTGGCCGGTGGCGCAGTCCCGCTCGCCCCGGCTGCATAACGCGTGGCTGGCCCGGTGCGGCATCGACGGCGCCTATGTGCCGCTCCCCGTGGCGCCCGGTGCCCTGCAGATTGCGTTGGCCGGCCTGCAGGCGGCTGGCTTTGCCGGCGTCAACGTCACCATTCCGCACAAGGAGGAGGCGTATCGCCTCAGCCAGGTGCTGTCGCCGGCCGCCCGACGCTGCAAGGCGGTCAACACGCTGGTGTTCGCGCCGGACGGCTCGCTGCATGGCGACAGCACCGACGGGCAGGGCTTCCTCGACAGCCTGCGCGCCGCCGGGGTGGATCCGGCCGCCGGCCCGGCGCTGGTGCTGGGGGCAGGGGGTGCCGCGCGCGGGGTCGCCGCCGCCCTGCAGGCGCTGGGCGTGCCGGTGCATCTGGCCAACCGCACCCACGCACGGGCCGAGGCGCTGGCTGAGGCGCTGGCAGGTCCGGCCAATCCGGTCCGCGTGCTCGACTGGGACGCGCGCGAGGCCGCCCTCGGCGATCAGGCGCTGCTGGTGAATGCGAGCTCGGTCGGCATGGGCGCAGAGGCGGGGTCGCCCTGCCGGCTGCACCGGGCGCCGCCCGGCCTGGTGGTGTCGGACATCGTCTACGTGCCGCGCCTCACGCCGCTGCTGGCCGAGGCGCAGCATCGCGGCCTGCGGACTGTCGAGGGGCTGGGCATGCTGGTGCATCAGGCGCGGGTCGGCTTTGCCGCCTGGTTCGGGGTCGAGCCCGCGATCGATGCGAGCCTGCTCGACGAACTCCGCCGCGACCTGGACGCCGAGACATGAGGCGGCCGGTCCGCCGGCCTGCTGCTGCCCCGTGAAGGTCGTCGGCCTGACCGGCGGCATCGGCATGGGCAAGTCCACGGCGGCGGCGGCGCTGCGCCGTGCCGGCCTGCCGGTGTTCGACGCCGATCGCTGCGTGCATGCGCTGCAGGCGCCGGGCGGCAGGGCGGTGCCGGCGATCGCGGCGCTGCTGCCGGACGTGGTGCAGACGGGCCGAATCGACCGCGCCGCCCTGCGCCGCGCCGTGATCGCCGATCCGCCGCTGCTGTCGGCGCTGGAGCGGATCATGCATCCGCTGGTGCGTGCGGCGCAGGCCCGGTTCCTCGCACGCGCCCGTGCGAGTCGTCGCCGTTGCGCTGTGCTCGACGTCCCGCTGCTGTTCGAGGGCGGTGGCGACCGCGCCTGCGACCTGGTCATGGTGGTGTCGGCGCCCCGGGCGCTGCAGCTGGCCCGGATCCGCAAGCGGCGCGGCATGACCCTCGCCGAGGCCGCCGCCCTGATCGCGCGTCAGATGCCCGATGCGCAGAAGCGTGCCCGTGCCGACATCGTCATCGACACCGGCCTGTCGCGCTGGCACAGCCTGCGGCAGATCCGGCGCTGGCTGGCAGCGCTCGACATCGCCGGAAGGACCCGATCATGAAGCGTGCGGTGCTGTTCGACACCGAGACCACCGGCCTGGAGCCGCTGACCGGCGACCGGGTGATCGAGATCGCGGCGCTGGAGCTGATCGGCGACCTGCCGACCGGCCGCCACTACCACGCGCTGATCGATCCGGAGCGCGACATCCCCGAGGAGGCCTCCCGCGTGCACGGCTATACCCGTGCGCATCTGATGGGGCAGCGGAAGTTCCACGAGGTGGTCGACGAGTTCCTGGCCTTTGTCGGCGACGACATGCTGATCGCGCACAATGCCCCGTTCGATTTCGGCTTCCTGAATGCCGAGCTTGCCCGGCTCCGCCTGCCGTCGCTCGGACCCGCGCGCATGGTCGACACGCTCGACATGGCGCGCGCCCGCTTCCCCGGCCTGCCGAACAGCCTCGACGCGCTGTGCCGCCGGTTCGAGATCGATCTGAGCGGCCGCACCACCCACAACGCGCTGCTGGATTGCCGGCTGCTGGCCCAGGTCTATGTCGAGCTCATGGGCGGCCGGCAGCGCGGCCTGGAGCTTGCCGTCGAGGCAGGCGGCCTCGCCGCGGTCGCCTATGCCTCGTCCGCCACCCGCGTGCCGCGCCCGATCGTGCCGACGGATGCCGAGCTTGCTTGCCACGCAGCCTTCGTCGGACGGATGAAGGAGCCGATCTGGCACAAGGCCTGAACCGGCCTCCCCATGCCGGGCGCCGGCGGATCAGCCGGCGCCGCCTTGTGACGGTGGCGCGCCGATCTTTACCTGCCGCTAACGACGCCGGCCCTATCAGTTGCAGGCGCGATGCGCACCGGACCGTCGTCCCGCCTGACGGCGGACGGTCGTCGTGGCTGGACATGGATGGGTGACGATGCCTGTTGCCGAGCGCAGCCTGCTCTTGATCGGCGAGGACGAGTCGGGATGCCGCTCGATGGCGCGCAGCCTGCGCCTGCTCTGCCCGGTCGAGACCCGCGCCCTGCGCGCGTCGGCCTCCTTGCCGAGGCTGGTGCCGACGGCCGTCGTGATCAGCGGGATCCCGCTGAGCGGCGCGCAGAAGATCGCGCAGATCCGCCAGGCGTTGCGCCCGTTCCTGGAGCGCCGGGTGCCGGTTCTGTGCATCCTCGACGAGCCGTCGGACCGGGACGACATGCAGGCCCGCGTGGTGGGCGCCTCGGCGGTGCTGCCGTCGAGCGCTTCGGTGCGCATGGTGGCCAACACCCTGCGCAGTCTGACCTCCGGCGGCTCGGCGTTCGCGGCGGCGGAGCGGGCGGAGGCGCTGGGAAACGCGGTGCAGGATGTCGGCTTCGTCATCGCCGACCTGATGAACGCGGCGACGGCCGGCCAGGCGATCAGCGCCACGGTGACCGCCGAAGCCTCGCGTCTGCTGCTGGAAACGATACGCAGCGTCGACATCGAGCGCTGGATGACGACGGTCTCGACCGTCCACGACCAGACCTACCGGCATTGCATCCTGATGGCCGGAGTCACCGCAGCCTTCACCGTGTCGCTCGGCTTCAGGACCGTTGATTGCGACCAGATGACCCATGCCGCGATGCTGCACGATGTCGGCAAGGCGCTGGTGCCGCTTGAGGTGCTGAACAAGCCGGACGTGCTGACGCCGGCCGAGATGGCGATCATGCGCCAGCATGCGGAGTGGGGCTACCAGCTGCTGAAGGAACAGGGCGACCACCATCCGACGACCCTGAGGGTCGCGCGTCATCATCACGAGTATCTCGACGGCAGCGGCTACCCGTCCGGGCTGGCGGGCGATGCGATCCCGGACGAGGTGCGGATCGCCACCCTGTGCGACGTGTTCGTGGCCTTGATCGAGCAGCGGCCCTACCGGCCGCCCTTGACCTCGCTGCAGGCCCTGGACGTCATGCTGGGCATGCAGGACCAGCTCGATCTCGACCTGCTGCGGCTGTTCCGGCGCCTGTTCGTTTCGGCATAGGCCGGCGGGCCCGGTCCGCGGCGGCGCGATCGGTCGCGTCAGTCCGGCAGGCCGGCCAGTCGCCGCCAGCCCGGCTCGTCCAGCGTCTCAATGCCGAGCTCGACCGCCTTGCGGGCCTTGCTGCCGGCCTCGGCTCCCAGCACCACCAGATCGGTCTTCTTCGACACGCTGTCTGTCACCTTGGCGCCGAGCCGTTCGGCCATCGCCTTGGCTTCCGGCCGGGTCATGGTGGCGAGCGAGCCGGTGAACACGATCGCCTTGCCGGCGAGCACGGCGCTGTCGGGCGCGTCCTCGTCCTGGATGGTGAGCTGGTTCGCCAGATCGTCCACCGCGTCGCGGTTGTGCGCTTCGAGGAAGAAGGTCGCGAGCTCCGTCGCGATCGCCTCGCCGATGCCGATGATGCTGCCCAGCGCCAGGCGCTCGTCGGAGCCGACGGTGGTGGCGCGCTGCATCTGCGCCCGCCAGTTGCCGTAGGAGCCGTAGTGCCGGGCCAGCAGGCGGGCGTTGCGCTCGCCGATGCGGCGGATGCCGAGCCCGAGGATGAAGCGGGGCAGCGCGATCGTGCGCCGCTCCTCGATCGCCCGCATCAGCCTGGCGATCGAGACGTCCTTCCAGCCCTCGCGTCCCTCGAGCTGCGCGGGCGCAAGGCGGAAGATGTCGGCCGGCCGGCTGATCAGGCCCGCCTCGTGGAACTCGGCGATCGATTTCTCGCCCAGTCCCTCGATGTCGAAGGCCAGCCGCGAGACGAGGTGGATCAGCCGCTCGACGGTCTGCGCCGGGCAGATCAGGCCGCCGGTGCAGCGCACCACCACCTCGCCCTCCGGCCGCACTGCCTTCGAGCCGCAGGCCGGACAGTGGTCGGGGAACGGAAAGGCCGGGCCGCGCTCGACGCCCTCCTCTGGAACCCGGCCCAGGATCTGCGGGATCACGTCGCCCGCCCGCTGCAGCTGCACCCGGTCGCCCGGCCTGACATCCTTGCGCGCGATCTCGTCGGCATTGTGCAGCGTCGCCCGCGTCACCAGCACGCCGCCGACATTGACCGGCTCCAGCACCGCGACCGGCGTCAGCGCGCCGGTGCGCCCGACCTGGATCCGGATCTCCTCCAGCCGGGTGACGGCCTGCTCGGCCGGGAACTTCCAGGCCACCGCCCAGCGCGGCGCGCGGCCGACGAAGCCGAGCCGGGCCTGCAGGGCGAGCGCGTCGATCTTGTACACGACACCGTCGATGTCGTACTCGAGGCCCGATCGCTGCAGCGCCAGCTCCGCCTGGAACCGTTCCGCCGCTTCCGCATTCTCCAGCACCTGCGACAACGGGTTCACCTCGAAGCCCCAGTCCCGCAGGCGCTGCAGATAGCCCGAATGGGTGTCCGATACCGGCGCGGCGGAACGGCCCTGGGCGTAGGCGAACAGCGACAGCGGGCGTCCGGCGGTGATGGTCGAATCGAGCTGCCTGAGCGAGCCGGCGGCCGCGTTGCGCGGGTTGGCGAACAGACGCTGCCCGGCTTCCGCCTGATGCGCGTTCAGCAGGAGGAAGTCGGCCTTGCGCAGGAACACCTCGCCGCGGATCTCGATCAGCGGCGGCGCGTCGCCGTGCAGTCGCGCGGGCAGGCCCTTCAGCGTGCGCAGGTTGTCGGTCACGTCCTCGCCGGTGGTGCCGTCGCCGCGCGTGGCGCCGCGCACGAACACGCCGTTCTCGTAGGTCAGGCTGATCGACAGCCCGTCGATCTTCGGCTCGGCGACGACGCGAAGCGGGGTTTCGGCCTCGTCGCCGAGCCCCAGGAAGCGGCGCGCCCGGGCCGCGAAGGCGTCGAATTCGGCGCGGTCGAACACGTTCTCCAGCGACAGCATCGGCACCAGATGACGGTGCTTGGCAAAGCCGCTCTCCGGCGCCGCACCCACCCGCGCCGAGGGCGAGTCGAGCCGCACCAGCTGCGGAAAGCGCTGCTCGATGGCCTCGTTGCGCCGGAACAGCGCGTCGTACTCGGCGTCCGGAACCTCCGGCGCGTCGGCCACGTGATAGGCGTGTCCCAGCCGGGTGAGCAGCACCGCGAGCCGCGCCAGCTCCGCCGCCGCCTCGGTCTCGCTCAGCTCGCCAGGCTCGACGTCGGCCACGGCCCGGGGGGACGGGGCCGCCGTCACGCGATCCCGAGCAGGCTGTCGGCCGCCGCCCGCGCGGCCTCGGTGATGGTCTCGCCGGCGAGCATGCGGGCGATCTCCTCGCGCCTGGCCTTGCCGTCGAGCGGCTCGGCGCGGGTCTCGGTGCGGTCGCGGCTCGCGGTCTTGAGGATGCGCAGGTGGTTGTCGCCGCGTGCTGCGACCTGCGGGCTGTGCGTCACCACCAGCACCTGCACGTCGTCGGCCACACGCGCCAGCCGCTCGCCGATCGAGGCGGCGGTGGCGCCGCCGACGCCGGAATCGACCTCGTCGAACACCAGGGTCGAGATCGCCGAGCGTCCCGCCAGCACCACCTTGAGCGCCAGCATCAGCCGCGACAGCTCGCCGCCGGATGCGACCTTGGCCAGCGCTCCCGGCGGCTGGCCCGGGTTCGCCGCGATCAGGAACGAGGCCTGCTCCATGCCGCGCGCGGTCCAGTTCTCGGGCTTCAGCGCCTCGAGCGACACGATGAAGCGGGCGCGCTCGAGCCGCAGCGGCCGGAGCTCGGCCATCACCGCCGCCTCCAGGCGCTTGGCCGAGCTGGTCCGGGCGGCGGTGAGGGCGGCACCCTCGGTCTCGAAGGCCGCGCGGGCCTCCGACACCGCGCGTTCCAGGGCGGCGATCCGCGCCTGGCCGCTATCCAGCGCTTCCAGCCGCTGCCGCAGGCCGGCCAGCAGGGCGGGCAGCTCGACCACGGCGACACCGTGCTTGCGGGCGCTGGCGCGCAGCCCGAACAGCC
Source organism: uncultured Acetobacteraceae bacterium (assembly GCA_964248625.1). Lineage (GTDB taxonomy): Bacteria > Pseudomonadota > Alphaproteobacteria > Acetobacterales > Acetobacteraceae > Lichenicola. The sequence continues at coordinate 13,009 of CAXTZG010000007.1, read as the reverse complement.
GTTCCTCGGTCTGCTCCAGCAGCTTCGGGTCGCCATCCTGGTCGGATGCCAGTCGCGACAGCATCCCCTCCGCGTCCGACAGCGCCGCTTCCGCCTGATCGAGCGCATCGAGGGCCGCCTGGGCGCGAGCCTGCGGCGCCTCGCCGGCATCCGGTCCCGTGGTCGCGTCGTCGCTGCCGGGTGCCGGCAGCAGCCGCTGCAGCGCCCGGCTGGCGGCCCGCAGTGCCGCACCCGGGCCGCTGTTGCGCCGGTCGCGGGGGGTCAGTTCAGCGAGGGCGGCGGCGATCGCCTCGGCCCGGCGCTCGCCCTGCTGCAGCGACTGGCGGATGCCGGCGAGCTGGGCCTCCTCGTCCGGCTGCGGATTCAGCGTCGTCAGATCCTGCACCGACTGCCGCAGCCAATCCTCCTCGCGCGCCGCCTCCTCGACCCGCGCCCGCGCCTCCGTCAGCGCGGTGCGGGCCGTGAGCCAGGCGCGATGCCGGGCCTGCACCGCCTCGCGCAGCACCGGCTTGACGCCGAACGCGTCCAGCAGGTCCAGATGCGTCGCCTGATCGGCCAGCCCCATCTGCTCGTGCTGGCCCTGGATCTCGACCAGCAGCGCACCGACCCGCCGCAGCAGCGCGATGCCGACCGGCTGGTCGTTCACCGTGGCGCGCGAGCGGCCGTCCCGGGTGACGATCCGCCGCAGCACGACCGATTCGCCCGCCTCCTGACCGATGCCCTGGTCGGCCAGCAGCGCATGCAGGGGATGGCCGCCGCCGATCTCGAAGCTGGCGCTGACGCTGGCCTGTTCGGCGCCGGCCCTGACCAGCCCGCCGGCCGACCGCTCGCCGAGCGCGAGCCCGAGGCTGTCGAGCAGGATCGACTTGCCGGCGCCGGTCTCGCCGGTGAGCACGGTCAGGCCCTTGTGCAGCGCCAGGTCGAGCCGCTCGATCAGCACCACGTCGCGGATCGAGATCTGGGTCAGCATGGCAACAAGATGGGTGTCCGGAACGCGGGTTCGAGGCCCGCGCCGGGACGAGCCTCAGAAGACGGAATGAAAGGCGCGCCCGAAGAAGCCGCGCTGTGCCGCCGGCGCCGGCGGCTGCCCGGGCACGGCATCGGACGGGCTGAGCGCTCCGGCCGAACGCAGGTCGGCGTAGCTGTCCTGATACCAGGAGCTGCCCGGATAGTTGTAGCCCAGCACCGAGGCGGTCCGGCGGGCCTGGTCGGTCAGGCCGAGCTTCAGATACACCTCGACCAGCCGATGCAGCGCCTCGGCGGCGTGGTTGGTGGTCTGGAAATCCTGCACGACGCGCTGGTAGCGGTTGATCGCCGCCTCGTAATAATGCTGCGTCTCGTAGTAGCGGCCGACCAGCATCTCCTTGCCGGCCAGGTGGTCGCGGCAGAGATCGATCTTCAGCCGCGCGTCGCGGGCATAGGCGGTGTCGGGGAAGCGGGTGACGACGTCCTGCAGCGCGTTCATCGCCTGCACGGTGCCCTGCTGGTCGCGCTGGATGTCGGCGATCTGCTCGTAATAGCACAGCGCCCGCAGGTAGTAGGCGTAGGCCGCGTCCTGGCTGGTCGGATGCAGCTGCAGGAAGCGGTCGATCTGCGCCACCGCGTCCGGATAGCTGTCCTGCAGGTAGTAGGCATAGCCCTCCATCAGCTGCGCGTTCGCCGTGTAGCCGGAATACGGATAGTTCTGCTGGATGGTCTCGAACTGGGTGACGGCGAGCTTGTAGCGGCCGCCATGCAGGGCATCGATGCCGTTGTTATAGAGCCCCTCGGGGGTCTGCGGCACGGTCTCGGCAACCGGCGCCGGCTTGGAGTCCGAGAACGGGTTCAGGCTGTCGAGAGTAGCGCATCCACCCAGCAACGAAAGCGCCAACGGAATCGGAACCAGGCGGGAGAAGCGCGACGTGAGGGACGACATTGACCTGCCGGATCTTCAGTGGGAACCGCCTTATACCATGCGGTCGTGCCGGGAGAAGCCGCTCCCGGACCGGCGGTGTCAAGCGACGACGGCGCTCAGGCAGCAGCCTGCGTCGGCGACGATCTGCCGGACAGGCGCCACGCGGATGGATCAGCCAGCAGCCTGCGCAGCAGCCGGTTGTTCAGCCCGTGACCGGAACGATGTCCCACGAACGCGCCGCGCAGCGGATGGCCGGCCATGGCGAGGTCGCCCACCGCATCCAGCATCTTGTGGCGCACGAACTCGTCGGGGCGACGCAGGCCGGCCGGGTTCAGCACGCTGGCGCCGTCGACCACCACCGCATTGTCGAGCGAGCCGCCCTGGGCGAGCCCCGCCGATCGCATCGCCTCGATCTCCTGGCGCAGCGTGAAGGTGCGGCAGTCGGCCAGTTCCTGGCGGAAGCCGTCCTCGCTGAGCCGCATGGTGTAGGCCTGCCGACCGATCGCGGCGGCGGTGAAGTCGATCGACAGCGACAGCGACAGCCCCGGCGCATGCGAAGGGCGCAGCTCCGCGAAGCCGCCGCCATCCTCGACGCGCACCCGCTTCAGCACCTCGATGGTGACGCAGGCCGCCGACTGCTCGACGCGGCCCGCGCACTCGATCAGGAACAGGAACGGGGCGCTGCTGCCGTCCAGGACCGGCACCTCGGGCCCGTCGAGCTCGACGATCGCGTTGTTGATCCCGCAGGCCGAAAGGGCAGCCATCACGTGCTCGACGGTGGCGATCCGCGCCTGCGGATGTGCCGCCGGCGCCAGCACCGTGCAGAGCCGCGTGTCGACCACATGGTCGAACCGGGCAGGCATCTCGACCCCGAGATCGACCCGGCGGAAGACGATGCCGGTATTCTCCTCGGCCGGGCGCAGGGTGAGCGTGGCGCGCAGGCCGCCATGCAGGCCGACGCCGGTGCAGTCGATGGCATTGCGCAAGGTGGTCTGACGCAGGCGGCGATCGGACGCGGAGGGCAGGTCGGCAACCATCCGGACGGCAGGCTGGAAGACGGCGGCATGATCCGGTTCGTGCTCGATCTGAAAACTCAAGCCGCCGGACATGCCGTCCATCTGCTACCCCTGCACCGTGCCGACCGCCGGGGGGCCGACAGTGGTGAGCATCACCTGTAGGCCGTCGCCCCTGCTTCGGCCAGTCAATGTTTATTGCTGAGTATTTCCTTATAAAGCGTTGTTCCTAAACGGATTTTTAACAGCTGACCCGGTACCCGGGCGATAGGCGGCGATCAGGACGACTGCCGGCGCAGGAAGGCCGGGATGTCCAGCCCGACCTCCTCGCCGACCGCCGGCCGCACGGTGGCGGACGGCTCGGCTTCCAGCGACGGCTCGGAACGCGACGGCGCCGCCGGCTGGGCGGGCGCGGCGCGACCCCGCAGCACGCCGGTGACGATCCCGAACAGGCTGCGCGACGGTGCCGCGGGTGCCGGCTCCGGCTGGCGCGGCGGCTCGGAGAACAGCCCGCCGCGGCTGGAGATGGCCCGTGCGTTCGGCAGCTGATGCGGCAGCGCATGCGCCGGCGGCGCATGGGTGCCGGCCTCAACCGCATAGTGCGGTGCGGAGGGCCGCAGCGCGCCGATCGTGGTGGCGGCCGCGACCGGGGCCGCCTGCATCGTCTGCAGGGCTGCCGGGGCGGGCGCCAGGGCAGGTGCCGGAGTGGGCGCCAGGGTGGGGACGGCCGGTTCGGCGGCGTAGGACGTCGCGTGCGAGGCGGACGGCAGCTGGTTCAGCACCGGCGCGCCGATCGGCCCGGTATGCACCGGCTGATGGCCGGCCTGCTCCGGCTGACTGCTCATCGCATGCACCGGCATGGAGCCGCCGCCGATGGCGACCAGCCGCGGGCGCTCGGCATGGGCGACCGGCGTGTCGATCCCGGTCGCCACCACCGAGACGCGGATGCGGCCGGACAAATTGTCGTCGATCGCCGAGCCGAAGATGATGTTGGCATCCTCGGCGACCTCCTCGCGGATGCGGTTGGCGGCCTGGTCGACCTCGAACAGCGTCATGTCGTCGCCGCCGGTGATGTTGATCAGCAGGCCGCGCGCGCCCGCCATCGAGGTGTCCTCGAGCAGCGGATTTGAGATCGCGGCCTCCGCCGCGCGGATCGCCCGGTTCTCGCCGTCCGCCTCGCCGGTGCCCATCATCGCCTTGCCCATCTCGGCCATGACGGTGCGGATGTCGGCGAAGTCGAGGTTCACCAGGCCGGGTGCGACCATCAGGTCGGTCACGCCGCGCACGCCCATGTAGAGCACGTGGTCGGCCATCTTGAACGCCTCCTTCCAGCCGGTGCGCTCGTTGGCCAAGCGGAACAGGTTCTGGTTCGGGATCACGATCAGCGTGTCGACGAACTGCTGCAGCTCGGTGATGCCGGCGTCGGCCGCCTTGGCCCGGCGCGCGCCCTCGAAGGTGAACGGCTTGGTCACCACGCCCACGGTCAGGATGCCGCGCTCGCGCGCCATGCGGGCGATCACCGGAGCAGCCCCGGTGCCGGTGCCGCCGCCCATGCCGGCGGTGATGAACACCATGTGGGCGCCGTCCATGTGACGCGCGAGCTCGTCGGCGGCCTCCTCCGCGGCGGCGCGGCCGATCTCCGGCTTGGCGCCGGCGCCAAGGCCCTGCGTCAGATGCGGACCGAGCTGGATGCGCCGGTCGGCGCGGCTGTGGGTGAGCTGCTGGGCGTCGGTGTTGGCGACCACGAACTCCACGCCGGCGAGCTGGAGCTGGATCATGTTGTCGACGGCGTTGGTGCCGCCGCCGCCCACGCCGATGACCGTGATCCGCGGCGTGAAGTCGGAATAGGTCTGCTGCGGAATCGTCAGGTTCAGGGTCATGCGCGGTCTCCCGGGGTTCTGGAGGCTGGATGGGCGGCCGTCTTCGGCCACCGGGGAAGCAGGGTCGGCAGGCGTCGCGTCCTCATCAGACGCGCTCCCGCAGGAACTCGACGAGACGTCGCACCAGGCCCGGTGGACGCGGCTCGTTGAAGTCGATGTCGTGCAGCGTGCGGCCGGCGCCGGCGGCCCAGGCCAGCAGCCCGACCGCGGTCGCGAAACCGGGGCCGGTCGCGTTGTCGGGCAGGCCGCGCACGCCGATCGGCCGGCCGAGCCTGACCTGCCGGTTGAGGATGCGGGCCGCCATCGGCGTGATGCCGTCGAGCTGGGAGGCGCCGCCGGTGAGCACCACCCGGCCGGCGGCGGCACGGCCGAGGCCGGCCCCGTCGAGCCGGTCGCGCACCAGCTCGAACGTTTCCTCCAGGCGCGGACGGATGACGCTGACGATCCGGCTCTGCGCCACCCGGGTGAACTGGTGCTCGTCCTCGCCGATCTGCTGCACGTTCAGCATCGCCCGCTCGTCGTCGGCGCTGACCTCGGCATTGCCGTAGACCACCTTGAGCCGTTCGGCGCTGCCGAGCGGAGTCGAGATCATGCCGGCGATGTCCTTGGTGACATGCAGGCCGCCCACCGGAAGCTGGGCGGTGTGCAGGATCTGGCCGTCGGCGAACACCGCCATCGAAGTGGTGCCGCCGCCCATGTCGAGCACGGTGGCGCCGAGCTCGCGCTCGTCCTCGACCAGCACCGACAGGCCGGAGGCGAGGGGGGCCGCCACCAGCTCGGTGATGTCGAGATCGCAGCGCGCCAGCACGGCGGCGAGGTTGCGCAGCGCCATCGCCGACGCGTCGACCACGTGCAGGCGGGCCGCGAGCTGGTCGCAATGGTGGCCGCGCGGATCTTCCACGCCCGCGGTCTCGTCGACGGAAAAGGCGAGCGGCAGCGCGTGGATCACGTCGCGCCCATCGGTTGCGGCGCGGTTGCGGCCCTCGTTCACCACGCGCCGGATGTCGGCGTCCACGACGGCGCGTCCGCCCACCGGCCAGCGCACGTTGAACAGCCGGCTTTCCGGCTGCCCGCAGGACAGGTTGACGGTGACCGCGCGCAGATGCTGGTCGGCCTGCTGCTCGGCCTGGCCGACGGCGGCGCGGATCGCCCGCTCGGCCTCGGCGAGGTCGACGATGCTGCCCAGCCGCACCCCGCGCGAGCGCTGCCAGCCGCAGCCCATCACCCGCAGGATGCCGTCCGGATCGCCGCGGCCGATCAGGCAGGTGATCTTGGTGGTGCCGATATCGAGCACGCCATGGATGCCGGGCCGGTAGGGACGCCGTCGCATCGGCGTCGGTTCCGGCGGCGGCAGCGCCAGGAGGCGCGACTGCTCGGGCGCCGGCGCTGCCAGCAGGCCCAGCACAGGGCCCGCCTCGGCGACAGGCCCGGTGCGGCGGGTGCCACGCCTGGCGCGCGTGCCGGGCGTGCGGACGAGCTCGGTCATGCGGGCCTCCTGCCGGTGTCGATTGCAACCGCACCCGGCGCTGCATGGCCGTCGGCCTGTCCGGGCGCCTGTCCGGGAGCCGCTGCGCTGCCCGGCGCATCGAGGCTGCCGTTCGCGTCCGGATCGGCCGGGGGTGCCGGCCGCAGCCGCACCACCAGCCGGTCCGGCAGGCGCATGTCGATCACCGCCAGCGGCCGTACCAGCAGATGCTGGCTGTGCTGCAGCTGCGCCAGCCGGTGCAGCGCCGCCGGCTCCTCGCCTTCGGGCAGCAGCACGTCGCAGCCGTTGCGCAGCGTCAGGTTCCAGCGCCGCTGCCCGACCCGGACCGCCGCCACGACATGGCCATGCACGTCTGGCTCGGCATCGAGTGCGCTGATCAGGGCCTCTGCCGCCGCCGGCGCGCCGGCGCCCACCACCAGCGGCAGCTGCGCGAAGGCGTCGGCATCCTTGCCGTTCATGCCATGGTCGACGACCAGCGCGCCCTTGCGGTCGATGAGCACGAAGCGGCCCTGGTTCTGCCACACGGCGAACGGCCGCCGCTCGACGAGCTGCACCACGATCGTTCCGGGCAGCCGGCGCTCGACCGTGGCGTGTTCGACAAAGGTCAGCGCGTCGAGACGCTTGCGCGCCTCCTCCACCGAGAAGCCCAGTATGTCGTCGCCGACCGTCACGCCCAGCGCCTGGCTCACCGTCGCTTCCGGGGTCATGTCGCGGCCGGAAACGGTGATGGTGCGGATCCGCAGCGCCACCTTGTGGCCGAGCTCGGCCCGCAGCGGCGCGAAGCTCGACTCGCTGCGCATGATGCGGGCCAGGTGCAGCGCCCCGCCGGTTCCGGCCACCAGCAGGGCCGCCGCCAGCATCGGCCGCACCAGCCGGCGCTGGCGCCGGGCAAAGATGGTCAGCCGCGACGGACGGTCGAGCTGGTCCAGGGGTTTCACCCGCGGCATGCGGCGTTCTCCACCATCCAGGCGCACAGCTCGGGAAAGCGGATGCCGAGGAACGCCGCCTGCTCGGGCAGCAGCGAGGTCGGCGTCAGGCCGGGCTGGGTGTTGACCTCGAGCAGCACCAGCCGTCCCGGCGCGTCGCGGCCAGAGCGGGTGTCGTCGTAGCGGAAGTCGGTGCGGGATGCGCCGCGGCAGCCGAGTGCGACGTGGGCTGCGAGTGCCGTCCGCATCGCCTCGGCGAACGCGTCCGGATGGATGTCGGCCGGCAGCACGTGGCTGGAGCCGCCGGCGGAATATTTGGCCTCGTAGTCGTAGAAGTCGTGCGCCTGGGCCGGGTTCGGGGTGATGTCGGTGACGGTCAGCGCGCGGTCGCCCAGCACGCCGACGGTGATCTCGCGGCCGGGGATGAACTCCTCGACCAGGGCAAGCGGGCCGTAGCGCCAGTTCGACATGATCTCGCCGCGGCGGTTGGAGCCTGCGCGCACGATGTCGACGCCGACCGACGAGCCCTCGTTCAGCGGCTTGATGACGTAGGGGAGCGGCAGCGGATCGGCGTCGGCGAAGCGCTCGATCTCGATCACCACGCCGCGCGCCACCGGCAGCCCTGCGGCGGCGAACACCGCGCGCGCGGCCGCCTTGTCCATCGCCACCGCCGAGGCGCGGATGCCGGAATGGGTATAGGGGATGCCCATCCAGTCGAGCACGCCCTGGATCGCGCCATCCTCGCCGAAGCGGCCATGCAGCGCGTTGAACACCACCCCTGGACGGTCGCGGGTGAGGCTGTCGACCAGCACCGACAGGTCGGCGGCGAGGTCGATCGCGCGCGCCTGGTAGCCCGCCTCCTGCAGCGCCGACAGCACCCCCCGTCCCGAGCTGAGGCTGACCTCGCGCTCGTTGGAGATGCCGCCCATCAGCACGGCGACGGTCGGGCGGGCCGGGCTCATGCCGCACGACCCCGGATGGCGGCACCGGCCGGCACGCCGATGCGCTTGATCTCCCAGGCGAGCTCGATGCCCGAGCTGGCGGCGACCCGGCGACGCACCTCCTCGCCCAGCGCCTCGATCTCGGCGGCGGTGGCGTCGCCGGTGTTGAGCAGGAAGTTGCAGTGCTTCTCGCTGACCTGCGCGCCGCCGAGGCGCAGACCGCGGCAGCCGGCCTCGTCGATCAGCTGCCACGCCTTCAGGAGGGTCTGCGCCGGATCGGGGTTGCGGAAGGTCGAGCCGCCGGTGCGCGCCCGGGTCGGCTGCGAGGCCTCGCGCGCGGCACGGATCTCGTGGATGCGCGCGCGCGGGATCGCCGGATCGCCCGGCTCGCCGCGCAGCCGCGCCCGCACCACCACCGCACCCGCGGGCAGGCTTGAGCGCCGGTAGCCGAAGCCCAGCGCCTCGACCGGCAGCCGCACCAGCTGCCCGCACCGGTCGACGATCTCGGCCCAGTCCAGCACGTCGGTAATCTCGGCGCCGTAGGCGCCGGCATTCATCGACACCGCACCGCCGATCGAGCCCGGGATGCCGGCCAGGAACTCGAGCCCGCGCAGGCCGGCCTCCGCCGCATGCTCGGCCACGGTCATGTCGAGGCAGGCCGCCCCGCACACGATGCCGTCCGCCTCGACGACGATGTCGGAGAAGCCGCGTGCCAGCCGCACCACCACGCCGGCGACGCCGCCGTCGCGGATGATCAGGTTGGAGGCCTTGCCGATCGCCAGCACCGGCAGTTCCGGCGGGATGGCGGCCAGGAACGACGCCAGGTCCTCGGCATCGGCCGGGCGCAGCAGCACTTCCGCCGGGCCGCCGACGCGGAACCAGCTCTGCGCGCCGAGGGCCGCCGCCTGCTCAAGCCGGCCGCGCACCGGCGGCAGCGCGCCGAGGCTGCTGGCCATGTCGGGCGAGGTGGCGGCAGCGCTCATGCGGCGTGGCCTCCGCGCGCCTTCTGCAGGAGGCCGAGCTGCTCGGGCAGCGCCTGCGCCCACGCGGTGATGTTGCCGGCACCCAGGCAGATGACGAAGTCGCCGGGCCGGGCGATGGCGTGCACCATCTCCGCCAGGTGCTCGGGCCCCGGCAGCGGCACCACCGAGCGATGCCCCGAGGCGCGCAGGCCATCCACCAGCGCGTCGCGGTCGAACCCGTCGATCGGCGCCTCGCCGGCGGCGTACACGTCGGCGATGATGACGGTGCCGGCATCGTTCATGCAGGTGCAGAACTCGGGAAACAGCGTCTGCAGCCGGGAATAGCGGTGCGGCTGCACGATCGCCACCACGTCGCGGGCCCCCGCCTGACGCGCCGCCTTCAGCACGGCGGCGATCTCCACCGGATGGTGGCCGTAATCGTCGACCACGGTGATGCCGCCCGCTTCGCCGGTGCGGGTGAAGCGACGCTTGACGCCGCGGAAGTCTGCAAAGGCGCTGCGGATCGTGCTCTCGTCGATTTCCATCTCGATCGCCACCGCGATCGCGGCGAGCGCGTTCTGCACGTTGTGGCTGCCCAGCATCGGCAACCGGAACGGTCCCAGCTTGCGGCTGCGGTTCCTGGCGCGCCGGTCGGTGATGATCACCTCGAAGGTGGCGCCGCGCTTGTCGGCCACCATGCGCTCGGCGCGCACGTCCGCCTGCGGCGAAAAACCGTAGGTGATGACGCGATGATCCGACAGGCGGGGGATCATCTGCTGCACGTTGGGATGATCCACGCACAGCACCGCGAAGCCGTAGAACGGGATGTTGGCGACGAACTGGTCGTACGCGGCCATCATCGCCTCCGCGGTACCCCAATGGTCGAGATGCTCGGGATCCATGTTGGTGACAACCGCGATCACGGCAGGCAGGCGCAGGAACGAGCCGTCGCTCTCGTCGGCCTCCACCACCATCCAGTCGCCTTCGCCCATGCGCGTGTTGGAGCCGTACGCCTCGATGATGCCGCCATTGATCACGGTCGGATCGAGCTTTGCCGCATCCAGCACGGCCGCGACCAGGCTGGTGGTGGTGGTCTTGCCGTGGGTGCCGCCGATCGCGATCGACCAGCGCAGCCGCATCAGCTCGGCCAGCATCTCGGCGCGACGCACCACCGGGATCAGCCGCGTGCGGGCCGAAACGACTTCCGGATTGTCGCGCTTCACCGCCGTCGAGGTCACCACGACGCGCGCGTCGCCGAGATTGGCGGCATCGTGTCCGACCATCACCGGGATGCCGGTGGCCCGCAGCCGCTGCACGTTGGCACCCTCGGCGATGTCGCTGCCCTGCACCGCGTAGCCGAGCGTGTGCAGCACCTGGGCGATGCCCGACATGCCGATGCCGCCGATGCCCACGAAGTGGATGGTGCCGATGGATAAGGGCAGGGCTCTCATGCTGGCATCTCCCGGTTCGCGCCATCGGGGATGGCCCCTGGCGACGAGGAGTGCAAGCCGTGATCTCGCAGATTCGCGAGTCCCTGCCGGGCGAGCGTGGCCTCGACGAGATCGGCGAGCGTGCACGCCGCGTCATGCCGTCCGAGGCGGCCGGCAGCCGCCGCCGCCGCCGCGAGCCGCGCGGGCTCGGACAGCAATCCGTCGAGCAGGTCGCCCAGAACGGCCGGGGTGAAATCGGGCTGGCGCAGCATCCAGCCGCCGCCGGCCGCGACCAGCGCGGCGGCGTTGGCGCCCTGCTCGTCGGAGGCGGCGATCGGCAGCGGCACCATGATCGACGGGCGCCCGACCATCGCCAGCTCGGCGACCGACGAGCCGCCGGCGCGGCCGATCACCAGGTGGCTCGCGACAAGCCGCCAGGCGACCCCGTCAAAGAACGGCGCCACCTCCGCATCGATGCCGGCCGCCGCGTATGCGGCCTCGACTCGGGCCACGTCCTCGGTCCGGGCCTGCTGGGTGACCGCCAGGCGGGCGCGCAGCGCTGCCGGCAGGGCGGCCAGCGTCTGCGGCACCACGTCGCTGAACACGCGCGCCCCGAGCGAGCCGCCCCAGACCAGCAGCCGCAGGGTGGCGTGCGCATCGGGAAAGGGGCTGCGCGCGGCGGCGGCGATTTCGGCGCGCACCGGCATGCCGGTCAGCACCGTCTGCGCGCCCTGGGGCAGGCGGGCGACATGCTCGAAGCTGGTGGCGATGGCGTCGGCGAAGCGGGCGAGCTGCGCGTTGGCCTGGCCCAGCACCGCGTTGCCCTCGTGCAGCACGAGCACCGGACGCCGTCGTCCCAGCAGGCGCGCGCCCAGCAGCGGCGGCACCGACGGGTAGCCGCCGAAGCCCACCACCGCCCGTGGGCGCAGTTCGGCCAGGATGCGTCGTGCGGCCAGCGTGCCGCGGCCGAGCGCCAGCGCGCCGCCGAGCCGGCGCATGGCCCCGTGGCCGGCGATGCCGGCACCCGGCAGCACGTGCTGCCGGCCTTGCGCGAACACGCCCTGCGTGCGCCGTCCGGCGCGCCCGTCGGTCATCAGCACGAGCGGGTGGCCGCGCCGGTCGAGCTCGGCCGCCAGCGCCTCGGCGGGAAAGAAATGGCCGCCGGTGCCGCCGGCCGCGATGACGATCGGCCGGCTCATGCAGCGATGCTCCGCCGGCGCGGCATCGGCGTCGTCAGCCGGCCGGACGCGCTCCGGCCCTGGACGCGCCTGCGGGTCAGCGCCAGCAGCAGGCCGATGGTCAGCGCCACCGACATCGCCGACGAGCCGCCATAGGAGATGAAGGGCAGAGTCATGCCTTTGGTCGGGATCAGGTGCAGGGAGGAGGCCATGTTGACGAAGGCCTGCAGCCCGAAGCCGGTGACCAGTCCGGTGGAGGCCAGCACCACGAACGGGTCGTCCTCGGCCAGCAGCTTGAGCAGCGTGCGCACGACGATGAAGCAGAACACGCCGATGATGAACAGGCAGACCAGCAGCCCGAACTCCTCGCCCGCGACGGCGAACACGAAGTCGGCGTGCGCATCGGGCAGCAGGTCCTTGACCCGGCCTTCGCCGGGTCCGCGGCCGAGCAGCCCGCCATTGCCGAAGGCCTGCATCGCGGTGTCGATCTGGTAGTGGTCGCCCTGTCCCGGATGCAGGAAGCGCATCACGCGCGAGCGGACATGCGGGAACACCACGAACGCGCCGGCAAAGGCCGCCATCATGCTGCCGACGCCGCATCCGACCAGGAACAGGTTCAGCCCGCCGACGAACAGCTGCGCCATGAACACGCAGGTGATCACCGACAGCATGCCGATATCCGGCTGCGACTTCAGCAGCAGCAGGATGAGCGCGAACACCCCGAACGCCAGCAGCATGCCCGGAAAGGCGCGGGTGCGCCTGCCCTCGGCCAGCAGCCAGGCGGTCACCACGGCAAAGCACGGCTTGAGGAACTCCGACGGCTGGATCGACATCATCGGCAGCGCGATCCAGCGCCGCGCTCCCTTGATCTCGACGCCGTGCACCAGCGTCAGCGCGGTCAGGCCGAGTGCGACGGCACAGCTCGCCAGCGCCAGCCGACGCACGCCTTTCGGCGACAGCATCGAGGTGGCGATCACGATCAGCCCCGCGATGGCCAGGAAGATCACCTGCTTGAGGATGAACATGTCGCGCGATGCGCCGATGCGGGCGGCGACCGAGGGCGACGCTGCCAGCATCAGCACGTAGCCGAAGCCGATCAGCAGCCCGACGCAGCCGAGCGTCCAGCGATCCACCGTCCACCACCAGCGGGCGATGACCGAGTTGTCCGCGCGCGAGAACTGCGCCATCAGCGCGATCCTTCCAGGCAGGAAACGAGCTCGGCGAAGCGCGCGCCGCGCGCCTCGAAGCTCGCGAACTGGTCGAAGCTGGCGCAGGCCGGCGACAGCAGCACCACCGGCG
>CAXTZG010000006.1:52679-75368 GCA_964248625.1 uncultured Acetobacteraceae bacterium | reverse complement strand
AAGCCTTGATCAGAGCCACACCAAGGAAACAAGATCTTTCGTCAACAGGACCTAGTGCTGGTCTGCTTACGATAACGACGAAATTGACTCACAGCATCAGCAATTCGCAATGCGGCGCCGGCAATGATTTTATTGCCAGGTTTGCAGTCTCGCACGTAGGTTCCTACTCGGATGACTTCCTTGTCGATGGATGCGGCGGCACCTCCGGGTTTGTCATACAGGGTAAACATGTCTTGTTCTGCCGTATGCCCGACGACGACAAGGCCGGTGTGGGACATTGCGCGGAAGCCACCGATGCCACGGGTCCAAGACAGCTACGCTAGAACAGGTTCCTCTATTCTGAGTCGCATCAAAGTAAGCGGCCGGTGCCCACACCTTGACCTGCTACCGTCGCATTCGAGTAGGCGTCCGATCGTCACACCTCGCAAATGTGTGAGATCCGTAAGGTTAGGGTCTGATTCATTTAGCAGTGACCAAACGCCCTTCTTCAGGCTGGATGAGATGGGCGATCCGGTCATGCATCGCTCGTCGCACCCCATCCGCAATGTAGGGTTCGTGTCCGGTCGGGTAGAGCGCAGTATCGATGTTCGCCTGCATGGCTGGCGGGATCGTCAGGTGCCGCATCTCTTGCACCGATCCGAGGTAGGTGGTGGCGAGGTCGTAGTAGCCGCCGATGAGGAGGACGCGCATGGTCGGGTTCTCTGTCATGGCCTGCGCCAGATCGGGCATGACGTTGTAGAAGCTCTCCCAAGGCTTGCCGGTCGTGGAGTGGAACTCGTTCCAGCGCAGATCCGGAACGTCGGCGAATGCGTTGAAGGTGTAGTTCGGGACAAGCTTCAATACGCCGCGCTCATAGCGCTGCGTCGCAGCAGCAATGGTTGGGCCGACGGCATCTCCGAATGCGTCACCCGACGCATCGGAAGCGAGCGGGTTGGTGACGGGTGCGACGTAGCGCGCGTCGATCCGGCCGACGGCTTGGTCCGTGTTCGCCAGGACCAGACGCCTGAATTCAACGCCACCGATCCGTAGCCGGGCCTCGGCCCAGGTCTTGGCGGGAATGCCAGTATATTGTTCCAGCCGTTCTGCGATCGCCTGCTCCTGCTTTGCCGGAAGCGTGCTTCCGGCCAGCAGGGCGGTCGCATAATCATGGAGTGCGAATGCCTCGATCTCATCCAGCCAGGGCTGAAGAGTCACCGGCGGATTTGGGACACGATGGTGATACCAAGCGGTCGCGGCATAGGTCGGCAGCGCATAGATGTAGGGGCTGTCCGTACCGGGGTTTGCCTGTCCGGAATCAAGGAAGTCGTCCGCATTCAGCCACTGGTTGGACGATATGATGCCGCGCGGCGGCGCGTCGTCCTCGGAGAGCAACCGCGCCAGCACGGCGTTGCGCATGGTGCCGTAGCTGTGGCCGAAGAGATAGATCGGCGATGTCCAGCGGTTAAAGCGCGCGCGGAAGCGCTCGATGAAGCGCGCGAAGGCGGCCGCATCACCATCGATGCCGTAGAAGGCTCCCGCCGCATCCCGACCTTCGATCCTGCCGAAACCGGTTCCGGGTGCGTCGATGAACACCAAGTCGGCGACGTCCAGCAGGCTGTCCGGATTGTTCACGATGCTGGGGATCGCGGCTGTGCCGGCGGCGTCGCCGGGCTGTGGCACGCCGACCCGGACTGGACCGAAGCTTGCCATCAGCAGGCTACGAGAAGAGGAGCCGGGACCGCCGTCGTACAGGAACAGCATAGGCCGACGCCCCGCATCCGTCCCGTGCGCGAGATACGCGACATACGACATGCGCGCGACGGCCGGTCCATTTCCACTACCGCGTCCGCCTGCTGGTGCCGGCGTGCTCCCGGTGGCGTTGAACGCGGCATCCTCTGCATCCGTGCCGCCTACGGGGATCAGGCCCGCGACCGCGGTGAACCCGAGCGTGGATCCGTTCGCGAACGTCACCGAGCCTTGCGTCACAGAAGCATTGGTAACCGCCTCCGCCGCCACGCCCACCATCGCGGCGTTACTCCCGGAAGCAGCTGCCCTCACCTCCGTCCCCGAGCTCAGCAGCACGGCCACCGCCGTGGCCGTCAGCACCATGTTGCTTATCGAAGGCGGGAAGCGCGGCAGCCAATGCAGTCGCGGTGATACGGAAAACGGCAGCAGTCGGTCGGGCAACGTGAACTCCGATGCTTGATCGTCGTGGGCGACGCCGAGGAGGGTCGGGATGCGGTCATGATGCCGGGGAAGCGACCAACCCACCACCGGGCCTTCAACACCACCCTACGTCAGCCGAACGAGCCATGTGCATGCGTCGGCAGCAGCCGATCAGCGTTGCTGGAAACGATGGCAGAACGCCCGTCATGCTGGCATTGGCCTTTCGTTGGATAAGGATAGAAGCTGCACTGTAGATCCGCAGCCGACCGGATTGGTGTCAGCTCGCTTGCCGCAACCATGGCAGCAGCTCCTCAAGGCGGCTGACTGAATGACCATCAATCATAGGCGCCATGTTCGTCTGTGTCCCGGTGTCCTCGAACACCTTGACCCCATCCCGCTCGATTACCTCGGCCCGTAGCGCGATCGTCCAGCCTACTGGAGCAGCTTGGCAACAAGGTGGGCTTCATTGACATCCTGTTCAGGCACTTCCAACCATGGGGTAGCTCGGATCAAGAGAAGCTGGTGTAAGTCCAGCACGGTCGCGCCACTGTAATCGCCACGAGGTCAGCCTCAGGCGAAAGTCAGACCTCTCCGAGCGGCAACTCGAACGGGACGCGCAATCCCACGGAGAATATGATGCCCACCACCTACACCGGACCGACGCAACCGCCAGCTGTCATACCGGTGCGCGAGATCCTGCCCTGGGCGATCTTCGGCGGCCTGCTGGCGCTGCTCGCGATCTATTTCGTCGGCGCCGAAGAGGGTGCCACCTCGATTGTGCACGGGATGATGGTGCACGAGTTCGTCCACGATGGCCGCCATCTGCTTGGCTTCCCTTGTCATTGAGGGGCCGGTCATGGTCAGAACGCTCCTTATCCGGGGGATGCTGGTCGGCATCCTCGCCGGCCTGCTCGGGTTCTGCCTCGCCTGGCTGTTCGGTGAGCCACAGGTCGACCTTGCGATCGCCTTCGAGACCCACATGCATCAGGTGGCCGGCGATCCACCGGAGCCCGAACTGGTCAGCCGGGCAGTGCAGAGCACGATCGGGCTGCTGACGGGCATCACCATCTACGGGACCGCGCTGGGCGGCATCTTCGCCCTGATATTCGCCTTCGCGCAGGGGCGGCTGGGCAACATTGGGGCGCGCGGAACAGCGGCCCTGCTGGGTGGCGCTGCCTTCGTGGTGCTGATCCTGGTTCCGCAAATCAAGTACCCGGCCAACCCGCCTTCGATCGGCAACTCGGAAACGATTGGGATCCGGACGGCAGCCTACTTCGGCATGGTGGCGCTCTCGGTTGGCGCTGGGATCGTTGGTCTCAACCTCGGCCGCTCGCTTCAGCCGCGCCATGGTCTTCGGGACGCCACCTTGGCAGCCGCCACAGCTTATCTCGCGCTGGTCATCGTCGCGATGCTACTGCTCCCCGTGGTAGACGAGGTGCCTGCCGGGTTCTCGGCGGTCACGCTGTGGCACTTCCGGCTCGCCTCGCTCGGGATCAACCTCGTGGTCTGGACGAGCCTTGCTCTTGTCTTCGGGGGCATGACGGAGCGTGCGCAGGCATACAAGTACACCCTGCGATGAGGAACGATTGTATCCATTGGCCTTGAATCCGGTGGATAAAGCCAGCGATCATGCGCGCGTTCCTGTCCGGACTGTGGTGTCGGCAGTAGGCATAGCGCTCATAATCGGTGAAATGCCGTGCTTGTGCTTGGCGGAGCTAGGAACAGCGACATGAGCGAGATAGGCGATGATCACCTGAAGCGCCTATCGACAATACGTGAGGAGATGAGGTTCGAGATCGGCGTGTTTCACGACCGTGTCAACGCGCTCATCAGTGCTGAGGCGTTTCTACTCATCTCTTTTACAATGTCGCTGGCGTATGCCGGAGCTAGCCCGATGGCAAAATTCTATTGGATCACGCCAGCCCTATCCGTTATCGGGTTCACGCTCGCTGTGCTGGCATGGCCTGGACTGAACACGGGCTATAGGATCATCGTTGAGTGGAACATTTTATTTATGGATGCTCTCAACGAGGCTCACGCGTCGTCGACCCTCAAATGGAGACCGTCTGTCTTCGTGGACGGTGATCGTCGCATCCATGCCGCCCACCGCCGCGGTATGCTGTTCTCGCGTTACATGCCAGTCGTCTTCATGATCGCCTGGATTATTCTGGCGGGCATCGTCCTCACTTCACCTTGGAGGTAAGTCGCTGCCTCATCAGGCGCATGCTGGCGGCCACGCCTATCAAGGGAGATGCGGTGTAGCAGCTGAACTGCGCGTCACTGCTACCGGCTTCCGTACAGCGTCGTCCCCAGCCGTAATCGGCAGCCAGGTTGCGTCGGGGCCGTCGGGCATGGTGTTCCGCTTCTGCTTCTCCTCTGGTGGGTCGTAATCGCTGCGGGCGTTGCTGTGTTGCCGAGCAGAGATGCGTGGTCACAAGGGATCACTCTCCCTGCCTCCAACCGATCAGATCCTGAGATGCATCCACCGGCGTAGCAGATCCGTAACGGTGAAAGGGTCGCAGATCGGATCCCGGGACAGGAAACACATCAATGAAACTTTGCAACATCATGCCGATGATGCTGACGGCTGGGCTGTTGGCGGGCTGCATGCAGCCTGGTTCTGCATCGATGCAGTCGAACTCCATGACCGATCCCATGGTCGGCGGGGCGGCCATGTATCCGCAGCAGAACATCATCCAGAACGCGGTCAACTCGAAGGATCACACGACGCTCGTCGCGGCTGTCAAGGCGGCAGGCCTCGTCGACACGCTGTCCGGTCCGGGACCGTTCACAGTGTTCGCGCCGACCAACGAAGCCTTCGCGATGCTGCCGTCGGGCACGGTTCCTACCTTGTTGGAGCCCAAGAACAAGGCCGCCCTGACCAAGGTGCTGACCTATCACGTGATCGCCGACAGCATGGACTCCAAGGCGCTGATGGCCGCGATCGTCGCGGGTGGCGGCAGGGCAAGCCTCATGACGGTTGCTGGCGTGCCGCTGACGGCAACCATGGGCACTCCCGGCACCATCATGCTGACAGACGTGAAGGGTGACGTCGCGACAGTGACGATCGCCGACGTCTACCAGTCGAACGGCGTTATCCACGTCATCGACCACGTCCTGCTGCCGGGTTGAAGAGAGCGCCTGCGCGCTTGGCGGGATTGTGCGTGCGATCCTGCCTGGACAACTGATGGCACCAGCGGGCAGATCGAGTCCGCCCGTGGTAGCGGCTCGGCAGCACCCCACAAAGTTGCCGTGTGCCTGCGCTGTCGCTGCTGTCAGCTTAACCGTTAAGCCACCAAGCAGCTTAAACAGTGCAGGCGATGGCAGAAGCTGTCGTTGCGGCGTGAGGGAGGAAGCCACGCCGGAGCCACGAAGCGGATCAAGACGCTGCACGTCGCAACACCCGTGTGCGCTGCCCTCAGCGCGTCGTCACATGCCTCGGCAGGCGTTCTCCAGCCGAGGGTCTTGCGAGGCCTGGTGTTGAGAACAGCGCTGACCGCTACGAGATCCTGTGCACCGTGCACGCTCAGGTCGGTGCCTTTCGGGAAGTACTGTCGCAGCAAGCCGTTGTGTTCTCACTGGTGCCGCGCTGCCATGGACTCTGCGGATCGCAGAAGTAGACCGGCAAACCTGTTTCGATCCGCAACCGGACGTGCTGGGCCATCTTCGTCCCCCTGATCCCACGTCAGGGACCGCCGAAGCTGCGCCGGCAAGGTGGCGATCGTGCGCGTGATCGCGTCGCGGACTGCTTCGGCACCATGGCCGGCGAGTGCTGGTCCGTTCTTGATCGGCGCTCCGACGCCGTGACCTTCCATGCGCGGCAGGTGGAGCAGCATGGTGAACCGCGTCGTCCGCTCGACCAGGGTGCCGATCGCGGAACTGTCCAGGCCCAGGATGAGGTCGCCCTTCCAATGGCCTGGCACCGCAACGGTCCGTCGCCTCGGCTGGGCGCTGGCTGATCATGACCTGTGGCTCGACGAATGATTTGCCCCGTCCGCGTATGCGCGCTCGTGGCACGCGCAGCGCCCGACCGGTGCGCAAGCAGGCCGTCAGCTCGCGGCGTAGCGCGCCTCGGCCCTGCACGAACAGCGCCTGGTAGATGGCCTCGTGGCTGATGCGCATCGGCTCGTCCCCGGGAAAGTCGATCCGTAAGCGATGTGCCATCTGTTGCGGGCTCCATGTCCTGGCCCAACGCCGCGCCTGCCGGCGCCCGTGACGCCGCCCTTTCCTTGGCACGGATGGGCCGGATACCGCGACGCCGTCCGGAGCGGCTATAACGCCGTACAGCCGTTCCTGTACGTAGCCTCGTAGCGCCGCATGGACGGCAAGCTTTGCCGACTTCGGACGGCGTCCGGCCCGCTCAGCATGCCATTGCGCCGTGGTCGCTCGATATTCCAGGCCGCCACTGTGCGTGGCGGCATTGCGCCGGTTGGACGCGTTGCGTCCAACTCCGCGATACCGTCGATCCCGCCCGCCCCAGCCGGCGGCCGATCTCTCGCACTCCAAGACCCTGAGCATGCAGAACCGCAAGTTCCTCCCGCTCGGCAAACGACAGGTGACGCCCGGATGGTGACTTTACCGACGCTCTGAACCTGGATGGCGGCATACCTCCCGCCTTTCGGAACCAGCGTGTTCCAACCGGTTGCGATACGCCCGTGCCGAGCGCCGCGTCCTCGCTCGTCAGGCCGGCTGCAATCAGCGTCCAGAAGTGACGCATGTGTTCACGCCGCGCTACCGGAAGTCACCCCGGCGAACGCAGCTTGTCCCGTAAAGCCCGGTCAGACCGCCGCCGTCCCGCCATCCAGCACCCCTCCTCCAGGTGTTGCGACGACCAGTTGAGTCTACCGTGCGGCGGCAGCCCCTGCTCCTTGCCTACCGCCGTCGGTGATGAAAACCGGACAAAGGCTCGGCCGCCGCTGACGGCGGCTCTGCGCCTCATAGCAATCATTTTTTATGGCTCACTGGTCTGAACGGCAGCGATACCGATGAAAGCCTTTACCGTCGTCACGACTTACCATAGCCGCCTAACTTCAGAACCGACCCTCATTGTCGAGATGGCTGGGTGCTGGCCGTGGCCGCGTCGAGCGCGTCGAGATCGGCCATCGCCTCTTCGTCCAGCTCCACGGACGCGACCGCCAGGTTCTGTTCAAGGTGGTCGACGCTTGTCGTCCCAGGGATCAGCAGGGTGTTGGGCGCGTGTCGCAGCAGCCAAGCCAGCCCGACATGCATGGGCGTGACGCCCAGCCGCGCGGCAATTTCCTGCACCTTGGGCTGGTCCGCCACCTTGGGGCCGCCGATCGCGCCGCCGCCGAGGGGATAGAAGGGTGTCCAAGCAATCCCATTCGCGAGGCAGACCTGGAGCAGCGCCTCCGATTCCCGACCAACGAGGCTATAGGCGTTCTGCACGCACGCTATGCCGGCGGGAAGCGCGCGGTTGAGCCGCTCCAGGTCGACGGCGCTCAGGCCTATGGCCCCGATCTTGCCCTCGTCCCGCATCGCAATCATCACCGCCAGCTGGTCGTCAATGTCGACGACCTGATCGCCTTCGGCACTGAGCCCGGGTCCGACGTCGGCGCGACGCAGGTTGACCACGGGGATCTGTTCCAACCCGAGGCTCAGGAGGTTGTCCTCCAGGCTCGCGCGGAGTTGTTCGGGCCGCTGCGCGAGCTTCACCGGGATTTTTCCCGTGTCCGGGTCACCACCGACCTTGGTGGCGACCACGACCCCGCCATCTGCGGATAGCACCTCGCGGATCGCGCGGTTGACGGAGCCGTCGCCATAGAACTGAGCCGTGTCGATGTGATCGACACCGAGGTCGATCGCGCGCCGCAGCAGGGCGACCGCCCTGTCGGGCTCGACTGTGCGAAGCTGCAGCGCGCCATAGCCAACACGTGCCACCTCGTGCTCGCCCAAGCGGTAAACGCCGCCGAGGGGCGCAGCTGATCGCGTATGATGGGGCATGAAACGCATCCGTGCTAAGGCTGACTTAAACGGAGGGTCATCCGTTCACGCCGGCTTATCCGGAGGGGCCTCCGTTTGTCAAAGCCGCCTCGCTTGCGTGCCGACGCGGCCAGGAACCGGGAGCGCCTCATCGCGGAGGCCCGGCGGTTCTTTTCCGCCGGCAACGCAACGGTGTCGCTGGAGAGTGTCGCACGGGCCGCCGGGGTGGGTGTGGCCACGCTCTATCGCAACTTCCCGACGCGCGAAGCCCTGATAGAGGCGGTGTATTGCTCGGAGCTTGATGCACTTGCGGCGGACGTGGAACCGCTGCTCGCCGCCCACGGAGCATTGGATGCCCTGCGGATATGGATGGATCAATACGCCCGGTTCGTTGCCGCAAAACACGCCATGCGGGATGCCCTGCGCATCGCCCTGACGTCGCCAATGGCATTGGCGCCGGAGACGCGCGCCCGTGTCCGGGCTGTGGTGGCGCGGTTCATGACCGCGGGCGCCTCCGACGTCACCATTCGCCAGGACATCGAACCGGACGACGTGACCTTGAGCCTTGCAGGTGCCGTCCTGATGACGGCGACCTCGACCGACGCGTCCCAGCTGCGCCGGGTGTTGGACCTGCTGCTCGATGGACTACGTCCCCGTTGCTGAACAGGATCAGCACGTGGCGATTGGCCTTTGACGGGATGCACGGCGTCATGCCGCGCGCCGTCGGCGCTTCGCGGAACCAGTTGGCATCATAACCCCGGTCGCCCAACATGGTCTTGCGCCTTGTGGAGCGCCTCGATCATCAGCGCAGCACCCTTGTCGTCGCTCATCCGGCTTTCGCTGAGCAGCATGACCGGTGGCCGCTCTTGGTGCGCCCGATACGTCGGGAAACAGGCCCTTTCGGGAAGGCTGGCCGCCGTCCGGTGCGCCTTCAGGTGCGTTGCGTGGATCATCAGCTGGCCGGGCTTTCCACCCTTGGCCGCCAACGCCGCAAGATGCGGTTGAACACACCCAGGCGGCTCCAGCGGATGAAGCGGTCATGGGTCGTCTTGTGCGGCGCATGCTCCGCAGGTGCATCGCGCCAGCACAGGCCGTTGCGGATCACGACGATGATGCCGTTGATCACCCGTCGGTCATCGACCCGCAGCACCTCGTGCGACAGCGGGAAGTGCGGCTCGATCCGCTGCATCTGTGCCTTGGACAACCAGATCAGGTCACTCACGGCAGCACCCCTCGATGCTGCCAGTGATCAGCCGAGATCAGCTTCACGAGCAACTTGATGGGTCCTGAGCTAGGTGGCGCTCGCGTGCCATCGTCCTTGAGAGACGCGGTTGCCGCAGTGGCCCGGAAGCCGTGATGACGACCTTGATGGCGATACCGGCCGCAGCCGCTTAAAGGCGACGGCTAAGTTCCCGCCCCGCTCGACGGGCGCGTGATCCAAGTGGTTCGCATCACAGCTGGCATGGCCAGTCAGCGTGAGCCGCTGCTGCCGATCATCAACCACACTCGCGGACGCCAAAAGTGCGGACGCGACCCTGCACGGCGGCCGCGGCGGCTGGTATGGTCTCCCGACCGCCCGGGGCGGCATGCCGCCCCAGCTCCATCGCAACCGGAACCCTTCCTTGATGACATTGTGGGTCTCTGCCGCTTCCCTGGCCGTCGCCATCCTTGCCGTTCCCCTTGCGGGTGCGGCTCAGACCCCTACGCCATCCCCTGGACCATCGCCGGCGCAGCTCGATGACCAGCCTCCGCCGCAGGGCGACATCGCCCAGCACTGGGCCGCTCCCCGCACCGAGTACGACTACGACCGCCGTGAGGTGATGATCCCCATGCGCGACGGCGTGAAGCTGCACACCGTCATCGTCGTGCCGCATGGCGCTCACGGCCTGCCGATGCTGCTCGAGCGTACTCCCTATGACGCGAACTTCTTCGTCAAGAAGGAGCTCCCGCATCTGCGCGACGCTGCTTGGTCCGCCGATCGCGAGTGGGTCGACGATGGCTATATCCTCGTGTTCCAGGACGTGCGCGGCAAGTATGCCTCCGAGGGCGTCTACACCATGACCCGCCCACCGATCGGCTCCTTCAACCCGTCGAAGACCGACGACACCACCGACGCCTACGACACCACCGACTGGCTCTCCAAGCACGTCCCGGAGTCCAACGGCCGCATCGGCGAGATCGGCTCCTCCTACGACGGCTGGACCGTCACCATGGCCCTGCTCGGCCCGCACCCGGCGCTGAAGGTGGCCGCTCCCGAGAGCCCGATGATCGATGGCTGGATGGGCGACGACTGGTTCCACTACGGTGCCTTCCGCCAGACCAACCTCGACTACCTGTCCGGGCAGACCAGCGTGAAGGGCAAGGGCGACCCTGTGCCCCGCACCGCCTACGACGACTACCAGGCCTTTCTCGATGCCGGTTCCGCCGGCGCCTACGCGATCGCGCACGGCTTCGACCAGCTTCCCTTCTGGCGCCGCCTGTCCGCTCACCCGGCTTATGACGCGTTCTGGCAGGTGCAGGCGCTGGACAAGCTGATCGCGGCCCATCCTCCCGGCATTCCGACCATGTGGCTGCAGGGCCTGTGGGACCAGGAGGACATGTTCGGCGCCATCCACACCTGGGACGCGCTCCGTGCTGCGAACGCCACCACGAACGCCCACTTGGTGATGGGCCCCTGGTATCACAGCCAGGTCAATCGCAGCGCCGACTCGCTCGGCCCGCTCAAGTGGAAGGGCGACACCGCCGCCGACTTCCGCCGCGACGTGCTGGTCCCGTTCTTCGACACCTACCTCAAGGACCGCGCCCCCGCCCATCCGACGCCCAAGGTGCTGATCTATGATCCTGGTGAGAATCATTGGGACAGCCTCGCCGACTGGCCGCTCGTTGCCCCGGCTGCGCTGACTTCCTACTTCTTCCAACCTGCCGGCGGCCTCTCCACCGACGCTCCGCAGGCTGGTGAGGATAGCTACATCTCCGACCCCGCGAAGCCGATCCCGTTCGAGCCGCTCCCCGCCCGCTTCGGTGACCACCCCTCCTGGGCCACCTGGCTGGTGCAGGACCAGCGCACCGCCGCCACCCGTCCCGACGTGCTGGTCTATCGCACGCCTGTGCTCGACCACCCGATCCGGTTCGCCGGCGCCCCGGTGGCCGACCTGTTCGTCCGCACCACCGGCACCGACGCCGACTTCGCGGTCAAGATCATCGATGTCTACCCGTCCACCGACCCGGCGCAGCCGGAGATGGGGGGCTACCAGCTCCCCATAAGCCTCGACATCTTCCGCGGCCGCTACCGGCGGAGCTTCGAGCACCCGACCCCGATCCCGGCTGGTCAGCTGCAGGAATACAAGTTCCGCCTCCCCACCCTGAACTACACGCTGCAGCCCGGCCACCGCCTGATGGTGCAGGTGCAGTCCACCCTGTTTCCGCTCTACGACCGCAACCCGCAGACCTACGTGCCCAACATCCTGTTCGCCAAGCCGGCGGACTACCGCCCGGCCACCATGACCATCGAGCACAATGCCCAGGGCCACAGCGCCGTGCTGCTCCCTGTCGTGCGAGCCGACGCCCCGCCCCCGGGCTGATTCCCGTCTTCCTCGCTCGCCACCGGTCGTCCGGGCATCTCGCCCGCGACCGGGGGAGGGTCGAAGCCGGCATCTGGCTGTCACGCCGGCAGCGCCGGACAGTCCAACGGTCCCGTCTGCCTTGCGAGGCGCTCGACGAGCTGATCCAGCTTGATGCCAGGCCAAAGCCATGTGGGGCGCGCTAACCGGACGCTTCACGACCGCCTGGTCAAGGGAGGTGCGTCTTGCGGGCACGTCGAGCGTGGAGGACGGCAATCAGCGACTGCGCTCCGGTTTATCCTGCTCAGCCTATGGCTCCACAGGGCAGACCGGGGCTGCAGGAGATCTCGGCAGAGTTGCCACCAGAACGGCGGCCTTTGCGGAAACGCCGAAGACAAAGCGTGAGCGCGCGGGACCATATCCCGCGCGCTCAGCTCTCGTGACGACAGCCTCAGAACTTGCTGGTGACACCGAAGCGAAACTCGCGGCCGAGGATGCCGGCCGCGGCCCAGGCAGGGTTGTACTGGTAGCTGCCATAGGTGCCGGTATCGAGCGGCGGGCCGGAATCGCCGATGTTGTAGATGTTCGTGTAGAGGTGAAGCCTGTCGTTCAGCGCGTAGTCGAAAGTCAGGTCCACGTCCCAGAAGCCGTTGACCCTGCAGTTCGCCGGGTCCCCGGTGAATCCCTGCTGCGCGTCCGCGCAGTTGTTAGCGGTGCCGGGACCGGTCGAATCTTCCGCCGTCGTCTTGTAGCCGCTGGTGAAGTAGGTGGCGACGCCCACGGTCAGCTTCTTGTAGATGAAGGTGTTGAGCCAGCTCGTGCGCCAGCGCGGCGTGCCGGAACCGGAGGTGATGTTCACCGGACCCAGCGTGCCGGCATAATGCTCGACGCCGATGCCGGGGAAGTCGATGTTGTAGCTGTTGACGTAGGTCACGGTGCCGCTGCTGATCCAGCGCACGTCCCGGAGCCGGCCCGGCAGATGGACGTTGGTGGAGAGCTGCAGGTCGAAGCCGTCGGTGCTGAGGCTCGCGGCGTTGATGTAGTCGATGGTGACGGTGCCGGCGCGCGACATCGCGCTCGGATGATCGGGATCGGACACGTCCGCGATGACGTTGCTCGGGTTCAGACCGGCATAGTAGGCGTCGAGCGCTTGGGTGTAGTCGGCCGCGACGATGTAGTCCTTCTTCTTGATGTAGTAGTAGTCGGCCGACAGGCTGACCCAGGGCTTCGGCTGCAGGATCACGCCGCCGGTGAAGTTGTCGGAATGCTCTGGCTTCAGGTTCGGGTTGCCTACGGTCTCGAGCCCGATCTGCGGTGACGTGGCGTAGGCGTCCGGCTTGGTGCCGGCGGCGTTCTGATGCATGGCCAGGAACGAGTCGGGCAGCGGCGAGGACGGCACGTAGCCGACATTGACCCCGCCGGTTTCGGCGAAGCTCGGTACCCGGAAGCCCTTCGAGTAGGTGCCGCGCAGGGTGAGCTCCGGGATCGGTTTGAAGATCACGCCGACCTTCGGCGCGAAGTTGTCGAAGCCCTCGGAGTAGTTGTCGTAGCGGCCGGACACGTCGACGGTGAACTGCTTGAAGAACGGGACCCCGAGTTCAAAGAAGGTCGAGCCGACCTTGCGCTGGCCGAAGGCGAAGAACGGGTTGATGCCGCGCAGGTATTGCTGGGTCCCCGCGAACGGGTTGATCCCGGTGTTGGCGCTGGGATCGGACAGCGACTCATAGCGAGCCTGGCCACCGAGGCCGAGCGTGGTCGTGCCGCCAGGCAGATCAAACAGGCCCTTCGAGACCACGACGTCGAGCGCATACTCCTGCGAGCTGGCGTTGACCACCGAGGTCGGCGCGATGGCGGCGCGCTCCGCCGCCGTGTTCTGAGACGGATCCATGAAGTTGTAGGTACCATTGGCGACCGCATCGATGACGCCCTGGAAGGTGGGCTGGCCAGTCTGGGTGCGGCGCAGATCGTCGACCATGCCGACGACGCCGACATTGTAATGCCAATCCCCGCCCCAGTGCGACAGGACCGAGCCGTTGATGCCGGTGGAACCGCGAAAGACCTGATTGAAATCGGTCTCGGTCGGGTTGAGGTCGCCGAAGCGATAATAGATCTGGGCCGGAAAGCCCTGCGCCGCGAACGGGTTGTTCGGGTTGAGCTGGCCGTTTGAAAGGCGGACCGGCAGCGTGATGTTGGCGAAGCTGACGTCGTTGGTCTCGCTGTGGTCGCGGATGTAGCGCGGCGTGCCGGGAAAATAGACCTGGTTCTGCGAGTAGGTGAACATGGCGTAGCCCTGGGCATCCTGACCCAGGTTCACCGTCGCCTTGAGCGTCGAGCTGATGCGCCGGTCGCTCGGCTGGATGACGTCATAGTCGTGGATCAGGTCCTGCTCGCAGACCGTTCCCTGCGCGACGACATGGGTGGTGAGCCCGTTGCATCCGAGTGCTGAATTGATCGGCTGGATCAGTCCCGATCCGGCCGGCGTGAGGCTGCCGTCGCTGTTGATCGTGACCGGCCGCACCGCCGCAACACGCGTGCCGGTGCTGCTGACGCCGGTGAAGCTACCGTCCGAGTTCACGCCGTTCGGGTTGCCGTTGGTGCCGCCGATGCCGCTCAGGTTGCCGGAGTTGAAGGGATAGCCGCGCTGATTGTTCATCAGCAGGTCGTCCTGCTGATACTCGCCGTTGATCCATACGTTGAAGTTATCGTGGTTCAGGTCGCCGTAGCCGTAGTTCGCGTAGAGCCGCTGGTGGCCGGCATCGCCGCGCTGGGTAAGACCACCCTCGGCGCCGCCATCGAAGCCCTGGATCTGCTTCTTGGTGATGATGTTCACCACGCCGGCCACCGCGTCCGCGCCGTAGGTGGCCGAGCCGCCATCCTGCTGCACGTCGATCGACTGCACGATCGATTGCGGGATGCTGTTGGTGTCGACGAAGTTGCGCTCGCCGTCGTCGGACAGCGGGTAGTAGGCGGCGCGCTGCCCGTCGATCAGCACCAGGGTGGAGTCCGTCGTGAGGCCACGCAGCGACACGCCCGACGCGCCGGCGGCGAAGGCGCCGTTGCCGGTGAAGTTGGCCGGCAGGTTCCCCGACCCGTTGGCCGTGACCGTCTGCAGCGCCTGCGCCACCGTGGTGATGCCCCGGCGTCGCAGGTCGGTCGCGGTCAGGGTCGTCACCGGATTGGCGCCGGACAGGTTCGGATTGCGCAGGATCGAGCCGGTGACGGTGACCGACTCCGCCGCGTCCCTTGGCGATGTTGCGGTGGTGCCGGAACTCTGGATCGCGGTGGCGGCGGCGGCATTGTTCTGGGGTGCACCAAAGGGCGCTGGCGAGACGCTGCCGGACGGTGAGCCGGCTGTCGTTGGAATGGGAGGCTGCGCCGCCTTGGAGCGCCTCGCCGTTTTATGGGCCTTGGTGTGCGTCCTCGCGTGGGCCTTGGTGTGGGTGGCCGACTGGGTCGATGTTTGGGCTGCGGCAGGTCCGGCCGTGCCAAGCACAAGATAGCCGGCGGCGACGGCCGCAGTGGACAGGCAGTGATGTCGATATCGGGGCACTGATCTCATAGTCGGAACATTCCCCTGGCGGCATGGGTGGGAGGGCGCGATCCTTTGGTGCCGCGTCGTAACGTTACAATTCGATTAATTATGGAAACAAGCCGCATTTCAAGCCGCCCCGGCATCCAGCAGAAACAGTGGCATTTTAGTGACAACGGATACGCTCGGTATCGTTCTTGGTGTCAGTCCACGTCTTGAGATGGGTCAGCGCTCACCAGAGCACGCGATCTGGCAGTGGTGGGACGCTTGGCATAGCGTCTTGACTCAGACCTCTGCGCCCTTCGAATTGAGTGAGACACCTCGCAAGCGGATGCTCCCCGACAGAGGTGGCTGATGACGTTGCCAAGCGAAGCCATGGAAACGTTGTCTCGCGCCTTGAGTGTGACGGCTGCGGGCATTGTCAGCTTGACTGCCTGAAGTTCAGGAAAGTCCATCGCTGTTGCCGAAGGGCGCTACCCGGCTGCTTGGACGCAAGTCTCCTGACGCCAGATCCGCAAGGCCGTCGCGTGTGCACAGCGATACCGGGCTGCGGTCATCCGGTATCGCTGCACTCAGAAATGACCGTAGGTCATGGCGTGCGACGACAGGAACTCCTGCGCCTGCTCCGGTGACGTGAGGCGCTGCATCTGCCGCTCTCGCCGCCGGGCTGGTCGATGCAAGTTCTCTGCTCCCGTCTCACCATGACCTGCCAACGTGACAATGCCAGCCGGATCACCCGCCATAGGGCGTGGTCGAGAAGGGGCGGTCCTGCTTGCCTGTCGCCCACTCCTTGTTCGGCGTGGCCTGCATGACGAAGCGCAACGTGCCGCCTTGCATGATCTCCTCGTGGCGCAGGAAACTGCGGGACAGCGGTGCGCCGTCGAGGATCACCTGGCCGACATAGGGATGCGCATCGGAGAGCCCCTCGGTGCTGACGGTGAACTGTCTGCCGTTCGGCAGGTGCAGGACCGCGCGGTTCACGAACGGACGGCCGATGACGTATTGGTTCGAGCCGGGCGTCACGGGATAGAAGCCCAGCGCGGTGAAGATCATCCAGGCCGACATCTGGCCGAGGTCGTCGTTGCCGACCAGCCCGTCCGGCGCCGGGCGGTACTGGCTGTCGACGATCTGCTTCAGCCGCGCCTGGCCGCGCCAGGGCTGGCCGGCATAGGCATAGAGATAGGCCAGGTGGTGGCTCGGCTCGTTGCCGTGCACATACTGGCCGATCAAGCCGGACATGTCTTCCACCGCATCGTACTGGTGCGGCGCGATGGGGGCGTCGAACATCCCGTCGAGCTTCGCGACCAGATGATCGTCACCGCCCAGCAGCCTGATCAGGCCGCCCACATCCTGAGGCTGATACCAGGAATACTGCCACGCATCGCCCTCGGTGAAGCCGCTGCCGGCGCCGGCACGGGCAGGATCGAAGTTGTCGCGGAACCGCCCGTCGGCGAGCCTCGGCCGCACGAAACCGATGCCGGGATCGAACACGTTGCGCCAGTTCCGGGCGCGCTTGTCGAAGGCATCGGCGGTTGCGGCATCGCCCGTTGCGCGGGCGGTGCGCGCAATCGTCCAGTCGTCGAAGGCGTATTCCATCGTCTTGGACACCGCCTCGTCGTCGTGATCCACCGGGACGAAGCCGAGCCTCATGTAGTCGCCCAGGTGGCCGTAGGGCGCGTAGGTGGCACTGGCCACCATCGCGGCCAGGGCCCGGTTCCGGTCGATGCCGGGAATGCCCTTCAGCACCGCGTCGGCGATCTCCGGCACCGCATGGTAGCCGATCATGCACCAGGTTTCCTGGCCCTGAACCTGCCAGATCGGCAGGATCCCGAACGGGCTTTCTTCCCGTGAAGCGAGCAGCGAGTCCACCACGTCCACCGTGCGGCGGGTCGGCTGAATCAGCGTCATCAGCGGCTGCTCGGCGCGATAGGTGTCCCACAGCGAGAAGGTGGACACGAAGTCGAAACCGCGCGCCTGGTGCACCGCGTTGTCCGGACCGCGGTAGCGGTTGTCCACGTCCATGGACAGGCTGGGCGCCAGCAGCGCGTGGTAGAGCGAGGTCGCCAGCGTGCGGCGCATCGGCGCTGAGGCGTCGAACTCCACCGACGACAGCGCCTGCTGCCAGGCGGCGCGGGCGGCGGCGCGCAGACGGTCGAAATCGAAGCCGGGAACCTCCGCCCGCAGGTTGGCGAGCGCGCCGGCCTCGCTAACAGAAGACAGCGCCACCTCCACCACAAGCGGGGCGGCGAGCGTGCCGAAGTCGACCACGCCGACCAGGCCGCGTCCGGCGATGGCGTCGGTGTCGGCCGGGTCGTTCCCAGGGCCCTTGAAGCCATGATACGGCACCGGCTCGGGCTCGCGATCGATGAAGGCGTGGCCGGTGGGCGTGCGGGAAAAGCGCATGGCGAAGTACAGCTGACGGGCGGGGGCCCAGCCGCGGGTTTCGCGGAAGCCGGTGATGGTGCCATCGGGATGCAGCGTCAGCCGCGACCACAGCACCTTGCCGGGATAGTTGTAGATGCTCTGCCGCAGGTCGATCAGCAGGTGCGCGGGCCTGCCTTCCGGAAACCGGTAGCGGTGCACGCCCACACGCGGCGTCGCCGTCAGCTCGGCACGCACCCCGGAGTCGGACAGGGTGACGGCATAGTAGCCCGGCTCGGCATGCTCAGTGTCGTGGCTGAAGCGCTGGCGGTAGCCGGAGCCGGGCTTGTCCGGGTCGCCCGGATCGAGCGACACCGCGCCGGCTATCGGCATCACCAGCACGTCGCCGAGATCGGAATGCCCGGAACCCGAGAAGTGGGTGTGGGAGAAGCCCTGGATCGTCGGGTCCTCGTAGCGGTAGCCGGCGGCATGGGCGTAGGAGTGATGGAAGTCGCCGATCCACGTGTCCGGGCTGAGCTGGACCATGCCAAACGGCATCGTGGCGCCGGGATAGGTGTGGCCATCCGGCCCGGTGCCGATCATGGGATCGACGTCTGCAAAAGGGGAGGACAGGTTCTGTGTGGGAGCGGCGTCGGCCGAGGAAATCATCGCGAACATGCCCAGGACGCCGAGAACCGGCACGAACTGGCCGACCGCACGAATCAACAACTTCACGACGAGCCTCTCCGGTTCCTGATCCGATGGTCTGACCAGACCGTCGCTGCTGGAGCATCGTAGCGAAGTGCTTCCCATCGCAAGCCGTGGCGGCGCGTTCCATGTCCGCTCAGACCTGTCCGGCAGTGAATGCAGTTCCGAAAGGATGTGCGTCGATCGTCCGGACAACCAAGCCAGAGCCGATGGGGTGGCCGCTGCGATCGGCAGCGCTCCTGCAGCGGCATGACGACCGCCGTGAACCCTCCGGCGATCGGACGACACGACGAGGCGTATGCGACGCAGCACACACGAACCCGACAGTTCGAGGTGCGCCACCAGCCGTTCAGCCGCGATCCGTGCCATGGCATCGTCGGCATGCCGCACGGGCTTGCGGCTATCGAAGCGCAGCGCGACCCTGCAATCGGCGCGCCGGTAACACCAAAGCGCGAGCACCAGAAGGAAAGGCCGCACAATGTCGCAGGATGGAAAGGTGGCAGTCGTCACGGGCGCCTCGCAGGGCCTCGGCGCCGGCATCGCGGACGGGTTCCGCGCGCGCGGCTATCGCGTTGTCGTCAACTCGCGCTCGATCGCGCCGTCGACCGACCCCGCGTTGCTGGCGATCGCCGGCGATATCGGCGATCCGGCCGTCGGCAAGCGTCTGATCGATGCAGCCTTGACGACGTTCGGCCGGGTTGACACGCTGGTGAACAACGCCGGCCTCTTCATAGGCGGCGCGTTCACCGCGACGACCGAGGCGCAGTATCGCGCGATCCTGTCCACCAACCTTGACGGATTTTTCCACGTCACCCAGCCCGCGATCGCAGCGATGGAGCGGCAAGGCAGCGGGCACATCGTCCAGATCACCACCACCCTGGCGGAACGCGCGATGGCAGCCTTCCCGTCGGTGCTGGCGTCGCTGACGAAGGGCGGTCTCAACGCTGCGACGCGCAGCCTCGCCATCGAATATGCCGGACGCGGCATCCGCGTGAACGCCGTTTCGCCTGGCGTCATCAAGACGCCGATGCATCCACCCGACACGCTTGAAGGATTGGCGGAGCTTCATCCGCTCAAGCGCGTCGGCGAGATCGACGACGTGGTTCGGGCCGTGCTGTATCTCGAGGACGCCTCTTTCGTGACGGGTGAAATCCTCCACGTGGACGGAGGCTGGGTCGCGGGGCACTGAGACGGGGGAGATGAGTGCCACCGTCACATTTCGCTGTCGCGCGACGGGCCAGCAGCGGGCGCGGATCGCACGACGCCCGAACAGAAGGCTGCGATCCGCGCCCAAGCCGGCCGGGCCATCGCCATCCCAATCGTATGTTGCCGACGGATCGGCATGGGACAGCAGATCGTGCTTGTCCGCGCAAGGCCATCCGGCGCAGGATCTGCGCGACGCAGAAGACTGGAACGACGCCGACCCTTGTCTTTGTTGATAGGCCTGTCAGGGTCGTCGATGAGAGGGGAAGCGGCCGATGACCGATGCCGGCAACGGCTTCAACTTCATGTCATGGTTCCGGCCAGCCTCGACACGATCTCGATCGTATGGCACCCGCATCGCTTAATCCCAACCTGTCCCGGCTTCATAGCTTCAAGGAGGCATGATCATGCGTCGCTTCACCATCACCATGCTGGCCGCGTCGTTGCTTGGCGGCATCGCTGTTCCGGCCCAGGCGCTGGGGCTGCCAACGCCATCCGGCCTGCCGGCGCAGCAATCGGTGCCTGATCCACATCCGTACGATACGAATGCGGACGCACAGGCCCAGGTCGCGGCGGCGTTTGCCAAGGCACGACAGAGCGGCAAGAACGTGCTGATCGACTTCGGCGCCAACTGGTGTCCCGATTGCCGCATGCTGAACAGCGTGCTGCAGATGCCGCAGGTGACACCCTGGAAGAACAGCCATTTCGAGACGGTCATGGTCAATGTCGACCGTTTCAACGTCAACATGGACATTCCCGCCAAGTACGGCGTCAAGGTGAAGCAAATTCCGACGGTGCTGATCCTCACGCCAGACGGCAAGCTGCTGAATGCGGATGGAACGTTGACGCTGGGCAACGCGCGCAACATGTCCCCGCAGGCGCAGGTGGAGCTGATCGCCTCCTGGGACGCACGCGCGAAATAGGCGGCTGACGTCGAGTCAGCCTTGACGGCAGGAAATGAGTTCATCCCCGGCGGCGTGTGCTCGCCGCCGAGTGTCCGATGACCCAGCCCGGCGCATCCAGTACGCGGCGCTTCAACCGATCGCGCGCCTCGCCTGCAAGGTCGCTTCCGCCCTCAGCGCGAAGGCGGCGCAATGATCGTGGTGGCGCCCGAGAGTTGCGCCGCCATCACCGCCGCGAGGCCGACACTGCCGACGCCGAAGATCGCCACCGACGAGTCTGGACGGGGCTGCAACTCGTTCAGGATCGTGCCTGCGCCCGTGCTGATGGAGCAGCCGAGTGGGCCCATCAGGTCGGCATCGATGCCGTCCGGCACCTTCACCACTGGTCGCCCGAGCGCCACGGTGTGCGTCGCCCAGGAGGATTGCTGGAAGAAGCGTGCAGCCAGGGTCTGCCCATCGGACCGTGCCATGGGCGATGAGCCGTCGCTCCGGAAGCCGCTCAAGTTCAGCGTCTTGCCCTGGGTGCAGTAACGCATGTGGCCGCGGCGACAGGAACGGCAGGTGCCGCAGAACGGGAAGCCGATCATCACCCGGTCGCCGACCCGTACGTTGTCGACCAGCCGGCCCGCCGCTTCCACCGTGCCCGCGCCCTCGTGGCCCAGCACGCCGGGGGTGGGATAGGGCTCCATCCCGTGGATGCAGCCACGGTCGGTGCCGCAGACGCCGCAACTGGTGATGCGCACCAGGACCTCGTCCTCGCGCGGGCCTTCCAGCTCCACCTCCTCCAGCCGGATGCTGCGGCGGGTGAGCAGGCCGTCAGCCTTGCCCATGACAACGGCCGTGATCCTCATGACGTGCTCCCGGTGAGAAGGGTGACGAGGTGGCCGGCCACGGCCATTGGTGCCTCGCGCTGCGGGAAGTGGCCGACGCCAGCAAGCTCCACGAACTCGAACGGCCCGCTGAACTTTTCCGGCACCGATGTCGCGGCAGCCGGCGGGTTCACACCGTCTGCGGTGCCCTGGATGTAGATGGCGGGAAGCGACAGCGTCTTCGTCGCCTTCACCCTGGTCTCGAGCGCCACGCTGCGCCCATCGGGTGCCGCGACATCCCAGCGCGACCGGTAGCTGTGCAGCGTGACGTCCACCCAGTCCGGGTTGTCGAAAGACTGCGCGACCTGATCGAAAGTCGCCTCGTCGAACCAGCCGGGGGGCGACCAGTTCTCCCAGTGGATGCGGGCGAAGCCGCGCCGATCATCCCGCACCGCCTGTGTTCCGCGCGGCGTGGCCATGAACCAGTGATACCATTCGAGCTGCGCGTGCCAGAACGGTGGCGTCGGCATCCCGCCCAGGCGCGGCGGGGTGGACAACATGGCGATGCGCTCCACCCGCCCAGGCCAGCCCACCGCCAGGGCTTCCGCCATGTTGGAGCCCCAGTCGTGTCCCGCCACAGCGAAGCGCTCGATCCCGAGCCCGTCCATCAGGGCGATCACGTCCATGGCAAGGATGCCGCTATTGCCCGTCCGGGGCGCGGCCGGGGTCAGGAAGCGGGTGGAGCCGAAGCCGCGCAGGGTGGGCACGATCGTGCGCAGCCCGGCCTGGTTCAGCACCGGTGCCACGGTCGCCCAGGTGGACGCATCATCGGGCCAGCCGTGCAGCAGCACGATGGTACCGCGCTCGCCGCTGCCGGTGTCGTCATACGCGATGGAAAGCTCGTCGGTCTGGAAGGTTCGCATCGGCGAGTGTCCCGGCAGAGCCTTCATGCCGGCACCTCATCGATGGAGGTCGGCTCGCGCAGGGGTGCGCCGTTGGCTTCCCGGCGCAGGCGGGACATCACGGGGTAGGCGTGAAGCCGGGCACGCATGATCGATCCGAGCGGTCGATGCGCCGCAAGGCTGTGCGACACGCAGAACGAGAGATTGTCCACGAAGCTGCGCCGGGCCGGGCTGTAGGCGTCCTGTCGGGGGAACCGCAAGCGCGCCACGGTGCGATAGGGGCTTTTGTTTTCCGGCCATTCGACGCTGGCATCCTCGACCGGCATGGCCCTGAGGTCGGTGCAGAGCTGCACCCGGATGTCGAACTCCGCATCGTGCTCGCGCAAGAAGCCCACCGTCGCGGTCCGCAATGCATTCGGGTCATCAAGGGCGACGGACGTGCCGTCGAGCGCCCTCTGGGCCGGTGCGACGGGTACCACGGCGAGCTTGGCCAGATGGTCGCCGTAGCGGATGGGCGCCTGAGTGAAGTAGGCCTCCGCCATCGGATGAACCCGGCTATGGCCGAAGAAGTCCAGCGTCGGGCTGTCGCCGCCGATCCGGTGCAGCAGCTTGTTGGCGGCTCGCGCCGCG
>CAXTZG010000006.1:28781-52669 GCA_964248625.1 uncultured Acetobacteraceae bacterium | reverse complement strand
GGTCGAGACCGCGGCCTTGAAGGCGCTCGGGACTTGTGGGGCGTGCTCCAGCAGCCGGTGGTTGGTCAGAAATTGCGCAGCGGTGCCGGGGGCGAAGCGGTTGCCGGAGTCGAGCACGAAATCCTGCGTCGCATCGGCGTGGCCCGGCAGCTTCTCGCCTTCCACCCCTATGAGCTTCAGTGACAGCCCTCGCTGCGTGGCGACCGAGTCCGCATCGATCTCGCCCGGCACGTTGGCCAGCCGCGCGATGACGGGATAGCTGGCGCCGGGCTGGAAGACGCCTTGCGCAAGCGGCGCCGGTAGATCGTCCGGCACGGTCAGCTCGCCGACCGCCAAACCATGCGACTTGCCATGCGAGACCCGTACGGCCTTGCCGTCCTCCGTGCGGTTGCGCCCGCTCAGGCGATGCATGGAGGCGAGGATCGCGTCGATGGTCTGCGCCTCATCCGCCGGGATGCTCTCGACGCCATCGCTATACCGCACGAACGCCCCGAAAGGCGGCGTTGGCCCGCTCGCCGGCGCCGGCATGTACTCCGCCGTTTCGCGACCAAGGGAGCGGCGCGCATAGAGAGCGTCGAGCACGACGACCGGTGCCACCGCCAGGGTTGCCAGGACGGCGCGCTGCCGGTCGGGGTTGCCGGCACGCATGCCCGCAGACAGGAGCAGCCCGTCCAGGGCATCACCCGCCACCCGCGTCCACAGCCAGGCTTCTGGATCCTTCGCCGCCAGGACGAGCACGCCCGACGCGATCTCACGGGCGCCGAACACCTGCAGCAGCCTTTCGCGGCCGCGTAATCCAGCCGCCCGCGCGACGGTGCGGGGCGCCAGCAGTTCCGCCAAACCAAGCCCGATACCGAACCAAGCCAATCCGCGCGCTACCTGGCGAGAGCTCATGCCAATGCTTCCTTCGATGCCAATTTCATGCCCGTGTTGAGCCGAGAATGCGTGACGACGGTTTCGATCTTGACGGGGTCGAGACCGCTGGCGCGTTCAGCCTGCGGAGCCGGGTTCGGACAGGCCGCGATGCACCTTCGCAGCAACGGCATCGGGCAGGATGTCGGCAACCGCGCCCATGATCTTGTTCTTCAGCGTGGGCGTGACCTTGTCCCTGCCCGCCATCATGGCGTCGAACCCAGCCTTGGCGACCACGGCGGGGTCGTCCTTGCTGTCCGTGGCACCCGCTTTGGTGTCCATCATCTCGGCACGCTTGAAGAAGTTCGTTTCCGTCATGCTCGGCATCAGCACGGTCACGCTGACGCCGGTGTGCTTCAGTTCCTCGTGCAAGGCCTCGCCGAACCAACGCAGGAACACCTTGGTGCCGCCATATACCGCCTCGAACGGGTCCGGCATGGTGGCGGCGATCGAGGCGGTGAGCATGATCCGCCCTGCGTCGCGCGCCACCATGTCCTTCAGCACCAGCTTGGTGAGCTGCACGGCGCCGCGTACGTTGACGTCGATCATCGACAGCTCGCGCTTGAGGTCGGTTTCGGCAAAGGGGCCACCGAGGCCGAAGCCGGCATTGACGCACAGCGCGTCCACCGGCCGCGCCGTTTCACGGATCGCGGCATGGAGCGCATCGACCTGATCCTCGCGGCCCAGGTCGCCGGCCCAGCAGGTCACGCTGCCGCCACCCGAAGAAAGCTGGCTCGCGGCGTCCTGCAGATGCGCCTGATCCTGCGCGGCAATCAGGACATCGAACCCGTTGGCAAGGAACTGGCGGGCCAGCTCGAAGCCGATCCCGTTGGAACCGCCGGTGACGACGGCAAAGGAACGCTGGTGGTCGGACATCTGAAAATCTCCTGAATGACGACTTGGACGTGGTCAGCTGGTTCAAACATTCGGCAGCCAGCCAGATGGCGCGATGCCGAGACGTCTGGGACAGTGTTGCTAGGCCCATTCACACGGTTGCAACGGACCCTCCGTCGATTCGCAGATTGGCACCTGCTGCAGGATGTGGACCTGTTTGGCCTTCGTCAGGTCGGACGCGACCACCACAACGTCGCCGAACTGCCTGGAGGCGACTCCCGCCTTGTCCAACGGAGGGCCGGGAAGATCGGTGAGGACGACCTTCACGCCCTCCTTCAGCAGCATCTCCGCCGTTGCATAACCCATCCCTGAATCACCGCCCGTGACGACGGCAGTCCGACCTTTGATGCCGAGGTCCATTTCCTTGTTCCTCGTCACGCAGTGATGTTTGCGCTGTCGCCGGCGGTCACGGGGAATGTCCCGCCGCTCACCATGCGTGCCTCGTGGGAGGCCAGGAAGACGACCATCGGCGCCACGTCCTCCGGCGCGATCCATGGCACGCCGAGCGGAGACTTGGCGGTCAGGGCGTCGCGGGCAGCCTCCTCGTCCTTGGCCGGATCACCGGTTGGCTGCTTGCCGGCGGTTTGAAGCGCCTGGGCATAGCGGTCCTCGTGCCGGGTCAGCACGGTATCGATCAGCCCGGGGATCAAGGCGTTCACCGTGATCTTGTGCTCGCCGAACTCCATCGCGGCTGACTTCATCAGCCCGATGATTCCCCACTTGGACGCGGCGTAGGCCGAGCCGTTCTTGGTGCCGTGCTGGCCCTGGGTGGACGACGTCAAGATGATGCGGCCGCCGCCGCGGGACACCAGCAGCGGCGCGAAGGCCCGGACCGCATTCATCGTCCCGGTCAGATTGACGTCGATCTGATCATGCCAGTCGGCATCCTCCATCTCCAGGATCGGCTTGAACGCCTGGATGCCGGCATTGGCAAACAGGATATCGATCCCGCCCAAATCCGACTGGATGGAGCTTGCCGCCTGGCGCAATGCCGGCAGGTTGCGTTGGTCGAGCTGGATCGCCATCCAGCGCCGGCCTGTCTCCGTGACCAGGCGGCCTGTCCCGGCAAGATCGTCGGTGCTGGCCGAGGCAAAATCCACATGGGCGCTGGCCGAACTGGTGATGTCGATGCCGGCGACATCAGCCCCGGCACGCGCGAGCGCTACGGCCGCCGCCCGGCCGATGCCCCGTGCGGCGCCAGTGACAACCGCCACCTTGCCATCCAGGCGGAACAGCGTTGCCGACGGCGGCATTGCTTGCGTTGTCATGGCATGTCCTTGCTGTAGCCGGGCTTGCGGGCGATCACGACGCGTTCGGTATTGCGCGGCAGCTTGTCGAACAGCTCGGGCCCGGTGCCGAACACCGCGCCAAGCACGTCGGCCGGCAGCGCACTGACCGAGGCGACGACGCCGATATCGTCTTCCGGCTCGGAGCTGCTGGCGTTGAAGGCGATCAGCACGACCAGTTCCTCGGTCTCGCTGGCGTTCTCGAAGTAGTGGAAGTGACCCTGTGGCGCGAACACGAGGTCACCAGACCCGCCGTCGAACGCGTCATGCGTCCCGTCCGGGCCGACCAGGCTCCAGCGCACCTTGCCGGAGATGACGAAGTTCAGCTCCCACGCACTCGGGTGCCAGTGCGGCTCGCGCACGCCGCCGGGCTTGAGGCGGGCGAGATAGACGGAGCCCTGCTGTCCGGCAAGGATGCTCCAGTTGGCAGCGATCGCACCCTGCAGGTTGCCGCCGGGGTAGGCGCTGCCGGCCGCGCTGGCGAGGTGGAACAGATGCGGATGCTTCGGGTCCGCCCCACCGCCGCCCAGCCGCGCGGCTGCATCCAGGCTCGTCGGCACCGCCTGCGCGCCGGTATCCTGCCCCTTGGCGGTCACCGCATCGTGGTGGTTCGCGGCCTCCTCGTCCGGCTGCGCCATCGCCTCCGGCATCAGCCCAGCCCCTCTTCGCTGCCTGGCACGGACATGTCGAAGGCGTTCAGCAGCACCGACACCAGGCAGTAGCCGCCGATCAGGTAGACCAGCTCGCCCACGCCATCCTGGCCGAAAGCGTCGATCGCCGCCCGATATGTCGACCCCGCCAGTTGCTGGCCGCCTGCCAGCACGGCGGCAACGTCGTAGGCGGCTGCCTCTTCCACGCTGAGGTCGGCCGGGCGCTGTCCGGCTGCGATCGCCGCGATCTTGGCCGGCGATAGTCCGGTGCCTTCGGCCACGTGCTCGTGGGCATACAGCTCGTAGCGCGAACTGAAGCGGGCACCGGTGACCAGGATCGCCACTTCCCTTGCGGGCTTGGGCAGCTTGGCCTGCTCGATCAGGGCGCGGGTATAGTCCCATGCCGGCTGCCCGAACTGGAGGAAGTGCAGCATCGGCGGAAACGGCCCGACCAGGGCGCCGTCGCTGCGCTTGGAGATGAACCCCTTCAGGTGCTCGGCAATCACGGGCGCCATGGTCTCGTGCAGCGCGCGCTGGTCAGACGTCATGGCGCCAGGCGCCAACGGGGGCAGTCGCATGCTTGAACTCCGATCTCGGCTTGGTCGCTTTGGGACAAGCGCGTCTTTGAGAAACAACGAAGCGGGACCGATCGCTGCCCTAGGACCGGGGCGACAACCGCTCGCCCAGCAGGGTGGCGATCTCTTCGGTGGCCTTCAGGCACGCCTTCGAGTGCATCGTCATCTGGATGATGCCATGCGGCAGGTCGGGAAAATGGACGTAAGTCAGGTCGTTGTCGGCAGCGGCAAGCTTCCGGGCGTAGGCGTGGCCGACGTCGCGCAGCATGTCGAAGCCGCACGTCACCAGCAGCGCAGGCGGCAGGTCGGCATGGCTGCTGGCGTTCATCGGCGTCACGTAGGGCTGGGTGTAGTCCGTCCCCTGCGGCAGCAGGTTCCACACGAACAGCAGCACGCCGGCGGTATCGACGTAGCCGCCGCTCCTGTTCTCGACACCGGCCGGGGTCTCGAACGGCATCGCCGCCTCCGGGTAGAGAGGCATCTGCAGAGCCAGGCGCGGACCACCCTCGTCGCGCAGCTTCAGCGAGATCGTGCACGTCATGTTGCCGCCCGCGGAGTCGCCGCCGAGCGCGATGCGGTCCGGATCGACTCCGCGCTTCGCGGCGCTCGCGTGCAGCCAGCGCACCACGAACTCGCCTTCCTCGATCTGCACCGGCCATTGGTATTCGGGCGCCAGCTTGTAGTCGACCGCATAGACCTGGACGCCGGCGCCCTCGCACAGCCGGCGCATCGCCGTCTCGAACTGGTCGAGCGAGCCGACCACGAACCCGCCCCCGTGCAGATAGATCAGCGCCCCGCCTGGGGCTGAGGACGCCCTGGACGGGTGGTAGACGCGGACCATCACCGTGCCATGCGGCCCCTTCAAGCCGAGATGCTCGACCCGGCCGACGGGGGGCGGGTCAGCGTCGATGAACGCATCATGCTCCCGACGCTGAACGTGGATCGGCTTGTGTGCGCCCAAAACCGGCCCCGTCTTCAGCCACTCGGCAATCTCGGGGTCCTTGGTGCCGCTGGACACCTTTTCGGGAATGGTCGTCGCATCGTAAACGGCCACAGATCGTCTCCTGAAGCAGGTAGAAGGCATGCGTGCCGGCATTGCGCGTGGAGGTCGGCCGAAGTGATTAATGCCACCATGAAGGGGCTGACGATCCATGAACGCTCTACATCGCAATTGTCGACAATACTTTGTAGATTCTTTAGGCTGCGGCACGAACCGAACTCGATTACTGCCGCATCCAGGCAGGCTGGACGCGGCAGACCGGTTCAGCGGCTGACCACCGCCATGCACGCGAACGCAACCGGTAAAACGTTGGCGCCTTCCACCTTGTGGGTGAATGCCACCGCGTTCGACATCGCCGCGGATACCGCATGCTCCTCGTCAGGGCTGTCCACCGGCAGGACGAAATCGGTGCCGCTCGCCAGTCCCTTGCCTGGGTCAAAGCGCTGCACCGTGACGTTGAACTTCTTCAAGTCCGATGGTGTCTGCGCCATGTGCATTATCCCTTGCGCGAATGCCGGTGCGGGTGGCGCAAAGCCCGCGAGGAGACCGAACCCACAAGCAACCAGCGTTGAACGCAGCAGTTTCATGTCCCTCATGTCTCGGCCCCGTTCGGTTCGTGGATCGGGCACCGGTTGAATCGCACGCGGTACTCCGCCGAATGCTCGTAGGGCTCCTTGCGCGCCCGGTTGATGTTGCCCAATGGCTGGTGCGCCGCGAGACCGATCCAGGGCGAGAAACGCATCTCCTCGTTGACCTTCTGCACCTGTCCCGCGTCCCAACTATCCTGCCGCCCGGCATGGATGGTGGCGACGGTCTGGAAGGGGCTGTCCTCCTCCTTCCACTCCATGGTGGGATCCTCGATCGGCTGCTTCTCCAGGTCGCGGCACAACTGCACCCGCACTTCCCAAACGCCGTCGATCAGCAGCATCTCCCCCTTCACGTTCTGCCGGATCGCGTCCGGCCGGTCTGTGGCGTCGATCTCCGTCTTGGCCAGCGATCGGAGGTCTTCGGACACCGGCACGATGGCGAACTTGGCGATGTAGTCGCCGTAGCGGAACGCGGTGACGCTGTAATAGGTCTCGCCCAGCGGATCGACGTTGGGCGCGCCGCCCATCGATTGGATCGCAGGACTCTCGATGCCGACCGTCTTCAGCGCGCCGCTCACGCCACGCATCACAGTGGACATGGCCGTCTTGGTGCCTTCCATCTTGTCGGTGGTGCCAGCCAGCTTTTTCAGGCTGCCGAGGAACTTGTCGGCGGTCTTGGCCTGGAACACCGGGCCGTTGACCATCACGAAGTTCTGCGTCCGCCCCTCGGCGCCGGGCAGGCGCTCGCCATCCACGTCCAGCACCTTCAGCGCCAGGCCGCGCGGCAGGCTGATCGCGTCCGGCAGGATGTCTCCGGCGTTGGTGGACAAGCGCATGAACACGGCGTGCTCGCCAGGGGTGGCGAACATGCCCTGCGCCAGCTCAGGCGACAGGCCGGACGCGACGGTCAGCGTGCCCTGCAGGATGGCGTGCGCCTTGGCATGGACGGATCGCACGGCATGACCGTAATCCTTCGAGGTGACATCGAGAATCTTGTCGAAGGTCGCGTTCAGCTCTTGAATCGTTTCTGCCTCATTCTCCTGCCTGGTTTCGACGGTTTCCGTGAAGCGTACGGGTGAGGTTGCGGCCATTTGGTCCTCCTTAACTCATCAGTGGGATTGAGCACGCCGG
The DNA here is from genome assembly GCA_964248625.1 of uncultured Acetobacteraceae bacterium. Taxonomy (GTDB): domain Bacteria; phylum Pseudomonadota; class Alphaproteobacteria; order Acetobacterales; family Acetobacteraceae; genus Lichenicola. Next base: position 45,634 of record CAXTZG010000006.1, on the reverse strand, counting down.
CTGGTCGGCAGCCCCAGCGACCTGGATGTCGGTCACGCGTCTGCCACCGGCATCTTGGCGGGCAGGTCCATCGAGACTGCAATGATGGTCGCAGCGCCGCCCGGCATGGACTGCGCACGCGCCTGCTCGACCGGTAACGCGGTCAGGACCCGCAGCATGTCTGCGTCGGCCCGCCGGTGGGGTCCGGAACCATCGACGCCATCTGGCATTTGGCGAGCACGGCCGGGGCGGTCACCAGGATCAACGAGCGGGTGCTGTGCATCGGCGGGTGATCCTTCGTGCTGCAGCGCCAACCGACCAGGCGCCACGGAAGTGCCCAGGACTGGATCTTGCGGCCGTAAGGAGTGGGCTTTGGCCGGGTTTCCGACAAACCAAGCACTTGGACGATCTGCTAACTGAGTTGGACGATCTGGTAAGAGCGCTGACTCGACGGCTTGTGAGTATCAGGGCTGATCATGGAGGCATGTCCGATCGACGAAAGTTCAGCGGGTCGATGCCATAGGCTTTGTTGAAGGCGCGACTGAAGGAGGGATGGCTCGCATAGCCAACGGTCTGCGCGATTATCTTCAATGGCAGGTCCGTGGTGGTCAGGAGACGCGCTGCAATGCGGAGACGGACTTTCTGCACGAAGTCGATCGGTCCTTGCTGGAACGCGATCGAGAAGTGTTCGGCGAACGATGCGCGACTCATCCCTGCGAGATCAGCCAGGCTGCCGACGCTATGCGACGCGGCAGGCCGATCGAGGATGGCGAGCACGGCACGGGCGAGCCGCGGATGATGGACAGCGGTGAACAAGGGCGAGTCCGCACCATCGTGCAGAAGATGCTGCCGCAGCAGAGCGATGAGGCATTGTTTCATCAACACCTCTGTCATCGCTTGCATGCCCAGGCCCGGCCGCGTGACCTCGGCCAGCATCAGGTCGTAGACGGATGACATGCTGGCATCGGCGGAGAAGTCTTGGATCAACGGCTCGCGCAACAGCTCGAACAGACCGAGCGCGCTGTTGTGGGACGCAGAGATCATCCCGCACAGCATGAGGACGTCACGGCTGCCATCTCCGGCCCTGAACGAAACCAAGCCATCGCCGAGCATGGAGCAGTGCTCATCGGCACGCAGGAACTGGATGCCCGGTCCCGACCCGCCCAGCACATGCGGCTGGTGCGCAGGCACGACGAGTGCACTCCGTGCGGCGAACGGCAGGATGGGACCCGTGCCGACGCGTAGGACACCCTGTCCAGCCAGAACGAAATGGATCGTGATCGCGTCGAAGGCCGAGTAGGCGAGGCCCCAGCCGTGCTGGATCTGACACACGGAGCACGCATGCAGGCGGATCGCCAAGGTGGTGAGAAGTCGATCGAGTTCATCGGCTGCCATGGCACCCGCTTACGAGCCGCGCGAGGGACCGTCCAGTGGGCCGGGCTCCCGGCATCCATGGGTTGGCCCTCATGAACTTGCCCGAAGCGGCGAATCAACCGGCTGACGCTTGCATGGCGTGGATCGCCGGGGCCTGCGCGGCGTTCGATGTCGCATGATGACAGCCCCCCTCACGCCCTTCCGCATCGACGTGCCGCAATCCGTCCTCGATGATCTGGCCCGGCGCCTCGCCGCCTTTCGCCCGCCCCCATCGCCCGAGACCCCCGGGTGGGAGGACGGCATGAACCTCGCTGTGCTATCCGACCTGGTGGCCCGTTGGCGGGATGGCTACGACTGGCGTGCGCAGGAGGCGGCGCTCAACGTCTTGCCGCAGTTTCAGGCGCCGGTGGGCAGTACCACGATGCATTTCGTGCAGGCGGAAGGACGCGGCCCGGCACCATTTCCACTGCTGCTTGCCCATGGCTGGCCGGACGGCTTCAACCGCTTTGCCAAGCTGATCCCGCTGCTCACCGAGCCCGGCGCCCACGGCGGTAATCCCGCCGACGCTTTCACGGTGGTCGCGCCCAGCCTGCCCGGCTACGGTTTCTCCACCCGCGCCCCGCATGGCGCTGGCGAGGGTCGCTTCGGTGCCGTGTGCCACCGGCTGATGACCGATGTGCTGGGGTTCGCCCGCTACGGCGCCCACGGCGGCGACATCGGCAGCATGGTGTGCGAACAGCTCGCCCGCGATCACGCTGGCGCCGTCGTGGGCGTGCACATGACCGATGTGCCGCTCGGCCACGCCCAGGCGTCCCCCGCGGAGGTGAGCGCGGCCGAAGCCAGATATCTCGCGGCGGTGACGCGGTTCCGCGCGGAAGGTGGCGGCTACATGCACATCCAGGGCACCAAGCCCTGGACGCCGGCAGCGGCGCTGAACGACTCACCTGCCGGCCTGCTGGCCTGGACGGTCGAGAAGTTCCAGGCCTGGAGCGACTGCGGCGGCGATCCCTGCAACAGCTACACGCCCGACGAGCTGATCACCAACGCCATGCTCTATTGGATCACGCAAACGATCGGCACGTCCTTCCTGGCCTACCGCGACTTTACCAAGCCTGGGCTGGTGCAAACTGCAATCGACGGGGCGAAAGGTCTCCTTGGCTCGAAGGGCGCCCCGGCCGGCTTCGCGCTGTTCCCGAAGGACATCGCGACCGCTCCCAAGGAATGGGCCCAACGCTTCTTCGACGTCCATCGCTGGACGGAAATGCCGGCTGGCGGCCATTTTGCGGCGATGGAGCAGCCGGAGCTACTTGCCGCCGACATACAAGCCTTCTTTCGCCCGCTGCGCGGCGGGGCCTGAACCAAGCAAGCAGAACCGACATGAAGCTCTTCTGAGGTTCTCACACCTGCGCCAGCGTTTCGAATTCTCTTTATAGGAATTTGCCGGGTCATGCGTTCTGCCTGATCCCAAGCGCAGCTCGGGCGCTTCTTGTGAACCGGAAGCGGCCGGTCGCGTCGTGGCTCTTGAAGCCGCACACATGTCGGATCCTGCCCTTGGTGCCGCGATGATCCTGCTCGAAGCGGTTGTTCAGGGTGGCGCTGGTCCGATGCCAGACCGCTTTGCCCAGCACGGTGCAGATCGCCCCGGGATAGACGCCATGGCCGAGCATGCCCTGGCGGCTCTCATGTCCCGATGCTCGCTCAGCATGGCGTCGATCAGGTCAACCGCATGATCCGCCTCGCCAGGCCGATCTTTGCTTATCCAGTCTGACGAACTCAAGAACAGGGCCGATGCAAACCATCACCCGATCCATGTAACAGCGCTTTTTCTGAACCGGAACGCAACTGCGGTTTCTCCTTGCAACAGTGGAGCAACATTCTGGCATCAAGACACGCCCATGCTTCTACGGCGGATCATTGATGATAAGGCTAGTTTTTGTGGAAACTGCGACGATTTTGCAGGATACAAAGAACGGCTGGTAACCGCTCGCGGTCGTCGGGTCGCTAACGCATCGGCTTCATGATGATGAGGGTGTTGGCCGGTAGGTATGTGTCCTTCACGGTGTTCTGGCGCAACCACGATGACGACCATCCGGCCGATATCGGATCCTGAGGCGACGGAGGATGCTTGTTACGGCGACCGCTGACCGGGTTCCTGTCTGATCCCGTAGGGTGCCAAGTTCCCAAGCGATCCTTATCACGTGCGTGTCACTCCGACGACGATGTGTTGGCCTCTGCGTTGCCGGACTCCATGATTTCCCTGCTGGAGAATTCATTTGCCAAAGAGCCTCGATGCTTTGATCGGCCAGATCGAAGCGGCCGAAAGTCTGGACCGTCCCGCCTATGCGATCGGCAAGGCCATCTCCCGGACCGGCCAGCTCGGCGGCCGGCCCGGCAAGACGGTGGCTGATACCTTGCACGGCCGACCATACGGTCATCCCGTCCACCCCATGATCGTGGCTATCCCCATCGGCACCTGGACCCTCGCATTCGGCTTGGACCTGCTGGGCGCCGTCGGCCTGCTGCGCCACCGCAGCACCGTCCGCGCGGCGGACGTAGCGCTGACAGCCGGCTCGGTTGGCGCCACGGCGGCCATCGCGACCGGGCTGGCGGACTGGCTGGCTTTGAACGGACGGGACAAACGGGTCGGGCTCGTGCACGGCACGGTCAACATCACGACGCTTGGCCTGAACCTGTGGTCTGGCCGTCTGCGCCGGCAGGAACGCCGCGCTGCCGGGATATGGGTGAGTGCCGCCGCTTATGCGACCATGACCATTGGCGGCTACCTGGGCGGCCACCTTGTCTACCGCCGCCGGGCCGCCGTGGACCACGCTGACCGCAGCCCCGTGCCGCGCGAGTTTACGGCCGTCGCGACGTTCGCCAGCCTGCCCGAAAACAAACCCTATCGCGTGGCCGTCTGGGACGAGGTGGCGCGCAGCGAGATCGGCATCGCGCTCGTCCGCCAGGGCGACCACGTGCACGCCATGGGCGCCCGTTGCGCGCACGCTGGCGGTCCCCTGGACGAGGGGTGGGTGCTGAACGGGACGTTGGTCTGCCCCTGGCACGGCTCGCGGTTCGACCTGAAGACGGGACAGCCTGCGACGGGTCCCTCCACCTGCCCGCAGCCGCGCTACGAGGTGCGGCTACAGGATGGCATGGTCGAGCTGCGGCGCGAGCAGGAGCCGGGTGACCACGTGGTGACCAGCGCCTCACTCGCCCACGAGCCGGATGCCGTCCGTGTCAGCAAGCCGGATGCCTTCCCCGGACAGGACGCGGACGCTTCAGCTCCCCGAACCGCCATGGCCGTGCTCTACGAGCACCATGAGCTCATGCGCCGCATGTTCGAGCGCATGCTGGCAGCACCGGGCACGGATGCGCAGCGGCACGAGCTGATGCGCACGCTGGCAGCCGAGCTGGACATCCATGAGGTCATCGAGGACGCCATCTTCTATCCAGCCGTGCGCACCGTCAGCGAGGATACCGAGATCGCGTATGCCGAGCACGGCGTGCTCGCCGACCTGCTGGCACAAACCGTCAAGTTTCCACTCGGCAGCCAGGAGTTCGAGGCCCATCTGACGGCGCTGCAGGCGGCGTTCCTGCACCATGCGGGCTCGGAAGAGAAGTCGATGTTCAAGGAAGCCGCACGCCTGAGCGAGCGCCGCCTGCTGGAGCTTGGCGCCGAGCTGGAGCACTTGCTGGAAAAGGAACGCACATCGCAGGCACGCCGAGCATTCCGGGCGTTGAAGATCAGCCTGCTGGAGAAGATCTGAAGATACTCGCGCCGATCCTCCACGTCAGAAAAGCTCGTCGGCAGCGGCATGGCTGACTCCCGCGACAGCATCTCCGATCCCTGGGGCGCACGGACGCCCTTTGTTGGTGAGGGCACCTGGCCCTCGCGGGTAGACTTCCGGACGACGTCAACCCCCGATCGCTGGGTGCAGTCCGCCTGCGTGCTCTGCTCGAACGGATGCGCGCTCGACATCGGCGTGAAGGGAGGCCGCATCGTCGGGGTTCGCGGGCGACCGCTTGACCGGTCCAACCGCGGCCGGCTTGGTCCCAAGGGGTTGTACGGCTGGGCAGCGAACAACAGCGCCGACCGGCTGACACATCCCCTGATCCGCGACGGAGGACTGTTCCGGAAGGCGAGCTGGGATGAGGCGATGTCCCTGGTCGTCCGCCGCTCCCGTGAGACGATCGACCGCTTCACCGCCGGCGCGATTGGCATCTACAGCAGCGGCCAGCTGATGCTGGAGGAGTACTACACGCTGGCGGTCCTGGCCAAGGCCGGCCTTGGCACGCCGCATGTCGACGGCAACATCCGCCTCTGCACGGCGACGGCAAGTGCTGCCCTGAAGGAAAGCTTCGGTGCCGACGGACAGCCGGGCAGCGTGGAGGATCTCGACACCACCGCCTGCATCCTGCTGGCCGGCCACAACCCGGCATTGACCACCACCGTCATGTGGATGCGCATCCTGGATCGCCGCCGTGGCGCCGCGCCGCCCGGGCTGATCGTGATCGATCCGCGCCGCACGCCCACCGCGGCCGAGGCCGACATCTGGCTCGCCCCGCGCGCGGGCACCAACCTGGCGCTGTTGAACGGGTTGCTGCACCTGCTGATCGAGGACGGACACGTCGACACGAGCTTCGTTGCGTCCCACACGACAGGCATGGACGCGCTGCGGGCCGTGGTGGCTGCCTACCCGCCGGACCGGGTGCAGGGCATCACGGGCGTGCCGGAGGCGCTGCTCCGCAAGACCGCCACCATCATCGGCCAGGCGCCGAGCCTGGTCTCCACGTGCCTGCAGGGGATCTATCAAAGTCACCAAGCCACGGCGTCCGCCTGCCAGATCAACAACATCCACCTCCTGCGCGGCCTGATCGGCCGGCCCGGCTGCGGGGTGCTGCAGATGAACGGTCAGCCAACCGCGCAGAACACCCGCGAGTGCGGCGTCTTCGAGGACCTGAGCGGCTCCCGCAACTGGCAGAATCCGGACCATGTCGCCGAGCTCGCCCGGCTCTGGAACGTTGCACCGGCGACGCTGCCGCATTGGGCGCCCGGGACGACGGCGCTGGACATCTTCCGCTATGCCGAGGCCGGCACGATCCGTCTGCTCTGGATCCAGTGCACCAACCCGGCGGTGTCCATGCCGGACCTGCCGCGCATTCGCGCACTTCTCGCGAGGCGGGAGCTCTTCACGGTGGTGCAGGACGCGTTCATGACGGAAACTGCGCAACTCGCCGACGTGGTTCTGCCAGCCGCGATCTGGGCGGAGAAGACCGGGACCTTCACCAATTTCGACCGCACCGTGCATATCAGCCACAAAGCGGTTGATCCGCCCGGGGAAGCACGCAGCGATTTCGACATCTTCCTGGACTACGCCAGGCGCATGGATTTCCGTGACCAGCACGGTGCGCCGCTGATCAAATGGCGCACGCCGGAAGCGGCGTTCGACGCCTGGAAGGCCTGCTCGGGCGGGCGGCCCTGCGACTATACCGGACTGACCTACGACAAGCTGTCCGGCGGCTCGGGCATTCCCTGGCCTTGCAATGGGGCCCATCCCCAGGGCGCCACGCGGCTTTACGAGGACCACGTCTTTCCCACACACCCTGACATCTGCCAGACCTTCGGTCACGATCTGCAGACCGGCGCCGCCGTCACCCCGGAGGACTACAAGGCCAGCAACCCGCAAGGCCGGGCCTTTCTCAAGGCAGCCCACTATCAGCCCGCACCCGAGATGCCCGATCCCGAGTATCCGTTCGCCCTCTCGACCGGCCGCGTGCTCACCCAGTTTCATACACGTACGAAAACCGGGCGGGTGGCGGAGCTGAACGACGCGGCACCGGCATCGTTTGTCGAGATCACCCGCGCTGACGCAATGCGGCTCGGCGCGGAGGATGGAAGCATGCTGTCCCTGCGCTCGCGACGCGGCGCGATACAGGCACGCGCCCGCATCGGTGATGGACTGGACGGACACGTCTTTGTTCCCTTCCACTACAGCAACAGCGGAAGCCAGGAAGGCTTGCGTGCCGCCAACGAGCTTACCCGATTCGCGTGCGATCCTGTCAGCAAGCAACCGCAGTTCAAGTATGCTGCAGTCAGCGTGACCTTGTCCGATGGAGGCTTTGGCGGCAAAGCTCCGGGAGCTGGCAATGCGCTTGCTCCGTCTGTTGCGGCTATGCCCTTGAAAGGAACACAGTTGCAAGCGCGCAGCCATGTAGGAGATTACCTTCGCAAGCTGAATGTGAGCAATGCTCGTTTGGCCGAGGGTTTTGCGGAGTTAAGCTCCACCTACTCCAATGTTCCCGACGTGAGGGACACTGCCGGATCGTTCGCAGCCAAACTGCTTCGTCAGCGCGATAATCTTCGTCAGCTCCTGGAGCGCTACAAGGTTCCCGTACGTTTGCAACCGACAGACGGTATTGATTCACCGGTAAAGCACCGTGCAAGCACAGATCTTGATCTGCTGCAGGATATGCAGCGCCTCCATGGTTTGGCGGCTGACTGCGAGGTTACCATCGACATCGTGTCAGCTGCAGCTGCAGCACTTCGCGATCAGTCTCTTGTTTCGATCATGGCGGAAATACACGTCACCGTTGCAGGTCAGCTCCTGTGGCTGAAGACGCAACTCCGACAAGCGGCCGCACAGGCTCTGACAGTTCCTCAATAGAGATATATACCTGCTACCTGCAGGAAGCAGACCTTTAAAAGGTCGGCGCGTTTGCGCGGCATAATCTTCAAGCCAAGCTGCGCAGCCTCGATGCATCGTAGTCTTTCCAAAAGTGCCCGCGGCGCTGCCATGACGACCTCCGACCCGTTCATTGGGTTGATCACGTCCGCCACCTCCTGAAAATCCTGCCGTAAATCAGCGCTATCGAGATCTGGTATCAGGCGCCGGTGGCGCCTCAACCCGTGCAAACGGATCCGGCTCGATGACCGATCGGAAGACATCGGACATCAAAGCAGAAACCGGACTTCCTCATGAAGCGATCCGCTTGGCGGCACAGAAGGTTGGAAATATCCATACATAGTTTATTTGGCGAGTGGTCTTTCAGCTCCGTTTCTTGTTCCTGTTCACCGGTAAACGGCCCGTCACAGGGACAACAGCTTTTCAACATTGCGGTGCGCGATCTTCTCCTTGTCCTGCTGGCTGACCGGGAGCTGCTCCAGAAAGTCACGTGCGCCGGTGTTGGAGAGATAAGGATAATCGACCGAGTAGAGGATACGATCCGCACCCAGAACCTCGTGAATGAACTTGAAGTGCGGCAGGTTGAGCATGCCGCTCGGCGTTACGAAAACATGGGAAAGATAGGTTTCCGTAATGGTGCGGGACAATCCGGTGATGTTGCGTGACATCGCATCATCCATCCGCTGAAGATAGAACGGAACCATTTCTCCCCAATGACCGCTGATGATGCGCAGATCGGGAAACTTGTCGAAGATCCCGGACAGCATCATGCGTATGACCTGAATCCCGGCCTCGGCGTGCCAGCCCCAGCCGAACAGCGACAACCGCGCGGTCACGCCTTTCGCCAGTCCAGCATAATAGGGCTTCTGGACCTGCGGCAAAGGCGGCCCCGGGTGAACATAAAGAGGTACCTTCAGCTCGTTCAGCGCCGCCAGGACGGGCTCATATCGCTCATCGTCAAGGAAGGTCCCTCCCGGCCGGCCAATGAGCAGCGTTCCCTTGAAGCCAAGATCGAGGACTGCCCTTTTCAGTTCGGAGGCGGCAGCCTGCGGATCCTGCCAAGGCAGGGTCGCAAAACCGGCGAACCGTGTGGGATGTGTCCGCACGGCTTCGGCAAGCTTGTCGTTTGCAGCCTTCACGAGGTCCACCTCCTGATCGACTGGGGCAAGTTGGGGCGTGCTGCTGTATGACAGCACCTGCATGTCGATGCCATGTGCATCCATGTCCGCCAAGCGTCCGGCGCCCACATCGATTATTTTCGGCATGAACTCACGACCCGAAAGCATATAAGGACGGTTCTGTGAGGGTGGCGGCTCGCCTTCAGTGCCGGTGTTCAGGTCAGCCATGTATGCGGCCTGTTGCGCCCGAACGGCCTGAGTCGCCTGTTCGATGCCAGGATCAAACGTGTGTTCCTCGATGGCGATGATTTTCATCTGTTGGCTCCTGAAGGTGACACCGACTTCTGGACCATAGCCGCCCACGCCTCATCACTTATACCAGATCCCGACTGCACCGATTAGGATAGAATTCCTAACAGGTGACGGACGTGATCGACTCAATGAACAGGTCAGAGGTTGTCATGGCAACGCCGGTGGCACTTCGGGATCGCGACCGGGCATGAGATCAGCTCTGCAAGAAAGTTAATGTGTCCTGAGCCTAGGTACGTCCGCAAGCGTTTTGTCCGCTTCGCATCTTTTACACAGTAAGCAAACAGTCAATTATCGATGGTGCAAAGTCACGTCTCAAGGACAGTCAACAGTCCAAGCAATGCCAGACCAACGGTCAGCCACGTCACGTAGTCGCCTACCAGGCCACTCTGTAGTCGGCGTAGCCCCTGCAGCGGCGGCCCAAGAAGCTGTTCATACCAGCCTATCAGCCGGCGTGGCAGATGGTGCCAATTCAGTTCCAGAACAGCCAGCAGACAGGCGACAATAGTCAGCAGCCAGGGCAGCCAAGATCCTGGTGTGCGCACCCAGGGCGCTGGTGCCAGAACGGACGCAGGTGCGAGGCCGAGGATGGCATCGCCATCTGGCCACATCAGCGCATTGGCAGCGCGCCAGGCAATCCGATCGGCGTCATGACCACTGATCAGCGACAGTCCTATCAGGAGCCCGATTGGCAGCAGCATCAGCCAGAACGGGCGATCGGCGCGTTCACGTTCATCATCGCTTGGCGAGCGGTCCTCTTCCCCGGGAACCGGCCCCAGGCCCAGAAACACCCGGCCGGTGACGCGCAGCACTGCGGCACCGGTGCAGACTATGCCAACGACTATCGCCATTTCTGGAAATATTACATGCTGATGCCGCAACGCCAGTGTGATCCGCTCCAGTCCGGTATCCATGATCCCCACCGGGAGACCAGCCAGAAGCAGGCCACCGAAACCCATCAGCAGTCCGGCCGGCCAGATCCGCCGCCCCTGTCCGCGCAGGCCGATCTCATCAATGCCGCCCAGCGTGGCCAGCAGGATGCCTGCGACCATGAACAGCGCACCCTTCACCAATCCGTGTCCGATAAGATAGACCAGCATCCCGGCGGTGCCATCCTGGTCCAGCAGCGCCAGCCCGACCAGCAGGATGCCGGCATGGGAGATGGTGGAAAAGGCCAGCAGCCGTTTGATGTGGCGCTGGATCAGCGCCATCACACCGCCCAGTGCGGCGCTTGCCGCGCCTAGATCGAGTAGCGTCGAGTGAATCAGCGTCCTGACCGGTACTGAAGCAGCGAACACCTCCCAGGCCAGCACGGCGACGCCGTACAGCCCGATCGATACCATGGCGCCCGAGAAGATCACCGAGACCGGGCTCGGCGCCACGGAATGAGCATCGGCGAGCCAGAAATGGAATGGAACCTGCGCGCCTTTCACCAGCAGGCCGGTTGCCAGCAACACGAAGGCAGCCAGCACAACCGGATCGTTCGGCGCCGCCGCCACCCCACGCGCAAGGGCAGAAAAGTCCAGCGCGCCGATCCGGCAGTAGAGCAGCCCGATTCCGCCCAGGATCAGATAGGCGCCGATGGTGTTGACGACGGTGAAGTTGAGCGCGCCCTCCAGCGCGTCGGTGCGCAGCGCATAGGCGGTCAGCGCGAAGGCCGACACGCTCATCAACTCGAACCAGACAAACAGGTTGAACAGGTCGTGGGTCAGGCAGAAGCCGATCATGCCCGCCATGAACAGCAGCATCAGCACCTGGAAGTGCGCGTGCAACGAGTCGAAGTAGCCCCATGCGAACACCAGGGTCAGCGCGAACAGCAAAGCCACGAAAGCCGCAATCCAGCCGCCAGCCGGCAGCACCACGAAGCCGATGCCGATCGCCAGCCCCTGCCGCGGCGTCCAGCCGCCGAGCCAGGACACGATCGGCGCCTGCGCGCTATGCGCCGCCAGCACCGCGCACAGCCCACCCGCGCCGAGGGTAGTCAGCAGCGCAATCACGTTGGGCCAACGCGCCGGAAGTCGCGTGCCGATGGCGAGCAGCAATGCCGCCACCACCAGCGGCGCCGCAACCGGTACCGGCGCCAGCAGGGCCAGGCTCACGGCTGCATCGGCCGCAGCTGTTCCGGGTCGAGCGTGCCGCGCCGCTTGTGCAGCTGCAGCACCAGGGCGAGCAGCAGCGCGGTGACAGTGGCGCCGATCACCACATCGGTCAGCACCAGCGCCTGCAGCACCGGATCCACCGCCGCTTCAGGCTTGTGGCTGTAGAAGATCGGCGCTGGTGCGCCGGTTCGGTAGCCAGCCGCCAGCAGCAGCACGTAGGTCGAGGACTGCACCACCGACAGGCAAGCGATCAGGTGCACGTAGTGCCGGCTGGTGACGATGGCATAGAGCCCGATGCCGAGGAGCCAGGCGCTCACCGCCCAGGGCAGAAAGGACAGGATCACGCGTTCTCCTCCTGATCGTCGTCGCCAGGCGCCTCCAGACGGGTCTCCTCGAGGAACTCCACGAACAGAACTGCAAATCCACCCGCCACCGCACAGCCGACGCCGAGATTCTCCACCAGCATCAGGCCGCCGGAGAACAGGTCCTTTGCTTGGCCAAACGGCAATATGTTGCTCAGGAACGGCAGGCCCATCACCAGACCGGCGAAGCCGGCAAACCCGTAGAGCGCAGCGCCGCTGCCTTCCAGGGTATCGAGCAGCTCGGTGCGCGCAATGCCGCGCCAAACGCGATAGCCTTCGCCCAGGAATATCAGCAGCAGGCCGGATGCCACGATCACCCCGCCCTGGAAGCCGCCACCTGGCGTGGTCATCGCGTGCAGCACCACGTAGAGCCCGAACAGCACGGTGAGGCCAGTCGCCAGCCGACCGATCAGCACCAGGGCATCGCTGCGCGGCAGGATCTGCCGCCCGCGCACTCGCTGCGGCACGTCGCTGCGCTCGCCGCGGGTGCCGCGCAGCAGCATCGCGGTGCCGGTGACCGCTCCAAGCAGCATCGATTCCTCGCCCAGCGTGTCGAAGCCGCGATAATCGAAATTGACAGCACTCACCATGTTGGTGACGTGCCGCTCGGCCACGCCGGCGGCGTTGATCGCGTCGCCATAAGGCAGCGGATGTGCACCGAATGTCGGCATGTACCAGATCACGTGCGCCGCCATCGGCAACAGGCAAGCCATAGCCAGCCCGAACAGCACCAGCCGGACGCGCGGGCTCATGCTTCATCCTTTGCGTCCGATGAGGCTTTGTCGGCTCGGACGCTGGCCAGCACCACCAGGAACAGCAGCGGCACGGCCGCCGCGCCGACGGCGATCTCGGCAAAGGCCACATCCGGCGCCTGCATCGCCATGAACAGCAGGGACAACGCGGTGCCGTTGGCCGCCATCGCCATCACCTGGCGGCGCGGCACGCGAGATAACGCCACAGCGGTTCCGGTGGCCGCGACCAGCAGCAGCAGGATCGCGATCAAAGCGCTCATCCGCGGGTCGGGTCCCGGTCGGTCAAATCCCGGCCGGGCACGATCCCGGCCGCCGCCTCGGCCTCCGGCGCATTGCCGCGCAGCAGAAGGGCGCGCCCGATGGCATGCGACATCGCGCTACCTGCCACCAGTCCGATCACCGTCAGCAGCGCGATCTTGAGCGCGCGGTCCGACGCTCCGTCGGACAGGAAGGCGGCCACGGTCAAGGCGACCCCGGCCGTCGCGTAGGTGAAGGCTACGCAGTGCACGCGGTCCAACGCGGTGCGCAGGCGCAGGAACCCTGCGGTTCCCAGCCACGCCGCCAGAACGACCAGCGCCAGCAGCGCCTCGATCACCGCCTTCGTCACAGCCAGCGTTCCAGGAACAGGGTCATCAGCAGCGTCCCGGGAAGAGAAAGCAGGGTCAGCGTCAGCGCCAGATCGATGAAGCTCGGCTGGTCGAAGGCGAAGCTCATGAGTGCCAGAACCAGGCTGCCCAGCGCCGTCGCAAGCTGCACCGCGACCAGACGCTGCGCTGTCGTGCCACGGCCGGCGCGAAGCAGCACGGCAGCGGACGGCGGCAGCAGCGCGATCGTTGCCAGCATCCAGGACGTCACGCCGGCCACTCACGGTCGCCGGTAGCCGGGGCCGGCGCCAGCCGGTGCAGCACCAGCGCGTTCTCCTTGTTAGGGATGTGCAGCACGTAGCCGTTCGGGGCCAGCGACGCCGCCAGCACCACTATCCCGCGCCGGCCGGCCTCGCGCGCGTCGTCGCCGCCCTGCCGGAACGGTTGGCGCACCACCTGTCCCGCCTGCCCATCGGGGCGTCGGAGGATCGCACGCAGCAGCACCCATGCGACGTGCCAGGAATCGGCAAACACCGCGAGGGTTGAGTGCAGCACAATTCGGACCGGCGGCCGTGCACGCACGCTACGTCTGGGTTCATGACGCAATGCGACGAGGAGCCCTGCCGTCACCGTGACGGCAACCAGGCCTGCAATCAACTCCGTGACGCTGACGGTTCCCGCGAACAGGATGTATAAGCCGAGCAGCACGACCCAAGCGGAGACTACAGCCACCATCTCTTTCTGTCGCCCTTCCCGTCCAAGCCGTCGAACGCAGTGAACCGACCGATGTTCCTGTCAGAACGACACTCGTCACGAAGCGGGGTTCTGGTTTCTGTCGGCGAGACTGCGTCAGAACCACCTCCAGATGCCGGCAAGGATCAACATTTGCAGCCGATCCATGCCACCGGGAGCGACATGGTCCTGGTACGCTTTTACACTTCCGTATTGGAACGCGGACCGGCAACAGACATTCTATCGGCAATGCGACTGCCAGAGGGCAATCACTTGATAACAGGAGAGAGCCATGCCCAATGATGCACTCGATCTAGGGCGCCTGCTGCGCCGCCCCGGTCCGCCGAGCCCGGTGAAGGATTTTCCCGGCGTCCAGGTGGACGATCCCCGCCTGGCCGCGGTGCTGCCGAGCGACGCAAAACTGCTGGTGCTGCATGAGGGGACGCTGCATGCCGAGGGCCCGGTCTGGGACCCGACGCGCGAAGTGTTGTTCTGGTCGGACGTGCCAAACCGACGCCTGCTGTCGCTGCACGAGGACGGCCGGGTGGAAACGGCGCTCGACGGTACCTTCTTCATGAATGGCAATGCGATCGATGCCCAGGGCCGGCTCGTGCACTGCGAGCATGGCCGCCGCTGCATCAGCCGATCGGACATGCCGGGCGAGCAGCCTCAGCCAATCGTCACCCATTTCGAGGGAAGGCGCCTGAACTCGCCCAACGATGTAACGGTGGCGCCGGACGGGACGGTCTGGTTCACCGACCCGACCTTCGGCATCCTGATGCCGAACCAGGGCAGCATTGCCGAGCCGGAGCTCGACCATCGCAGCGTCTACCGCTTCGATCCCAGCACCGATGAGCTTGGCCGCATGGCCGACTTCGAGCAGCCGAACGGGGTTGGCTTCGCACCAGATGGACGCGTGCTCTATGTCTCAGACACGTCGCTGTCGTTGGACGAGATACCGAATGCCGGTACCGGCACCACGCACGAGATCATCGCCTTCGACGTCGCTGAAGCGGGTACGCTCTCCAACCGGCGCTTTTTCTGCCATGCCGATCATGGCTATCCGGATGGCTTTGCGATCGACCGCCGCGGCTGGATCTGGACTTCAGCGGCTGACGGGGTTCACGTCTGGTCAGCGGAGCGGGAGCGGTTGGGCTTCATCCCAACGACGCAGGTCGTCTCCAACTTGTGCTTCGGTGGCCCGAATGGGAAGCGCTTGTTCATGGCAGCGACGAAAAAATTGCTGGCGATCGACCTGATCGATTGATCTCATCCCAATCGATCTGGCGACGGTCGTCATGTTGCTTGTTGTTTATGGCGCCTCGTCTCCCGCAAGCAGCCGCTGCGGCAATGCCTCGAATGTCCACCCCCCAGATCTACGTTGCAGATGCCAAAGCAGGTCATAGCGTTTGCTTGGCCATTCTGCCGGTATCTTCGGTGGCTGCGGCAGGGCAGCGATGCACTCCACAATCTTGGAGTGTTCCCAGCATACCAGCACCGTTCCGTTGCGCGTCAAGATGTCGGTCGCCAACTGATCTGTATGCGACTTCGCAAACCTATCCACATACTCCACGCCAGTCTGATCGCGCATCAAGGCGATCAGCGGAGCGACGGTCTGGCCTGGACGTTTCGACTCGCTGCCAGGTGCGACGCATGATGCATAAATGGTGTCGGGCTTCCGGTCCGTGTCATGGTCATTATTGAAGAATCTGGCCAGCGCCCCTGCTCGCTGCCACCCGCGAATGGTGAGACTGTGGTCATCGGGCGCGCCCTGCTCAGTCAGTCCCGCTTCGTCGTGTTCTTCGGCATGGCGAATGAAAATGATCTGGGAGACTGCCATTTGATACCTCGGCTGCTGCGAGATCCTCTCAATTCGCCATTCAAAGTCAAGATTGGTCATCCATCGCGATTTGCGCCTGCGGTCGGCGATGCAGTCAAACCAACAGGGATGCCGTCTTGTCCTGTTGGGCCAGAACGTGGATCTTGCCGACGCCGTCCGCCACGTGACCGGCCGATGGCCTGCCGGAGCCCCTGCGGGGCTCCACCGGTTGTAGCGGTCATGGATCGTGGCGGCCGGCCCACACTCGAGCGGGCAGTCCTTCCACCGGCAGCCTGCATCCTCCTGCATCGAGATGGTCTGCCGGATGGGCTGTCCGGCCGAGGGCGACCGCGCCCAAGCTGCGGACGGATCCCGCAGACGGCGCGCGAGCCCACGCCGACGTTGCGGGTCGTGTTGAAATAAAACCGGGTGCCTCACATAGTCGGTTGGTTCGAGCTTGGAGTGGTTGATGGCGGAACGATGGTCTGTGCTGACAATACTGGCACTGATTGGTGCAGCGCAGGTTGGCGGCCTGGGGGCAGCCCATGCCCAGGTCAGCGATACAGGGCCGCCGGCCGAACAGGCGGCCTCGCAGGCGCAGTCTTCCAAGACGCAGCAGGCTGCAGGCACCGCGCCCGGCACAACATCGGGCGCGGGCGCGGGTGAAAGCGCATCAGGCGGCGGCGACATCCCGCATCACTTCGATCCGGTACACGCGGCCTACGACTACGATCGTCGCGACCTCATGATTCCGATGCGAGACGGCGTATCGTTGCATATGGTGCTGATCGTGCCGCATAGCGTGACGCATGGTCCGATCATGCTGGACCGTACGCCGTATAGCGCCAAAGAGATGACCAGCCGGGTGGCAACCCCACACGTGTCGGAGCTGATGCGCGGTCTGGACCGCGACTTGGTGGAGAACGGCTATATTCTGGCGTTTGAGGACGTGCGCGGCAAGTACGGCTCCGGCGGCGACTACGTCATGAACCGACCGGTGGTGGGCCCGCTCAACCCGACCAAGGTCGACCAACCCACAGAC